>CBDUEZ010000141.1:0-10694 GCA_965366355.1 uncultured bacterium
GAAGAAGGCCGCCGCCAAGAAGAAGGCTCCGGCGAAGAAGGCCGCCGCCAAGAAGAAGGCTCCGGCGAAGAAGGCCGCCGCCAAGAAGGCTCCAGCGAAGAAGGCCGCTGCCAAGAAGGCCCCGGCGAAAAAAACCGCCCGCAAGTAGGCGGCACCGCAGAGCTCCGTGGGGGTCGATCTTCGGGTCGGCCCCCCGGGGGGCTTACAGGTCCGAGTGGAACCGCCCCCGGCCCAGGGTCCCCGACACGACCCTCTTCAAGTATCCGAGACCGGCTGGTATTCGTCCCAGCCGATCCGTGAAGCCCACCTCTTCGGCGTCGGCCGAGCCCTCGACTGCGGCCCGGAACTGCTCGTCGACCCCCCACGGCCGGTGACTCCCGTGACCCGACCCCCTCGGGTCGATGGCCAGATTCCAGAACGCCTCCAGAATTCGCGGATAGGGGCACGAGCGGAAAAGTGCCGCCTCGACGAAGGATCGCTCCAGTCGGTCCAGTAGCCACGACGGTCGGGCCGGGCGCAATTGGGCGAGCACCTCGGCGGGCACGGCAGCGCCTCCCAGTGAACGAGCCAGCCGCAGCGTCCAATACACGGTCGATGCCGCCCGTCCCGCCTCTGCGCGGCGCACGACCACGTTCCAGTCGGGCGGGGTCGCCGCGATCACGGCCGAGACGTCGCGCACGGTGCGCCCGAGTCCACGCGCGAGCGCGTGAGACCATGCGAAATGGATCGCGAGATAGAGCAGCTGATCCTCGGGCTCGAGCACCCGCACGGCGTGCCCGTCGAAGTCCACGCGGTGGGCATGGTTCCACCACTCCGCTTCTTCGATGGGAAACGGACTGCGCACGGCCAACAACGAGCGATGGATCTCCAGGACGACCCCCAGGCCCCCGCTCCAGATGAGGGGAGGCAGGTGCTGATGATCGTCGTAGAATTCGGCACCGCCTTCATACTCCAAGGCCCAGCCCGCCTCCCGAAGGGCGGTCCACAATCTCTCCGCGTCGGCCCCCCGAGCCACAACATCGAGGTCGCCCATCGGCCGCTCGTGGAATCCCGAGTAGACCGTCAAAGCCAGTGATGCGCCCTTCAGCAGCATCAGATCGATGTTCAGTCGGCTACATACGTCGACGACCTCCCGAAGCACCCTCTCCGCAGTCCCCAGTTGAAACTCGCCTACCATCGCCTGCATGCGGAGCGCACCCAGGTGCTCGGGGGGGACCTCCAGCCCCGATCGCTCCAGTCGGGGCCAGAAGACCGTCATCAGGCGCTCCTGGCTCGCCAGCACGCGTACCATCGACCAGTCGGTGTCCGGCCCTCCGTAACGCGCCAACTCCGCCGCCTCAAGGGGAGGTTCCCTCGTGGCGGCCAAAACGAGCTGGGCCCCGCTCGGAAGATCGTTGATGGTCACATCAGTACTGGGAGAGAGTGCCGTTGCGACGAGCGTACCTCAACGCCCAACGCATCGCCACCACCCCCACGCCCATGAGCACCGCTCCGAATCCGACCAGAGCCGCGAGGTCGGGCAGCACGGCGACGATCGGGTCGCCCTCGAGGAGCACCCCACGCATCGCCCGGAGTCCGTAGGCCAGTGGCACCACCGCCGAGACGGATTCGAGCCATGACGGGATCACATGCGTGGGGTAGTAGGCCCCTCCCAACAGGGTCGACACCAGCATCACTCCCTGGGGGAGCGGCCCAGAGGTGCGATAGGCCAGCACAAGAGCGGAACCGATCAAGGCGATCGGGTAGTGCGCGATCGCGATCAGCACGAGGATCGCGACTCCGGCGACCAGCCCTCCCGGCTGAAGATTGGCACCGAGCGCCCACCCCACGCCGAGCGTAAGAAGCGTGCGGGCGAGCGCAAACGCGAGCTCATAGGCGCTCATGCCGATGAGGAGGCGCGGCAGGGTCGCCGGCGTGGCCATCAATGCCTCCAGCGTTCCGCTCCCCACTCCGCCACTGATGGCCCTCGGGAGCGCAAGAATGGCGACGGACAGCATGCCGACGCCGGCCAGGCCCACGAGGAGGAATCCAAACGCCTGCCCGCCCTCGGCGGCGATCGCATCGGCCATGACGGGTTGAACGGCACCGGCGACGAAGAAGAGCGGCACCACCGAGACGACCACGCCGACGAGCGTATAGGCCATTCGCACCCGGTACGAGAGATTCGTGCGCCATTGGGCCCAGGTCAGGGCGAGGATCTCACCCATCGCCCGACGTCCCGACGAGGGTCTCGATGATATCGGCCAGGGGCACCGGGATCGGGGCGAGTTCGCTGACCGTGATGCCCCGGGCCACGAGGTCTACCAGGAGGCCGGCGCTCGATGCCGCACCGCCCTGCAGGGAAGTACGCACCGACCGCCACCCTCGCTCCGGCGAGATGTCTTCGATCGAGTGCTTCAGTCCCTTCTCCGAGAGAGCCGTGCAGACCCGGTCGACTTCGCCCTCGGGAACCACGATCCGGAAACGCGCCTCTTCGACCCGTTGAGAGAGGTCGCGAGCGGTGCCGGCAGCGACCACTCGACCCCGGTCGAGAACGGCCAGGCGATCGCACAACTCGAACGCCTCGTCTGCATCGTGGGTCGCGAGGAGCACTGTACACCCCTGATTCTCCACGAGCTCGGCCCTCAGGAAACGCCGGAACTCCCGGGCGCCGACGGGATCCAGGCTGCGCGTCGGCTCATCGAGCAGCAGCACGCGAGGACGGGAGAGAAGTGCGCGCGCAATGAGGAGCCTCTGCTTCATTCCCGACGAATACGTCCCTACCATGCGCGACGCAGCTTCGGTCAGACCGACCGCGTCGAGGAGACGATCGGCCGCGGCCTCACGCTCACCGACACGAAGTTCGTAGAGGGCCGCGTAGAGCCGTAGATTCTCCCGACCGGACAGCCGCCAGTAGAGGCTCCGCTCGTCGGCGATGACGGGAGTGAGGAGCGCCTTGACCCGATCGGGCTCGCGGCCCGGATCGATGCCTTCGACCGACACTTCTCCCTCGTCGGCGAGAACAAGGGTCGCGAGAATCTTGAAGAGCGTGGTCTTTCCCGCGCCGTTGGGTCCGAGCAGGCCGAAGAACTCACCGCGGCCGACGTCGAGCGACACACCCCGAAGCACATCCTGGCGGGGACGAGCGAAGGGCGCCCGGACGATCTCACCCACCGAACGCCGGGTTGGAAAACGTTTCACCAATCCCCGCAGTCGTACCGCCGGGGCAGACTCGATCATGGGGCGCCCTCGTGGGCGTGCCATCGCGAGAGGGCCTCGACCAGCTCCGAAAGCCGACTCAGATCGCGAGGCACCTCGAGCCGGTGCACCCCGACATCGTCGACGAGCCGCGAGGCGATGGGCAGAAGTTCGAACACCCCCGCGGCCCCCAGAAGGTCGGCGATCTTCATCTGGCCGAGCAGCGCGAGAGCCGCCGTGCCCGGTGCCAGCGGAAACCTCCGCACGGTCGCGTGGTCGCCCTCGACCGGCGCGAGAAGGTAGATGCCCTTGAGAGGCACGGGGTCTGCCTGGAGTCCCGCGCCAGGCTCCCACCGAATCTGCACTTTGACCTGATCGTCCTGCCCGGGCGCCAGGGTGGCATCGCGACCCACACGTCCCGCGGAATCGGGCCAGAGGTGCAGGGTCGGCAGGGTCGGTCGAAGAACCGATGACCCGTCGGCGCGCGGCTCCAGAACCACCAGATCATCGGCGAGCAGCGTGCCCCCCGCGTCGACGAGGGCGGCGGCCGTCGTCGACTTGCCATGAAATTTCGGAGCGAGGAAGCACAGCCCGGATCGGTCGAACTCCACGGCGCTTCCGTGAAGGGTGGGGATTCCCCGGCGGTGGAACAGCACGGCGAAGACACGACCCAGGACGTCCTTGCGAGCTCGCACTCGGTCTACGTCATCCGGCCCACACCACCGCAACCGTCGCCCGTCGCGATCGACCTCGAAGGCGCCCGTGTCGTCGAAGACGAGTCGGAAGGTCGAGGCGTCCGGGGACTGATACAGGCGGCACTCGACTCCCTGCTCGACGGGCGACGAGCCACATTGGCGCCAGCCTTCGGCCGCGGGAAGAGTGTCGACCTCGACGAGTTCGTAGTCCGCTGGCCCGTTCGACACCTGGGGCGGGAGCTCAGGGAACTCGAGCGTCGATGCGAGAGAGCCGCCGAAGACGGAATACCGGTAGACGTCGTCAGTCACGATCCTGTCCTCGAAGCCAGAATTCCACTCGCATCGTATTGAAGAGCTCCGTGCGAAAATGATCTCCCCGACCGGCGCGCCACTCGTCGGCAGCGTGCCGAAGAGCCGTCGGGTCTACGACACCGAGATCGGCGACACGAAGGGGTTGAGAGAATAGTCGGTCGAGCAGTCCGGGATACGACTCCGCCATTCTCCTCCTGGAGTATCCGGACGTTACCCCGGTTCTGAAGCGTCGGGAAGCGAGAACCTCGTCCGGCACCCAACCCTTCACGGCGGTCCGAAGGAGCATCTTCGTCTCCACCTCGGAAACACGGTCCGAGACAGGACGCCGCAAGGCGAAGTCGATGACGCGCGGGTCGAGCAGCGGGGACCGCGCCTCGACCCCTTCCCTGAGCAGCACACCCCTCATGTAGGCCCCACCCCAGGCAAGCGCGGGAAGGGTGACGTAGGCCATGTTTTCGGACTGGGCGTGGGTGTTCCCCTCGAGTTCGTCGAGGACCGCCAGGTCGCGCTCCCTGAGGCCATGCGTTCGAACAAATTGGTCCGGCACCCAGTGGGCTCGATCCATCTCCATGTAGTGCAACGGAACGTTTCGCCGAACGGCGCGGGAGAGTGCGCGGAGCATGCCTGCGGGCGCCAATGGGATCAGCGCATGACGCACGAGGTATCGCCATCCCAGCGGGCGCCTCGCACGGGCCATCCGGACCGCCGATGAAACACGGCCACGCCGCAAGGCGTCGGCCATGACGACGTCGGATACCTGAAACAGGTTGTCGCCACCGCACCCATCCAGGGCGATGCGAGCCCCGAGGCGTCGGGTGCCGCGGGCCAGGGCGACGTTCCAGCGCTCATACAGGTGAGCCGGTGGTTCGTCGGACTCGGCTGCGCGCTGCTCGAATCCCTGAAGGAGAGGCACGTCTTCACTCTCGATCCACTCGATCGGGGCGCCCCATCGTGTCGCCGTCGCCTCGACCCAGGGGTCTTCGTAGCCCGGGTCCCCGCTCGGGTATCGGATCGACACCGGCAGCAGCGATTGTCCCTGCTCGCCCTGCGCGGACAGCGCGGCGCGGCCCGCCCCGAACACCGCTGTCGAATCCCAACCCCCGCTCATCCATACGGTGCTGGTTCCCGCCCCCAACCGATCCGAGACCACCCTCATGAGGAGGTCTCGGAAGGCGGGCGCCGCCTCGGCCACCGTCGTCGGGGCCGTGTCGGGACGCGAGGGCGGATACCAGAATCGACGAGTGTGGGTGCCCCCGTCTTCGAAGGTCAACGAGTACCCCGGCCGGAGAACTTCGACGCCCGAATAGACGGAGTCGGTGCCCATCGAGAGGACCGTCCCCGCCACCTGCGCCCCGAGACAGCTGAGGTTCAAATCCCCAATGCTTCCCTTCCATGAAGCGACGGCCCTCGACGACGAGGCGACGGCCACGGACTGCGGCCGAGTTGCGTAGTAAAGCGGCCTCGACCCCATCGGATCACGCGCCGCGAACGACACTCTCCGCTCGGCGTCGTAGATGACGAAGGCGTAGTCCCCGATGAGGTATTCCACCATCGTGGGGCCCCACGCTCGCCAGGCCGCAGCGAGCACGTGAGCCGGATCGGACCCTCTCGGTGGTTCGCCCTTGAGCCGTAGCGCCCTGGCCAGCCCGTCCCGATCGTAGAGGGTCGCGTCGGAGAGAACGACGAGGCCGCCCTCTTGAACGATCAGAGACCGACCCGCGAGGTCGTCGGTACGCTGCCATTCCCGTCGGGCAACGCCGAAGACGGCCTCCTGAACGTCGAGTCGTTGGGCTTCGGAGCCTCCGAAGTGCTGCACTCGATCCCAGGCCGCGTCGACACGACTTGGTTCACGATTCGAGCCCAGGACCGCCAGGATTCCGCTCACGCCACCTCAACCAGGAAGGCCGGAGAAGTCCTCCAGAACCGTAAACGACTGCACGTTCTCGAGCGTGTCTCCCACGATACGCCCATCGATCTCGAGCCAGGCGTGGGCCTCGAAGCCGTTCTGGTCTCGTCGCACCCCCACTCGGACGAGTGCGGCCACAGCTCCTTCTCGCCGAGCAAGATCTTCCAGGGCGAGCGCACGCACGAGGCATGTCGGCACGAATACGCCGTAGTCGGAGGCCCGACGGACCGCGATCGCCATGCGTTCGAGCGTGCGGATGGTATCGGGGGCGGTGGAGGCAGACGACGGGGGCGCACCGACCGCAGGGCGGAGAAGCTGTCCGGCAGGACGACGCCTCAGCGCTCTCCGCGCCCGGAGAAGCGCCCATTGCGCGCACCACAGGTCATAGGCCCCTCGGACTCCCAGTCGGCGTACCTTCTGGGCAAGCCGGACCGGAGAGAGACGGTACACCGGATCAGCCCGTCCGAACCAGGCCCGCATCCTGAAGTTGAAGGAGCAACTCGGAAACGTCGTCTCGAAGAACCGTCTCGCTGACCTCCGGGTAGAGCGCCGAGAGGGCGTCCACGAGTTCCGACAAATCAGACGATTTCGGCGGGAGCAACTCCCAGATCCTACAGCCCACCTCGTTCAATCCGAAGTAGACTTCGTCCTCGACGTGGAGGAGTACCGCTCCGTCGGTCACCGGGCGAAAAAGAACCGCCGGATCAGGGAGCGGAAGTGTCGCAGTGGAAATCATTGCGTGCTAAACGTTGGAGGACTCGGACAGAACGCTCTCGCGGTGCGGAGCATCGACCGAAACCAACGATGGCTGAAGGCCCGTCGGCTCACATTCAGCGATCAAGAAAAAGATGCCGGGCGGCGTCGCCGCCGCCCGGCCAACCTTACGAGCGGTTGGTGCAACCGGTCCAACACCCGTCCGTCACCGACGCGACGATGCGGCCCCATCCCTGGATACCACCATCACCATCGGCGCCGAGCCCGATCAACGTGAGCTCGCGGAGCGTGCCGAAGCGCTCTAGCTGAGGCTTCTTATACATCGCTCTACCTCCATACGTGCAACGCGGACAATACTGGTCCGCCCAGGCCCCTGCCTTTGCGGCAGAGCAGGGAACGCATGTTGAGCGCCGCCCTGTGTCGAGCCCTTCCAGGACTCTGGCCTACCTCATTGGCAAGACCCGTGCCCTATGGTAGCGAATGTATATTCGGGTCAGAACGTGGCGCAATACTTAAAGAAACATATGAACCCGGGCCCAAATTTCTGAGGCGACCCGGAAGTTTGTCCCTTCGAGAGGCACCCACGTGTCGCATCAGGGCAACAGGCGAGGAGCATACGCAGCACCTTGCCAACCGAACCCGCGCCATGTTCGTTTCTCGCCATGAGACGACTCCTCCTCTTTCGACACGCCAAGTCCAGCTGGGATCAGCCGCACCTGGACGACCACTCCCGCCCGCTGGCTGCACGGGGGCGGAAGGCCGCGCGAGCCATGGCGCTTCACCTTGCCGAGTTGAATTGGATACCCGACTGGGTCTTGTGCTCGGACTCCGCCCGAACGCTGGAGACCTGGGACCTCGTTTCGTCCGCCTGGGGCGATTCGTCGTCGGCTCCCCACTTCGAGCTGCGTCCGGATCTCTACCTCGCATCGCCACGCGGAATCATCGGGGCCATCCGCTCGTGTCCTCCCGAGGCGACGACGCTCATGGTGGTAGCCCATAACCCCGGGATGCACGACGTCGCGCAGATGCTGTCCCGAGCCGAAGACACGCCGCGGCATCGCCGATTGGCTCGCAAGTTCCCGACGGGAGCGGTGGCCGTGATCGAATGCGACATCGACAGCTGGGCCTCGCTCGATCAGCGTGACAACCGGCTGGTTCGGTTCATTCGGCCGAAGGACCTCCGCTAGACGGCAGCCGCCTCGTCCAGGCAGCGACGTACCAGCCGATTGAGCTGGTCGAGCTGAATGGGTTTTGTCACGACGCGCACGCCCGCACGCCGGAGCCGATCGACCTCGGGATGTTCAGCGTACCCCGACATGAAGACCACCGGCGCGGAGAGCCCGAGTTCCCGAATCTGCGCCTCGAGTTCGGGCCCGCTCCCGAAGGGCATGACCACATCGCTGAGAATCAGGTGGGGTCGCACAGCGCCCGACCGCAGTAGCCCGATTGCTCCGGCGCCCTCGGGGGCTGTCACGACGCGATATCCGGCGGCCACCAGGGCCCGTTCCAGACCTTCGCGGACGATGTCATGGTCTTCCACCAACAGGATCGTCTCCCCGGCACCCAACGGGCTCGCGGCTTCGGCCCGGGTGTGGGGCTCGGGAGCGTCCGCTGCGGGGTCGAGTGCCGGAAGCAACACCCTGAGCGTGGTCCCGACCGCCGGTTCACTCTCCACTTCGATCCCTCCCCGCGCCGCGTGGACCAGGCCATACACGACCGACAGCCCGAGTCCGCTGTGCCGGCCCCATCCGCGTGTCGTGAAGAAGGGCTGAAACAACCGCTGTCGGACCGACTCCTCCATCCCCTCTCCTGAGTCGGCCACCTCCAACTCGACATAGTCTCCCGGAGAGACGACTCCGGATGGGGTTTCCAAAGGGGCCGTCAGGATGCGACGACCCGTCGCGATCCTGAAACCACCTCCCCGCGGCATCGCATCGCGCGCGTTGAGAGCCAGATTGAGGATCAACTGATCGAGGTGCACGGGGTCGGCCCAAACGGCCCCCGTCTGGGGATCCAGACTCAACGAAAGGTCGATCCCTCCGCCGAGCAATCGCCGCAACATCTTCTCGTTTCCCGCGACCACCGTGTTGAGGATCAGTCGCTCGGGCTGACCCCGTCCTGGCCGGCTGAACGCAGACAGTTGGCGCGCGATTTCCGAACCCCTCTGAGCCGAGTCGAAAATCTCCTGAAGATCCTCGCGATCCGGATCGTCGTCGGCCCGCAGTCTCATAAGGAGGTCGGACAACGTCGTAATCACCGACAGAATGTTGTTGAAGTCGTGGGCTACTCCGCCTGCAAGCTGTCCCACCGCATCCATTCTCTGCGCTTCAGCAAGCCTCCGTTCGAGGAGGCGTACCCTCGTGACGTCGCGCAGAATCACAAGAAGCCTGGGGCTTCCTGGACCGACGACCAATGTACGGGCCGTTGCAGAGAACGTCTGGTCGTGATGTGGATCGCTCCCGTTCAGCAGGTCACCGCGCCACGCCGTGCCATCGGCAGACACCACGTCGAAGAACGGCCGGGAATCATCGGCTGATGTACGAAGACCCCTCAGGATCTTCCCCACAGCCCCCTTGTCGGAGGCTCCCAGCATCGCGAGAAGCGCCGGGTTGGCGAAACCGACCTCTCCGTTCCGGGCGAGCACGGCAATCCCGTCGGGCGCTTCGACGACCGCCGCCGCAAGCGATTCGATGTCCAGCCCCGACAAGTCACCGATGAGCGTGACGACCGGGGAGCGCGGGTCCACAGAATCCGCCATGGGCTGCACTCCTCGCTGGTGATCGACGGGTTGGACTGCGTATTATGGAGCGGGTAGGGGAATCACGCGAGCCGGCTCGGCACCCAGAGCGACGGAATCCATGGCGACCATTCTGGTGATCGACGATGACGCCGCGATTCGGCGCAGTCTGCGACGGATCCTCGAGACGCGCGGGCACATAGTCCGCGAAGCCGACAACGGTTCGGCGGCGCTGGAAAATGAAGCGTCGGACGACCTCGACCTCGTCATCACAGACGTCTACATGCCCGAGATGGACGGCATCGAGTTTCTCATTCGTTTCCGGGACATCTTTCCAGACACACCGATCATCGCCATGTCAGGGGGAGGGTACGCGACGAAGGAGTTCGTGCTTCAAGATGCCGGTTTGATCGGAGCGACGGGGACGCTGTCCAAACCTCTGACCGTCGACGGTGTTCTCGACGCGGTCGAGCATGCCCTGGCCTGAACACGCCCCCCATGAACGAAAACACCCCCCGCAGCCTTACGGCCACGGGGGGGAATCGTGCGTCACTGTCGTCGGACGTTCATACTGAGCGGAGGGGGAGGGATTCGAACCCCCGTGTGGTTTCCCACGCACCGCTTTCGAGGCGGGCCCGTTCGACCATCTCCGGCACCCCTCCGTTTCCAACACGTCGAACCGGGTGGACCCACCCGGTCGGAACCATCGGGGCGCCCGGATTCGAACCGGGGACCTCTGCGACCCGAACGCAGCGCTCTACCGGACTGAGCCACGCCCCGCTAACAACCTTCTCACAGTCTTCTGCCCATCAACAACGGACGGGGTGGGATTCGAACCCACGCGGGCTTTCGCCCACACGATTTCCAATCGTGCGCCTTAAGCCGCTCGGCCACCCGTCCCGGGTCCGGAATCAAATGAGCCTCGCGGCAACGAGCCACCGAATCGAGAGACCCGGCACCCGTGTCAGAGACCGATATGAACGGAGGGAGTGGGATTCGAACCCACGCGGGCTTTCGCCCAACGCCTTAGCAGGGCGCCGCCATAAGCCACTCGGCCATCCCTCCCCAGGAACGCGACGGTGCGAAGACCATCGCATATTGCCCCGCTAGGGCTCGAACCTAGACTCTCCGGAGCCAGAATCCGGCGTGTTGC
>CBDUEZ010000142.1:0-10668 GCA_965366355.1 uncultured bacterium
CGGAGTGGGTCTTTTCTGTGGGTTCGGCCGAAACCGAACCCCTTACGCCGGCAGCCGGCATCGAGGCCGCGCTCGTCAACCCGCCGCTCCCCTCGGGGGTCGAACCTGCGCCTGTCCCCCCGTCTGCCCCCCCCGCCGGTGCCGATCGGGACGCCGACGGAATGGTGGATTGGATCGAGGAGGCCGAGGCCGCTGCCGACCCCGTCGAGGGCGCGGTGCCGGAGCCGCGGGGATCGTACACCGAGGTGATGTCGGCCGCCGCAGCGGGGCTTCCGAGCCTGGCGACGGACGGGCCGGTCGAGGGGGGAGCCGACGCGGGAGATGGTGGAGGAGCCGACGACGGGGCTGACGGGTTTTCCGATACGGGGGGGGCGGGATCTGCAGCGGAGGTGCCTGTCGAGGTGCCGGCGCAACGACCGACGATGCCGGCGAAGGGCCGCTCCGATCGGGCCGCGGAGCAGGAGGCGCCCCCGCCCCGCTCCGCGCGACGGGCGCTTCCCCTGTGGGTGCCTGCGGGCGGCGCGGTCGTGGTCGTGGCGGGCCTCGCCTTCGCGCTGACCCGGGGCGGCGACGATCCCGTGACCACGGATTCCGCGGTCGACGGCCCCGCGGCGGCGGTGGCGGACCCCGAGACTCCACCGCCCGTCACCACGACCCAGTCGCCCGAGACGGTCACGTCATCGGGCGATTCCGCGAGCGACTCCGCCGTGCAGAGCGAAGATCCTGTGGTGACCGAGGCGCCGGCCCCGACCCCACCCCCGGATCGCGAAACCGCCCCACCCCGCACGCCGACGCCCGAGGAACCCCGGGCGCCCGCCCCGGGCTTCGTACGAATTCTCGGCGACGTGCCCGCCGACGCGATGGTTCGCGTAACGGGCCAGGGCGTAGACCGAGCCTCCCGCGACCGCACGATCCAACTCGCGCCGGGACGGTACACCGTCGAAGTGCGGGCCTCGGGCTACGAGGTGCTCACGACCGAGCTGACGGTCGCCGCGGGCGGAAACGCGGATTGGCGTCCGGCGCTCGTGCCGGTGCCGGCGGCGGCCGAAGCGGCTCCCGCCACCGAAACGCCGCCTCCCGAGGCTTCTGCGGCCACGGCTGACCCGGCCGCACTCCGGGCCGCCGCGATCACCTCGGCGGTCGAGGCGTTCGGCGCGGCCCTTCAGTCCCGTGACCCAGCGAGGCTCCGCCAGGCGTGGCCGTCGATATCGAGTGGCGAGGCCGGTCCCTGGGAGGCGTTCATGACCTCGCGAGACATTCGTGACCTACGGGTCGACGTCACGATCCCTTCGGTGCCGGCCGATGCCGGCGACCGGGTGGTGGTGCCCTTCATGCTCCGCCTGCGCTACGAAAACCCCGGCGCCCCTCCGCCCGGAGCCCCGATTCCGTATCGGGCCACCGTCGAGCGAAGAGGCGACGGGTGGGTTCTCGCGGGGCTCCAGGCCGGGAACTGACGGCCCCCCACAACGCCTCCCTTCCCTAGTAATACGCTCCCTGTGCGATCCATTCACGGATTCGGGCGATCTGCGCCGGCGGGAGCGGCATCGCGGTGCCACAGCCCGCATTCCCCTGGATCTTGCAGATCAGGCGGCCGGCGTTCGGGTTGCCCGGCACCACCAGTCCGCCCCCGACCAACGCCTGATAGGCCACGTTGGCGCTCGAGAGGTCGGGCGAGTTGCCACCGGTGAAGTGGCACCCCGTGCAGTCCGTGAAGCCGTACCCGGGGTAGGCCGTGGTGAAAAACGGCTGAATGTCGACCTGATACGACCACCGCACCTCGTACTGGGCCGTGAAGCTACGCGCCGCGACACCGGGAATCGACGAGCGGATCGTGACCGTCGCCTGATACGTCCCGACGGCTAAACCCGTCGCGCGTGGCCGTCCGATCAGAGTGGTCGGCCCCGTCGTCGAACCGAGGGTCAGGTCGAGCCAGCCGGTGGGGCCCGCCCCGTAGTCGACCTCGGTCGTGAGTCCGCTCAGCGTTCCCCCGCCCGCGTTGGTCACCTGGATCGCCTGAGCGGGCGGATCTCCCTTGGTGCGCACCGAGGTGAAGATCCAGTTCGGTGGGAAGATGGCGATCACCGGCGCCTCGTCGACCACCAGGGTCACCGAGACGGTTCGGGGAGAATTGGTCGCGGCGGCCGATGAAACCGTAAACGAAGCCGTGTACGTGCCGGGGGCCAGGCCCGTGCTGTTGACCGTTGCAGAGATCGTCGTAGGAGCGGTGGTCGCCCCGAGCGAAACCGAAAGCCATCCGCCGGCCCCGGAATACGAGACGGCCCCCAACGACAGCCCATTCAGCGTCCCACCGCCTCCGTTGCTCACCTGAACATTCTGAGCGGGCGGACTGGCCTGTCCGACGACAGCGGAGAAGTCCACACTGGTCGACGACAGCGTGATCACCGCGCCGGGTGCCACGATCAGATCGACGGCCAGCGCCTTCGGAGCGACTCCCGCGAGCGAAGAGCTGACCGTCACGATGGCCGAGTACTGCCCCTGCGAGAGCCCGGCGCCCAACACCATCAGGGTCATGGTGGCCGGAGCGGAGGTCGGATCGATCTGCAGCGACAGCCAGTCCGAAGGCCCTCCCTGAGCGAAGGCGATCGAGCCCTGAAGCCCCGTCAGGGGCCGGTCTCCGCCATTCGTGATCTGAACGGAGACGGGGGCCGAGTTCGCTCCAGGGGTCGTCCCGAGTTCGACCATGTCGGTCGAGAGTTCGATGGAGGGCGGTCGCAAGACGACCAGGGTCACGGCGACGCTCTGGGGGCCGTTGACACTCACGCTCGAACTCACCGCGAGCGAGGCGGAATAGGTGCCCGGCGCTAGCCCCGCCGTCGACGCAGAAAGCTGGAGCTGGCTGGGTGCCGACACCGAACTGACGCCAGCGGTGAGCCATCCTCCCTGCTGTCCCACGCCGTAGGTCACGGCGCTCACGGAGATTCCCGTCAGCGGGATCTCGCCGTCGTTCGTAATCGCGAGGGACTGCGGAGCGGGATCGGACTCGCCCGCCACCGCTTCGAAACTGGCCGTAGGTTGGGCCACGCGCAGGAGCGGAGGTGTGCGCACCTGGATCGACGCCACCACCTCGGACGCCCCGTCGTTCGCCCGAATGGTGGTGGAGCCGGTGCCTACGCCGGTCACCCACCCGGTGCGGCCTACGACCGTGGCCACGCCGGGGTCGTCGGAGCTCCAGAGCACTTCGCCCTCCCCGTCGAGGGCGGTCAACTGGAGGTTCGATCCCGGAGTGATGGTGCCGGTGTCGAAGAGCAAACGCAGCGTGCTTTCGGGGCCGGTCCCATCGGTACACGAAAGCGCTACGAGGGCGAACCCCAGCCCTGCGGCGACGGCGCGAAGGGGCCTGCGCAGGACGCGAAGCGACCCACGAGGGGCGCAAGCCGGACGGCGAGCGACGGTGTGCATCAACGGAAGTCGAGCTCGAGGCCGACGGTCCAACCCAGGCTCGAGCGGAGTCCGCCCGAATTGAGCGGTACGAAAATGTTCGTGATGAAACGGAGGTTGTCGGAGGCGGTGAACTTTCCGCCCACCGAAAGGTCGAGCACATGGTCGCTGGCGTCGGGAATGTTGGTCAGATCGACGGTCTGCCCGGCCGGCACATCGAAGACCGCCTCGGTCGGGAATTCGATTCCCTCGCCGAGCTGCACGCTCCCCAGCAGGTCGATGGCCAGGGTCGCCTTCGGCGACAACAGCTGATCGAAGCCGGCGTTGACCACCACCCCCGTCGTGTTGATGTCGCCGGTCCGGACCACCACGCCCGCGTTGACATGAGGCGTGAAGTTGCCGCGCCGTGCCGAGAAGACCCCGAGACCCCTCAGCACGGTTTCACCCGAACCGAGAAAGTTCTCGTCGTCGCCGGTGGGGAGGCGTATCTCGCCAAGGAGTGCGAATCCCTGGTTCGCCGATTGCAGGACGTTGACCTTGATGCGTCCGGTGATGTCGCCGACCCCGGATGCCGAGCCGTCGGCAGATGCATTGGCGGTCTGGGACGGGTTGTCGGACGTGCCGAACGAGTGCGGCGTCGTCGACAAGGCCGACAACACACGGGCGGAGCTGGTCCCCAGAAGTTTTGCCGTGACGAACGGCACGACGACGCCCACGTCGATCCGGTTGGTGAGTCCGTAGGTCGCGCCCATCGAGATCGCCATGATGTCGAGCTGCATATCGGCGCTCACCTCGATCACATCCTGCTCGAAGGCGGGATCACCGAACTCGGCCGCCCCCACATTCTGGTGAACGAACGACAGCTCGACATCGTTCAGGTTCACCCCCCGGATCTGATTGAAGCTCAGACCCGTCACCGCCGCCCCCAGAACGAATCGACCCTGCCCCAGGGTTTGTGCCCGTTCTCCGAAGATCGGACCGGCCGACCCCTGCTCCGCCACGGGGAGACCATTCACGAAACTGAAGATCTCGGCCGAGGTCGCCGAGGAGACCGGGAGATTTCCGAGGCTCGTCGCGATCGACGACCCGAGAAAGGCCAGAAGGTTGTTCTGGCCCTGTACCACGCCCGGGATGTAGTGGCTCCCGTGGACTCCAGCGTTGACGGGGAGGCACAGGGGCTCCCCGCAGTCGCCGAAGGTGAAGAGGCCGCCGAACTGCTCCGCGAGGGATTGCCCCGAGACGGCGGAGGGCAGAAGGAGGGAGCCGGAAAGCAGAACAGACGCGAATCGTCGCATGAATGAGTCTCGGTATTGGGGAGGGCCCGAGGTGCGGAGAGCGAAGAATATCATTTCACTCGGTCCGGCACCCGGCAAGCGGGTCGATCTGAACAGCGCCGAACGACGGCGACTTTTTACATGCGCTTCCGCATTCGCGCCGGAAGGATGCTCAATTGGTCGCGGTATTTGGCCACGGTGCGGCGAGCGATCTGGACTCCGTCCTGCTTGAGGAGGCGCACGATCGCGGCGTCGGTCAACGGCTTCTTGGTGTCTTCTTCGTCGATGAGGTTCTTGATCTTGTCTTTGACCCCGCGGGCCGAGATGTCCTCGCCCGAGTCGGTCTGCAGTCCCGACGAGAAGAAGAATTTGAGCGAGTACACGCCTCGCGGGGTCTGGACGAACTTTTCGTTGGTCACCCGCGATACCGTCGACTCGTGCATCTCGATGTGCTCGGCCACCTCGCGTAGGGTGAGCGGTCGGAGGTACTGCACACCGCGTTCGAAGAACTCGCGCTGCCGATCGACGATGAAGTGCATCACCTTCAGCATCGTCTGCCGGCGCTGCTCGATCGCCTGAATCATCCAATTGGCCGAGTTGAGCTTCGCTGAGATGAAGTCCTTGTTCTCGCCCGTGAACTTGTTCCGATCCCGCGCCACTTCGCGGTATGCCCGGGAAATGCGCAGACGCGGAAGGTTCGTATCATTGGCGAACACCATGTATTCACCGTCGATCTTCTCGACGATCAGATCGGGAATGATGTACTGCTCCGGATCGACCGACATGCCCAACCCCGGCTTGGGGTCGTATCGCGACAATGTGTCGGCCGACTCCTGGACTTCACGGGCGGAGGCGCCCAGGGCCCGGGCGATATCGGCCCACTTGTGGTTCACCAGATCCTGGAAGTGGTCGGAGACCACGGCGTAGGCGAGTGACTCGGTGTCCCCGGCCTGTCTCATCTGAATCAAGATGGACTCCTGCAGGGAGCGGGCCCCCACTCCCGGCGGGTCGAGCTTCTGGATCAGGGTCAGAACCTCCTCGGCCTCCTCGACGGAATAGTCGCCGAAGAGCTCGTGCAATTCGGCGAGTTCCGCATCGCGTTCGTCGTCGTCCTCGATGTCGAGAGCCCGTTCGAGAGCGATCGACCTGACCTCGAGGAGCCACTCGTTGAGGGCTTCGACCACCTCGTCCAGGCCGCACGACAGCAATCCACCATCGTTGAGATTCCCGATGATCTCCTCGCCGAGTCGCAGTTGACGCTCGGGAAGGTCGATCATACGAAGCTGGACCGTCAGATCGTCTCGGAGGTCGGGGGTCTCGATCGCGGTCGGCGGGATGTACTCCTTGTGTTCGTACTCCTGCTTGCGCCCCCCCGCATCGAAGCCGTCGAGGAGGATCTCCTCCCAGTCGATTTCGTTTTCGTCGGGCTTCTCTTCTGGAGCCTCCTCCTTCAACTCCATTTCCTGCACGACGTCGGCTTCCGACATCTCGAGGAACGGATTCTCCGTCAGCTCCGTCTTCAGGTGCTGCTGGAGATCGAGGAGGGGCATGTAGAGCAACTCCATCGCCTGATAGAGGCGAGGGTTGATCCGCATCTCCTGCTTGAGGTGCTGCCCCTGAAACAGCTTGAACTGACTCATGGGCTTCCAACGCCGGGCGGGGCCGCGAACCGCTTGCGCATACGGGCCGTGAGGATCGGTCCGAGATAGATCTCGGCGACCTCGTCGTTCCAGACCAACTCCGACACCGTGCCACTGACCCTGATCTGGCCCTCGTACATGATGTAGGCGCGATCCACGATCTCCAGCGTCTGTTCGACGTTGTGGTCGGAGATGATGATTCCGATGTCGCGGGTCTTGAGTTCGGCGACGATCTCCTGAATGTCGTTGACCGCGATCGGATCGATTCCGGCGAACGGCTCATCGAGGAGAATGAATTTGGGTCGATTGACCAGGGCGCGGGTGATCTCCAGCCGCCGGCGCTCACCGCCCGAGAGGGAGTAGGCCTTGTTGTCACGAAGGTGATCGATCGAAAGCTCTTCGAGGAGGTCGTCGAGCCTCTGCTTTCGTTCGACCTTCTTGAGCCCCTGGGTCTCGAGAATCGCCAGGACATTCTGCGCGACGGTGAGCTTTCGAAAGATCGAGGGTTCCTGCGCCAGGTAACCCACACCGCGTCGGGCCCGCTTGTACATGGGCACGCGGGTCACATCGTCGTCGTCGAGATAGACGCGTCCGGAGTCGGGCGCGATCAACCCCACCATCATGTAGAACGTCGTCGTCTTACCCGCCCCGTTCGGGCCGAGGAGGCCGACGATTTCGCCTTGATTCACCTCGATGTCGACGTTGTTGACGACGCGACGTTTGCGATAGGCCTTGCTCAGCCCCTTCGCCCAGAAGCGACTTCCCTCGGCGCCCACGGTGCCGGCCGCCCGAGACGGCGTGGCCGCGGTCTGCACCGACGGCAGCTCGGCAGGCGCCACCGGCGACGCGTCATCGGGCGTCGTGGGCGGTGTCTCTCGAGGAGGCAACGAGGGGGTGCCGTGGTCGTCAATCATCGCTCGTCTTCCAGTCCACCCGCGCGGCGAGCCGCGTCATCGGGGCGTCGTGTGGGTTGAAGCTGAATCCCGCGGCGCAGCCCGACCCACTCCATATCCGTGATCTTTCCGTCTTCGAAATACAAAATGATGCCTTCGGCCTCGGTGTAGTTGATCGGCAGACGGCCCCTGAACGCGGTAGTATCGGCGCGCTGGGTCGAGTCTGGATCGAGTCGGTAGAGCGACCGCGCGTTGATTCGAGCCTCGAGTGATTCGAGGGCATATTCCGAGGCCGTCGGGTCGGTCAGCGACGGGATCGGAACGAATGTCGCCCGCACCGTGTCGCCCTCGATCCAGTCGTGGAGAAGCTCGTCGGGCGTGTCGGCGGTGTTGAGGGTGTCGCGGGCGGTGCTCACGGCGCGAGCGCTCCCGATGGCGATCATGTGTTCGAGCCGCTGATTCGGCGCGAGCACATCGATCGAGTCGGCCACCATCGTGATGTTCGTTCCCACCGCGCGGGCCCGCGGCGCGGCCTCTTCTTCAGCGCTGGGGTCGCCGGAGGCACCGGGCGAAGCGGGCGTGCCCGGGCGCGCGGCGCCGGGCACGGGCGGGGGTCCCGGCGGAGTCGGGGGGCCTCCCACGGCGGGCGATGGAGCCGCCGGTGCGGCGGTCGCGGCCGGCGGCGTGCTGCCGGGCAATCTCGGGGCCGAGGCGACCAGTCGGTCGAGCGCCCCGTCGAGCATGAAGATACGAATGAAGGGGGCGTCGACGTCGAGCGAGTCGGTATCGAGCACGGCGTCTTCGCGAGCGACGACCTCTTCGATGACGTCACCGGGGAGCAGAATGCGAAGATGGCGCCCTTGCAGGTCCAGCTCCCCCTGGATCACTCGGGCCGGCCGGCCTCTCAGCTCCAGCGCGCCGCCGACCTGGTCGTAGTCGAGCGAATCCGAGAAGGCCTGGAGGGAGTCGCGCGTCACCTCGACTGTTCCCTGGGCCTGCAGCAGCTGGTCGCCCGCGAGGAAGATGCGATCGCCGTCGATCTGATAGGGTGTCACCGAGCCGGGCTCGGGGGCCTCGGGCACGCGCAGCGTGTCGCGCCGCGGGAAGACCACGGCCCGGGGCCGTCCGCCCGTCACGGTGAGCTGCTCCTGGGGGCGCTGGGGACCGGCCCGCAGGTAGACCAGGTCTTCACCGGTGATCACCGTGCCCCGCTGAAGCTCCTCCAACCGTACCCTGCCGGTAGCCTCGAGTCGGCCGATGTTTTCGAGGTAACGCGCCGTATCGGCCCGAAGCTCTCGGCCGTCGGTGCGAAAGACGACCCGGCCCATCATGAGGGTGTAGCCGCTGACCTCGTAGTTCACGAGGCTGTCGGCCTCCATGTAGCGACCGTCGCTGCACCGGAGCCGGGGTGTGCCCATGTGGTTCACACGCCCCGAGGGGGTGGAAAACGACTGGGCACCGCGAGTCCCCGAAAGCATGCTGCATCCGGCGATCTGAGCGGCGGCCTGCATCGGCAGGAGGAGGGCGGCCAGCAGCCCCAGCGAACGGCGAAGCATCAGCCCCCACCGGGTCGGCGATTGGGAATGTCACCGACCGGGCCGCACAGGTTGAAGCTGCGGAACTCCAGGTCGGAGTTGAACCCACACGTGGCCCGCGTGCGTGACCCGTTCAGCACCTGAATCGTCGACGAGTCGCTCGAGATCTCGTCTCTCACCGGATCGTAGTGCAGCTCCGGCGTCTCGATGCGGCGGCCGTCGGAGGGGATCTCGAGAATCACATTGCCGATCGCGGTCAGCTCGTCGGTGCGCTCGTTCAGCCAACCGCGCTCGGCGGTGAGCCGGGAGCGCTCGACACCCTGCTGCGTGTAGAGGGTCATGCGTACGCCGAAAAGCTGGGCGGAGGCCGAGTCGTCGTAGACGTAGCTGGAGTCGGAGATCACGAGTCCGCTTCGCACTCCGTTGACGGTCAGAACGTTCTCCATCTCCTCCATGATGATGTAGTCGATATCGGCCATGGCCTGATCCACCACCGGTGCCTGGGTCTCATCGGCACAGGCGGCGGCGAAGGCCACCGCGAGGGCGGCGGCACCGGGTAGCCACGGTCGCGTCGAAATCGGTCTCGTCATCACGCCATTCCTGCTCTCATCAAATCATGGAGGTGAACGACGCCCCTCAGGCGTCCCTCGTCGTCGACCACGGGGGCCGCCATCAGCCCGCGCTCTTCGAGCCGGTGCACCACCGCGGTCCCGCGCTCATCGGCCCGAGCGGTGAGGGGGGTGGTCGACATGACCTCACCGACCGGGACGTCGACCCAATCGACCTCCCGGCGCTCCATCAGCCGCAACAGGTCTCCCGCAGTCACCACTCCGACGAGCCGGCCGTGATCGTCGACGATGGGGACCGTACCCCGCTGTGCCGCGATGGGGGCCAGGGCGGCGCGCATCGTGGCGTTCACGTTCAGGAACGGGTAGTCCTTGGCCACCATGGCATCGGCCACTCGCATGGTGAGCTTGCGCCCGAGGGCCCCGCCGGGGTGGAAGACGGCGAAGTCGTCCGGCTCGAACCCCTTGAGCTGGAGGACCACGACCGCCAGGGCGTCACCGAGGGCCTGGGTCACCGTCGTCGACGAGGTCGGCGCGAGGTCCATCGGGCAGGCTTCTTCGTCGACCGAACAATCCAGTACCACCCGGGCGTGCCGAGCGAGAGACGATTCGACGCGCCCCGTAAAGGCGACGACGGGAACGCCGACCCGCAGAAGATAGTTGAGCAGCCCTTCCAGTTCGGAGGTTTCGCCGCTTTTGCTCAGCAGAAGGGCGACATCGTCGCCGCGCACGATGCCGAGATCGCCGTGCAGTCCCTCGACCGGGTGGAGAAAGGTGGCGGGGGTGCCGGTCGACGTCAGGGTCGCCGCGATCTTGCGGGCCACGATGCCGCTTTTGCCGATGCCGGACACGATCACCCGCCCCTCGGCGCCGGCCACCAGGCGGCATGCCTCGGCGAAGCGGTGGTCGAGCCGTTGAGCGAGCGCGCTGAGGGCGCGGGCCTCGACCTCGACGACACGGCGCCCTTCAGACAGGAGTGACTCGTCATTCATACAGTCGACTCCCTCCACCGAAGGCCGGCGGGACCCATGCCCACGCCGCCGCGAGCGTCGACGTACGATTGCGCGACGTGGTTCAGTTGCCCCCTCGCCCGCAGAAGAGCATCGCAGAACTCGCGGGCGGCTCCATGGCCTCCCGGGCGAGCGGACACCCAACTGGCCGTGGAGACGATGGCGGCGACGCCGTTCGACACGGCCGCCGGGAGTCCCACGCGGGTGAAGACGGCGGCATCGGGAAGGTCGTCGGCCAACATCGCTACCTGGTCCCAGTCGAGCCCGAGCGCCACGCGCAGCCGATCGACCAGCGGAAGTTTGTCGGCCCCGGGGTCCTGGTGACACTCGATCCCGAGTTCGGCCGCCCGG
>CBDUEZ010000143.1:0-10452 GCA_965366355.1 uncultured bacterium
CCGAACGGGGTGTAGTAGTCGGTGAACTGACTTCCGGTGTCGGTCCCGCCCGCCTTGTACTGGAGTTCGAAGACCGACTCGACATTGTTCTCGTTCTGCACACCCCAGAGGTCCGTGTAGTCGTCGACGAGCTGGTACTCGCCCGACGTCACGACGCGCCGCAACGCGGTGGCGGCCTGGCTCTTCTGACCGTTCGTCAGGTAGACCAGACCGAGCAGCGTGTTGGCGGCTCCACTGGTGGCACGTCCCAGATTCGCGGCGTCGTAGGAGGCCGGCAGCAAACCCTGAGCCACCTCCAGGTCTGAAGCGATCTGCGTGTAGATCACATCGGCCGACACCTGGTTCACGGCCACGTTCGGCGATCTCACTTCGTCGAGCTGGAGCGGCACGTTGCCCCACAAGACGCCGAGCTGGTAGTAGAAGAGGGAGCGAATGAAGAGTGCTTCTCCCCGAATTCGTTCCTTGAAGGCCCCGTCATCGAGGTTGTCCAGGCGGCCGAGGATCGTGTTGGCGCGCGCGATCCCCTGATATGCCGTCGTCCAGGGGCTGGAAAGCTCAGAAGCGGTGGCCAGCTCCGAGAAATGAGCCAGGCGGAAGAACACCTCCGCCAGCCCTGTGTTGCCGCCCCCGTTCATGGTGTTGTCGGAGCGCATCTCGTGGAGCAGAACATAGGAGCGGTTATAGGCGCCGTTTCCAGCCAGTGTGCTGTAGGCGCCGTTGATCGCCACCGTGAAGTCGGTCGGATTCTGATAGAACGACTCGACGTTCCGCTCGGAGATGGGGCTGAGCAGAGTGAAGTCTTCGCTGCAACCCGAGAGGATCACGGCCGTCGAGAGGGCCATGATCACGCGCGTGGTCGGTGTCAATTTCATAAGAGACCTCGATAGCATGATGTTAGAACCCGATCTCGAGACCGAATTGGAAAGCCCGCATCAGCGGGTATGCGCCGTAGTCCTGGCCCGGGGTCAATCCGTCTGATCCCTGGACGCTGACCTCGGGGTTCCAGCCCCAGTAGTCCGTCCAGATCAACACATTGGTCACCGAACCGAAGAACCGAACGTTGCGGGGGTTACCCCAGATCTTTTCAGCGACACTCGATGGCAGGCTGTAGGCCAGCGTAATGCTCTTCAAGGCCGTGTAGGAGCCGTCTTCGATCTGGCGAGTCGACGGCCGCGTGCCGCCACCGTGCGACTCGCGGTCGGGTTTCGGATTCAGTCCGTCGCCGGGCTGCTCAGGCGAAACGTAGTACTTCCCGACAATGTTGCCGTAGGCGTTGAAGTTCCCCTCGGCTTCCATGTGCCGTCGGGTGAGATTCATGATCTCGCGTCCGACGACGCCGTTGAAGAAGAAGCCCACATCCAGTCCCTTCCAGCTGAAGCGGTTCTGGATACCCCAGGTGAAGTCGGGATTGTAGCTACCGATTTCGGTCCGATCGTCGGCGTTGATGACACCGTCGTTGTTGATGTCCTTGAACCGCAGGTCACCGACCGTCGGATTGCCTTCCATGTCGATGGGGCCGTTGTCGATCTCGGCCTGACTCATGTAGACGCCGTCCGTCACGTATCCGAAATAGGCGCCGACCTCACCACCCACCTGGGTGATGTGCCGGACTCCCGCGGCTCCCGAGGCCAGGATCGGATCCCCCTCGGGACCAAGCCGTATGACCTCGTTCGAATTTTTGCCGATGCTGAAGTCGGTGGACCAATCGAAGTCACCGACGAGGTTTCGCGAAGTGACCTGTGCCTCGAAGCCACTGTTTCGCACCTCACCGATGTTCGTCAGGACCGAGGCGAAACCGGTCGACGAGGGCACGTTGACGTTGAGAAGCAGGTCTTCGGTGTTACTCACGTAGTAGTCGAACGTACCGTACAACCGGTCGTTGAAGAGCCCGAAGTCGACGCCCATGTTGAGCTGCTTGGTCGTCTCCCACGTGAGGTCTTCGTTGCCGAGGGTGTTCTGCGTGGCGCCGGGTACCAACTGGTCGCCCAGTGTGTAGGGGCTGCTCCCGACCAGGCCGATGGAGCCGTAGTTCGGGATGCTGAAGTTACCCGTCACGCCGTAGCTGACTCGGGGCTTGAGCTGGCTGACCGACTCGACCCCCTGCATGAATCCTTCCTCGATGACCTGCCACCCCAGGGAAACCGAGGGGAAGTAGCCCGTCTGGTTTCCCCAACCGAACCGCGAGGAGCGGTCCGACCGAAAGGTGAACGTGGCGAGGTACCGGTCCTTCAGACTGTAGTTGACCCGGCTGAGCAGAGAGACCAACGACCACTCTTCTTTGCTCTGGCCGCCGCCGGTGACTTCACCGCCGTTGATGGTCGTGACCTGGTCGTCCGGGAAGTTGCGGGCGATCACGAACTTCGTGTCGTCGTACTGTTTCTCGGCCGTGTACCCGACCAGGACATCGAAATCGTGGTCTCCGACCGAGGTGTTGTAGTTCGCCGTGTTCTCCACCAACCAATTGGCCGACTGGCCCGAGAATGCCTGGGCATACGGCTGGGGGTTCGTGCTGCCCCGGTACTGAAGTTGAGTGCCCTGGTAGAAATCCCGGTTGTTGGTGTCGTAGTTGAATCCGACGAGCAGATTGTATCGGAGGTTTTCGCGAATCGCGTAGTTCGCTCCGACGCTCCCGAAGATCCGGCCCGTCGTCAGCTTGTCGTCGATGTAGTCCCGGGCGGCAAGGGCATGATTGGTGGTGGTCATCCCGTTGCCGAGACCGTTGATGCTACTGGTGCCCGACTGGAGGTAGCTGCCATCGACGTCATAGACCTTCGCGACGGGCGAAGAAACCATGGCCGAGTAGATGATTCCCGGGGGGCGTCCGAAGTACGGCGCGTTGGCCGCCTTTCGGTCGTGGTCGCCGTAGGCGGCGTTGATGTCGGTGGTAAGTCGGAGCTTCTCGCTGGCGTTCAGTGTCAGGTTGGCACGGAGAGCGAGACGTTCGAAGCTCGAGCCCTTGATGACCCCGGCCTGGTTCGTGTACGCACCGGAGACGAAGTAGTTGAAGTTTTCCGCCCCGCCGCGAACCGACATGTCGTAGTTCTGGAGGGTGGCGGGGTCGAGGACCAAGTCGACCCAGTCGGTGTCGGTCCCGTCCCAATTCACCATCGCTTCGGGGATCAGGTGATTCCCGCCAGCGCCATTCGCCGCGCGCCCCGCGTTGGTGTTCGGATCGTATTGGGGATTGTAGGAGGAGCTCGCCGGGTTCAGCGGATCGCGGGCGAAGAGATACGCGTTGTTTCGGGCGAGCGTCACGTATTCGATCTGCTCCTGGGCGTTCATCATGTCGGGCCGATTGAACGCGGTCTGGACGCCGGCATACGCGCGGTAGTTCACCTCGGGGGCCATTCCCATCTGGCCTCGCTTCGTGGTGATCAGGATGACTCCATTCGAGCCCCGCGATCCGTAGATGGCCGCCGCCGCTGCATCCTTCAGGACCTCGATGTTCTCGATGTCGTTGGGGTTCAGGTTCGACAGCGGGTTGGCCCGCGTGACCCCGTGGCTCGGATTGGCCTGATCAATCGAGCCCTCGAGGTTGGTGTTCATCGAGTACGGAACGCCGTCGATCACGTAGAGCGGCTCCGTGCCCGCCGAGATCGAGCCCCGTCCCCGAATCAGCACCTGGGGAGCAGAGCCCGGCTCACCGGACGACTCCGCCACATTGACTCCCGCCAGCCGACCCTGGAGGGCCGTCTGGATATTGGGCGTCACGGTGGCCTCGGCGATATCAGCGCCGCGTATCGAGCCAACGGCCCCGGTCACTTCTCGGCGGATCTGAGTGCCGTAGCCCACGACCACCAGCTCGTCGAGATCCAGCGCCGTTTGCACCAGGGTGATCTCCAACGTCAGCGGCTGACCCGCCGTGACGGTGATCTCCTGCGTCTTCGTGGCGTGCCCGAGGAGCTGAATCCTCAAGGTCCGGGTTCCCACCGGAACGTTGGTGATGAGGAAGCGCCCGTTGGCGTTCGAGAGCCCCCCCAGGTTGGTGCCCTCGATCGACAACTGGACCCCCTCGAGGGGCCGCAGCGTCATCTCGTCGGTGATGATCCCCGTCACCTGGCCCACCTGCGCGGATAGGGCCGCCGGGAGCAACCCGACAAGCAAGAAAAATGCGAAACGAGCGGTTTTGTTCATGTTTCTCCCCAACTCCCAAGTGGATGGAGTGGCAACTCCATACGTCCCCGCGTGGAGGCATACCCAGGCCACTTTCCGAAGGAAAGGGCCGCAGATCTGCAACGCGGGTGCAACCTACGTTTTGATCCCGTGCGTCCGCAAGCAACGGCGGCGGTGGATCGCGGCGTGATCTGGCGGGTCTTGGCCGGGCCAAGACTCAGGTCGGGTCGGCTTCCCGTCGCGTTGTGAAGATCAAGACGACGCCGTTGGATCCGCGACTCCCGTAGATGGCACTCGCGCCGGCGTCTTTGAGAACGTCGATTCGCGTGATGTCCCTCGGATTGACTCCCATCAATGCCTGCCCCGACGCGGCCCGTATCGGAACGCCATTGATGACGTACAGCGGCTCGCTATCGCTGCTGAGCGAGGCGGATCCGCGGATCCGTAGCGAGATGCCCCCATTGGCCAGCCGGCGGACGGTGACGCCCGCCAACCCCTGGACCAGATCCTCGAAGCTGGTGATCTCTCGACCGACGTCTTCGGCCCGAACCGAGACCACCGCCCCGGTCACGTCGGCCCGGTCCTGCGAGCCGTAGCCCACTCGCACCTGTTCGGGGCGTGCCGGGGAGGTGCCTGGCGCCTCCAACGTGCTCGCACAACCCGCGGCGGCGACCACCCCCAACCCCAGGACCGTTCCCCGCCCGACGAGGCGCGCAGCGGCGAAGATTCCCATGGACCCCCCTTTCGCTATCGGCCACTCGGGTACGGGCCGTGCGTACGGAGCACCGCGTGCGACTCCGTGCGGTTCTCCAACACGAAGACTTGATACGACCCACCCCCGGGCGCAACACGCACGACCACGTGACCGTGGTCACTCGCGACTTGTTCGGCGCGCCCTCCGATGGCGGCCTTGGTCTCGTCCCGAAACTCCAGCACGAAGATATCGCGCTCGTCGGGATAGATGCGCTGGTTGAGCAATCGCTTCAGCACCACCGGCGCCGGATGGGTCTTCGACCAGGCCTGGACGATGTCCACCCGCGGTCGGAGGGTCTCCAGGAAGAAGGCGTTCGCCGGCTCGATGGAGCCGTGGTGTCCGATCACGGCGACGTCGACCGGCCCGCCGATCCCACGGGCGATGGGCGTCTCCTGATCATGCCAGGCCGGGTAACCGTCGGGCGGCACACCCGCCAGATCGCCGCCGGTGTAGTACGAGAAGGGACCGTAGCGCAGAAGGAAGGCGAGCGAAGAATGGTTCTCGGTCGGCCAGTCTTCACGCGCGACCGTCTCGAGGGGCGGCACGATTCGAGCGACGTCGTTTCCGTTGCCGGTCCACACGTCGCCGTTCGCATGCAGGTTGCGAATCTCGAACGTCGGATACGCGGCCGGGTCGCGCAGCAGGCGGACCTGATCCGATCGGCCGACGGCGAAGCGCTCGGCAATGAGCCCGTCCGTGCGCTGCCGCGACTCGAGAAACCGCCGGTAGTTGGCGACCGACGGATTATCGAGCGGCTCCGGGTAGTCGTAGTCCGGCCAACCTCGATCGATCACGCGGGCGATGGGCACACGTTCGGCCACATCGGTGATCCCGGCGAGCTGGTAGTCGCCGTGGGCCGACCGTGGCGACTGATCCGAGATGAAGCCCATGTGATCCGCGTGGAAGTGGGTCACCAACGCGTAGTCGATCTCGGGATCGCGACCGGTCGGCGCCATACGGGTCACGTAGCGTGCGATCCACTCGCCGGCGCTGCGCGAGGCGTCGGGGTAGGGCGTCGCGATCGGCGCTCGCCCCGGCGCGTTGGGCTCTCCCGCGTCCAGGAGCATCGTGGTCCCGTCGGGGAGCACGAAGAAGGTGGAGTTGCCCTGGCCGGTCGCGAGGTGGTGAATGTCCAGGGTACCCGGAGTCCACGGCGGAAGAGTGGCCGTCGTCTGGCCGGACCCCATCGAAGCCGAGGCCAGCGACCCTGCGAGTGCCGCGCATACCAGGCGGGGATTCAGAACCATCGAGAGCATGACATACCTCGGTTGGGAGTCGCGGGAACGAGAGCCTTCTTCAACCGACGAACTCGTTCCCGACCTTTCGAGCCCGCTCGGGCTTGTCGAGGTCGATCTCCAGCGCCAGGCCGATCTCGACCAGCAGGTTCCACCCCGCGGCGAGAAAAACGTACGGGTTCATCTCCCCCGCATCCGGCACCTTGATCGTCGGGAACGGCGTATCGACCCGACTGATGGCCACCACGGTGAGGCCGACACCCTCGACGAGCACCTTCGCGAACTTCTCGGCCTCCGCCTCGATCGGATCGACGACAACCACGA
This sequence comes from uncultured bacterium, assembly GCA_965366355.1. Classification (GTDB taxonomy): domain Bacteria; phylum Gemmatimonadota; class Gemmatimonadetes; order Longimicrobiales; family Gaopeijiaceae; genus Gaopeijia. Next base: position 6,427 of record CBDUEZ010000143.1, read on the forward strand.
CGTCGCGAGAGTCCATGACTTCTTCGATTCCGTGTACCGCGTAGGTCCCCTCGAGGAAGTCGCTCTTCTTGCGCGCGATTTCATTGGTCTTGAGCGTCAGCTCTTCGGCCACACCATCGTTGTACCCGGCGAAGTACACGGTGGGGGCATGGGCGAGGGTCTCGACGATCTCGGGGGCGATCTCGTCGGTGAGTGCCTCCTGAACCTTCTCGGCCGCACCATCGAGATCCGCGGTCATGTCGCGGCCCGCGACGTGACTGACGATCGACTGATACACGAGCGCCTGCTCGGCCACACTCTTGGTGGCGGCCACTGCGTGTTCCCATCCGCATTCGAGAACGAGCGTCTTCGCCGCGTGTTGTTCGAGGAGGGTCTGCTGGTTGGCGGTGAGCCCGAACCGGTTTGGGTTTCCGGCATCGGCGAGCTGCTTCAGCACCGCGATGACCTCGGCGGTTCGGCCGGAGTTCGAGGCCCCGAACACCGCGAACCGCGAAAGGTCGTACGTCGCGGCCTGCCTCGATCCCTCGGTGGTGATGCAGAGTTCTGTGCCCCACGTCAGCGCCTTTCGAACGGCGTTCTTCGCCGGAAAGATCCGGCTGGAGCCTTCGCCGGTCAGGAGCAGCCGCCCCACACCGGCGATGGCTGCCCCGACTTCGGCCGTCCGAGTCGGATCGAACCGGTCGATCACGCCGACGGTGTCCATCATCTCGCGGCACAAGGCGAATCGCGTATACCTCGGGTCGAAGGCGTTCATGGCTCGACCGGGTCGAATCTCAAATCGGCGTATTCGGGCAGGTCACCCACCAGCGGGCGGAGGTAGTCGAAGAACGCCTCAGTCGGGAAGTTGCCCCGTTCGTTGATCATCGCGTCGGGCATGGGCTTGGCCCGCACGGCGACGTCCTTGAGGGGCGCGGTTCCGAATGACGACCGATACGGGTCGGTGGAGTCGCGAACGATGGTGACCATCACACCGGTGGCGCCTTCGCCGGCGAGGCGGGCCGCCTCGAGTCCGCAATCGTAGGCTTCAGTCAGGTCCGACTCGACCGCCCGATCGATGGCGCACATCGGCAGCGATTCGGTGACCTGGAACTCCCCCCGCCAGCCGAAACCTTCGCTGACCATGGCGTGCAGTCGCATGCCGACACTGGCCCCGCCCATGGCTCCGAACTCGACGTTGGCGAACCGGTCCGTGGTCTCGGAGGCCGACACCGGCGTCCCATCCGCGTACTTGATCCCTTCGCCGCAGACGATCGACACATAGCCGAAGCGCTTGTGCGCGTCGGCCACGTCGGCCAGGAACTGCTCTTTGTCGAAGGAGCGCTCGGGCAGGTAGATGAGGTGCGGCGGGTCGGCGTCGCCGCGTTTGGCGAGGGCCGCCGCCGCGGCGAGCCACCCGGAGTCGCGACCGATGGACTGGTAGATCGTGAACTGGTCGACCTTCTGCATGTCGCGGGCCAGTCGACCGGACTGCTGCACGCTCAGGGCCGTGTATCGCGCGGCGCTGGGGTATCCGGGCGTATGGTCGGTGGCAAACAGGTCGTTGTCGACCGTCTTGGGCACGCCGACACCGCGCAGAGCATACCCTTCCCTGAGGGCGAAGTCGGTCACACGATGGATGGTGTCCATCGTGTCGTTCCCGCCGATCATGAAAATGGTGTGAATGTCGTGCTTCTCGAGCTGCGACAGGATCTTCGGGAAGTCGGCCTCCTGCAGCTTGTAGCGCGACGAACCCAGGACCGACGACGGCGTTCGGCGTAGCCCCTGAATCGTCTCGACCGACTGGGCCGACAGATCCACGATCTGGTCGGCCATGAACCCTTCGATTCCCCAGCGCATGCCCAGCACACGGTCGACGGCGCCGACCTCTCTACAGCCGACGACGATGCCGGCCAGGCTGGAGTTGATGACGCTGGTGGGGCCGCCGGATTGTCCGACGATGGCGTTGCCCTTGCCCATTCTATCTTCCTTTTGATTTGGTGTGGACGCGCAACATGGCCCCGCGCAGCCCATTCAGGCGAGCCTGTCGAGGCGGAAGCGTGTCGAAGCGGGTACCCTTCCGCCCGTTCAATTCGACAGCCAGTAGTTGACCTTCACGATGAACCGGTTGTCGGCCGGGGCGCCGAAGAGCGCGCCGGCGTCGCGCCTGAAGTCGAAATCTCCCACGCGCGCCCGGTCGGATTGGCTCCGCTGCCACACCAGGAAGATCTCCGAGCCCGGCCGGTACTCCCAGCGAAGCACCGCGGTGGACCGCAGCGACCGGAGATTGAAGTCCCGATCGGAGAACTGCCCGTCGGGCAGTCCGTCGCGGTCGAAGTCGAGGTAGCGGGTCGTGCCATCGACATACGTCCCCGAACCCTCCTCGAGGACGTCGAACAAGAAGGTCTCGGGCGCCGACAGCTGCTTGTAGCGCACGAAGTCGGCCGATGTGATGAGGGGCTGAGCGAACAGTTCGAGCGACAGCTTCGGTGTGAACGTCATGTTGACGCGACTCACCATCGACAGATCGCGCCGCTCCAGGTCGGCGAACACGTAGCGGGCGTCGTAGGTCGGGCCGTAGGGGACGGTGTTCGACGTGGTGACGAACTGGGCCCCTTCGGTGCTGGCCTCGAACGAGGGCTCCAGCGTCAGCAGCAGCCGTGCCGACGGTTGCAGGGTGACGCCCAGCTTGGCCGAAAACGAGTCCCCGGATCCGTTGCGACCCCGCGTGACCGACACGCTGGGCCGAACGAAGAGCAGCTCGCGGTTGTCGGTGCCCATTCCGAGGCTGAACGACACGGCGCCGGGACTGCGCATGCGTGGCCCGCCGCGGGTCGCCGTGCGGCTCATGAGGTCGGGTCGATACGATATCGAAGCGTTCCCGGTCCAGAAATTCAGGAACTCTCCGCTGCCGCTCAATCGCACCGTGCCGCTGGTGTGGGCGTCACCCCACGTGATGGCGTCGCGCAGCACCTCGTGCGAGAAGTTGTGGAAGGTGGAGAGGTCGACCTTCGAGTTCCGGAATAGTTGATTGGGACGAATCTGCTGGTATCCCACTCGGAAGCCGCCGTCCAGGCGCTCGGGCGAGGTGGAGAACCCCAGGTCGTTGATCTCGAACCCGCTGGTGATCTCGGCGAGCCACACCGCTCCGGTCCACTTCCCGACCCGGCGCTCGGCCTGCAGGCGCCAGTCGGCGCCCGTCATGCTGGTGGCCGACGGATCGTAGGTGGCCCAGGCCAGGTCGGGCCGCTGGCGGTAGTGGTTCGAGGCCCGCTGCAGCCGGTCGATGGCGGTGGAGTCGCCCACCACGCGGCTCCCGGCCAGGAACCCCCACAGCGCCCATTCCCGGTTGCCCCAGGAATGTTCGAAGTCGATGCCGGCCGAGAAGGCGCTGCCGGGCAGGTCGTCGAAGACGCCGCTCGACGGAAGCTGGCGACGCATGGCGGTGAAGATACCGCCGACGCGGGATTGCCCCTCACGGAAGTCCTGCTGGGCCCGGATCACACCGTAGGTGGAGCGGGGCTCCACGGGGAAATCCTCGAATCGATCGTCGGCAGTGAAATACGCCCGTCCGTGCTCCGCCTGGGTCACCGCCACCAGGGCGCCCAGCGAGAGGCCACCGTTCGTTCGCCCGGTGAGCTTGGCCGCGCCCAGGATCGAGGTCGACGCGGGCACGTCGTCGAAGTCGGCACCGCCCGCATCACCCCCGTGGGGCGAGCGGCCCACGCGGCGCGAATAGAAGAGCGCGTTGGAGCCCCCGCTGAGGTTGAAGTCGAAGACCCGCGCGTCTTGCACGAAGAAGGGGCGCTGCTCGCGAAAGAACGTCTCGAAGGCCGTGAGGTTCACGACGGCCGGGTCGGCCTCGACTTGCCCGAAATCGGGGTTGATCGTGGCGTCGAGGGTGAAGGCCGTGCCCAGTCCGTAGCTCAGATCGACGCCCACCCGCACCTCGGCGTCGGCGCCGTCGAAGAAGGGGTCGCCGGCGGTGGCGGGTCCGGTGTGGGCCTGGCTCACCACATACGGCTGCGCCTCGAAGCGCCCGGGGCGGCC
>CBDUEZ010000144.1:0-10432 GCA_965366355.1 uncultured bacterium
GGCTTCTTCGTCTCCCACATCTCCTTGACGCCGAGCGCGTAGATCTGCGGGTTCTGGCCTTCCACACCTTCCCAGTCGTACCACGCCTGGGCGAGCGTGCCGCGCGTGCCTTCACTCAGCACGGTCACGCGGGCGGTGATGTCCATCGCGGGCATCGCGTCGCTGCCCGAAGGCTGGCCGTCGCGATCGAGCCCCGACGGTGTGGTGCGAACGCCCTGCACGGTGCGCCCATCGACGAGAAGCGCGTCGGCGGGAAAGCCCGGGAATACGTTGATCCCGGCCTCCTCGGCCTTGTCACCCAGCCACCGCACCATCTCCGACAACGACGCCACGAAGTTGCCGTGGTTCCTCATCGTGGGAGGGGTCGGCAGCGCGATCGAAGACTTCGGCCGCAGCATGTAGACCGATTCTTTCGTTACCGGCTGCCGGAAGGGGAAGTCGGCATCCGAGAGCTCCGGAAAGAGCTCGCGGAAAGCGCGCGGGTTCACGACCGCGCCAGACAGCGAATGTTCTCCCAATGCGGCAGCCTTCTCGAGGACTCCGATCTCCAGGTCACCGAGACCGCCGCCCTCTTCGTTGTCGCGGGCCACGAGTCGAGACAGCTCGATGGCGCCCGCGAGGCCGGCCGGTCCGCCCCCCACGAAAATGACATCCATGGGCACCGCCTCGGCATCGGGGGTCTCGTCGAGGACGAGCCGATCCATCGGCAGAGCGGGCTGATGATCGAGCGGACGAATCGTTCCCTTCAGGGCGTCTTGGGCCATGCGTTCCTTCCATGCGGCGATGCGTAGGGCCGTGCCGGGGTCGCATTCGGGGACCCTGTCCAGACCCTCGGTGTAACCGGGGAGCCTTCAAAGATACGCCAACTCCGGGGCCGAGACAGGCCCCGCACCGGGAGTGTTTCACGCATGTCCGCCAACCGCCCCGCGACCGTCGGAGATCTTCGTGCCTCGGGCTACACGCCCCGCTCCGTCAAGGACGAAATGAGGGCCAATCTCCTGACCAGGCTCTCGCGCGGAGATGACCTGTTTCCCGGCGTGCTCGGCTACGGCGACACCGTGGTCCCGCAGATCGTCAACGCCCTCCTCTCGAAGCACGACTTCATTCTGCTGGGGCTCCGGGGTCAGGCCAAGAGCCGGATTCTGCGGGAACTCGCGGGGTTGCTGGATGACGAGGTGCCCGCCCTGCTCGGAAGCGAGGTCAACGACGACCCGCTGGCGCCGATCTCGAAATACGCCAAGGAGTTGCTCCGAGAGCAGGGAGACGAGGCTCCGGTCGCCTGGATTCCCCGGAGCCAGCGCTACGTCGAGAAGCTCGCCACTCCCGACGTCACCATTGCCGATATCATCGGCGACGTCGATCCGATCAAAGCCGCGCGGGGCGGACACATTCTCGCCGACGAGCTGACGATCCACTTCGGACTCCTTCCGCGCGCCAACCGGGGCATCTTCGCGATCAACGAGCTCCCCGACCTGTCGGGAAAGATCCAGGTGGGACTCTTCAACGTGCTTCAGGAAGGCGATGTGCAGGTGAAAGGATACCCGATTCGCCTGCCCCTCGACGTGCTGATGGTCTTCACCGCAAATCCGGAGGACTACACGGCGCGCGGAAAGATCATCACGCCCCTCAAGGACCGCATCGGATCGGAGATCCGCACGCACTATCCGCGTGATCTCGAGATCGGACTCGACGTCACGCGTCAGGAGGCCTGGACCGATCGCGGAGGACTGCAGGTCGAGATTCCCGAGATCGTCTCGGAGGTCGTGGAACGGATCGCCTTCCTCGCGCGGGCGGACAAACGCATCGACCAGCGGTCGGGCGTCAGCCAGCGCCTTCCCATCACCACCCTCGAGATGGTGGTGTCGAACGCCGAGCGAAGGGCCCTCCTGCTGGGCGAAGCCGAAGCCACGCCCCGCATCGTCGACATCTATGCGGCGCTCCCGGCCATCACCGGCAAGATGGAGCTCGAGTACGAGGGGGAACTGCACGGCCACGAAAAGATCTCGCGAGAGCTCGTGGGTGCCGCCGCCCACGGCGTCTACAGTGCGCGAGCGGGCGGTGCCGACGTCGACGACATCGTCGAATATTTCGAGCAGGGCAGCGCGCTTCAGGTCGGCGAAGAATCGTCGTCGGAGGCATGCATGAAGGGCTTTGCCACGGTGCCGGGGCTTCTCGACCTGGTGCACACCGTAGGACTCGCTTCAGAGTCGGCGTCGAGCGGCGCAAAAGCGGCGGCATGCGAGTTGGTGCTCGAGGCCCTGGTGGCGGAACGGCGCGTGAGTCGTAGCTCTTCAGGCACCTATCGACGCCCGCCCCACGACGACGAGGCGGGCGGGTTCAAGGGATTCGATCCGTTCGGGGGCTGACGGGTCGCAGGTCGTTTCCACCCAGGATCTCCGCTCGGATCAGACGGTCCAGTAGTGGGAAGTCGGCGTCGAGGTAGGCGTTCCCCTCCGCCACGATTCGGCTTTGGTCGCCCCTCCGCACGCCCCCTCCCGACTCCTCTCCGTAGCCCGAATAGATCGAGTCGACCACAGCCTCCATTCCTTCGACGACTCGGCCGAAGGGGGCGAAGCCGGTCGCGTCGAGCCGCGTGTTGTCGACCATGTTGATGTAGACCTGCGTCGCGCGGGTGCCCGGATCGGTGAAGGCGTAGGCGATCGTGCCCCGCACATTGCTGGCGACCACGGGGTCGTCGGGCATTCCTCGATCGTACCAGACGGCATCGACCTCGGGGCGTCCCGACACACCCCACTGGGTGATGAATCCCGGCACCACACGATGAAAGCGTACGTCGTCGTAGAAGCCGTTGCGCACGAGATGGTAGAAGCGGTCCGCCCCGATCGGCGCCCACGACCGCACGACCTCGATCACGAAGTCTCCACGGGTGGTCTCGACCCGCACGGCGAACGTTTCGGGCGCCTCCTCGGTCCACGACGGGTGTTCGGGGTCGAGAAGAAGATCGGCCCCGCGCTCGACGTCGGTGCCCTCCGCGCAGGCTCCGAAGAGGGCGATGGCCATCACCATGAGGGTTCGTGCCAGTGGGGGGCTCGAGGGGCGCGTCACGTCGTTCTCCAGGAGCGAAACGGGATCGTTGCACGGTTCGTCGGGGCAGAGCATGCTGTTCTCGGCTCACACGCACAACGGGGAGACGATGAAGACGACGACGAGCATCATGGGGTTGGCCCTTGCGATTGTGGTGTCGGCGGGCCGCGCCGAGGCGCAGTCCCTCGCCCAGAAGACCGAGGCGGTGCGGGCGGCCGAGGTGGCCTTCGCGCGCACCATGGCCGACCGCGACCACGAGGCCTTCCGCTCGTTCCTGGCGAGCGACGCCGTCTTCTTCAACGGACACACGCCGATCCGGGGGGCCGAGGCGGTCGCCGAGGCCTGGGCCGACTACTTCGAGGGGCCCGATGCGCCCTTCTCATGGCATCCCGACGTCACCGAGGTGCTCGATTCGGGCGACCTGGCCTTCAGTTCCGGACCCGTTCTGGACCCAGAGGGCACGGAGGTCGGCCGCTTCAACTCCGTCTGGCGGCTCGAGGCCGACGGTTCGTGGCGAATCGTGTTCGACAAGGGCGGCTGAACACACAGCCCCGAACCACCCGCTTGACCGGCAGCCCCTCCCCTTGCTAAACTAGGAGAGACTCTCCTAGCTAAACTGAGGGAAGCCCAATGTTGGGTACGCGGGAACTGCTTCCGGGCACGCTGGACATGCTGATCCTCAAGGCCCTTTCGCTCGGGCCCGCGCATGGGTACGGCGTGCTGCTTCGCATCGAGGAAACCTCGAAGGGGCTCCTGAGCCTGGAGCAGGGCTCCCTCTATCCCGCGCTGGCGCGGCTGGAGGGGCGAGGGGCGATCGAGTCGGAATGGGGCCGATCCGACAACAACCGGCGAGCGAAATTCTATCAGCTCACCGAGAAGGGCAGCGGGCAACTGGAGGGCGAAACTGATCGGTGGGGTGAGATGGTCCAGGCGGTGTTCAACGTCCTGGACGCCGAGCCTGCGACCAGCTGACGGCGCTGCCCCGACCGGAGTCGGGGCTGACTACGCGATCGAGAGAGTACCGGGGTGAACCGGGTCGACGACCGTCGACCCGACGGGTATGACGACGAGGAGGCAACGATGCCAGGACTGTGGGCGAGAATCCGACGGCTCCGTGCGGGCCGGCAAGACCACCATGATCTCGACGACGAGCTGGAGTTCCACATCCAGGCACAGGTCGACGACCTCGTCGCCGAGGGGTGGGACGCCAGGGAGGCCCGTCGGGAGGCCGTTCGTCGCTTCGGCAATCCGGAGCGAGTGCGCGAGGAGACCCGCCGAGCCTACGGTCTCGCACCGTTCGACGAGCTCGTCCGCAACGTGCGATTCGCCTTCCGAGGGCTTACGCGCGATCCCGTATTCTCCACGACCTTCATTCTCACCCTGGGACTCACCGTGGGACTGGGCACCCTCGCCTTCGGTGTGGGACGTGCCGCCCTCTGGAGTCCCCTTCCGTATCCCTCGCCTGAAGGGCTGGCGCAGGTTGCGCTCTATCGGGCCGATCAGGGTCTCAGCCCGTCGCTGCAGTCGGTCGATGGAAGCACCTGGGAGCAGTTCCGTGACCGAGGTGAGCCGTTCCAGCGTGCCGTGTATTCCGGATGGGGCGCCGGGGTGAATCTGAGCACCGATGCGGCCGCCGCCTTCGTCACCCAGCAGCGGATCGGCACGGGCTATTTCGAGACCCTCGGTGTGCTTCCGGCTCGGGGGCGCGAGTTCACCCCAGGCGAAGACACGCCCCAGGGACCCGCCGTCGCCATTCTCAGCCACGAGCTCTGGACGAGTACCTTCGCGGGAGACCCCGAAGTGCTCGGCGGGACCGTGCGGTTGAAGGGAGAACCCCACACGGTGGTCGGGATCATGCCCGAGGGATTTCGGTCGCCTGCAGATGCAGACGTGTGGACGCCACTTCGTCCCTCGCGTGACGGTGAGGGGAGCGGTACCAACTACGCGATTCTGGCGCGCCTTCCCGAGGGTATGTCGATCGATGAGGCCAACCGGCGAGTCGCAAGCGTGTCCGCGCCCGAGAGCTGGCTCAGCCGCGACGCAAACTATCGCTTCGGACTCACGTCCCTGCAGGAATCGCAGTCGGCGAGCGCACGAACGCCGGTGATGGTGCTGCTGGGGAGCATTGCCCTCATGCTCCTCGTGGGGTGGGCCAATCTCGCCGGGCTGCAGGTGGCCCGCACGATCGGCCGGCGGTCGGAACTGGCCACCCGCCGGGCGCTGGGGAGCGGTTCGGGCCGGCTCGTTCGGCAGATGACGGTCGAGAACCTCGTGCTGGCCGGCCTCGGCGGCACGTTGGGCCTCGTCTTGAGCGCGGCGAGTGCGGCGCCCGTCGAAGCGCTGATCCAGTCGCAGGTGGGAGCGTGGCAGCCAATACCGGGCCTGTCGGAGTTGGCCCTCGCGGCCTTCGCCCTTACGGCGGTCGCCTTCGCGGTCTTCGCCGCCGCGCCGATCGTTCGAGCCGCTCGCCCGGGCTTCGGTCGCCTCGTCGTCGCCGGTACACGGGTGCTCGGACGGGATCGCCACGTCGGTCGCAAAGTGCTCCTCGTCGGGCAGATGGCGATGGTGACCGTCTTGCTTTTCGCGGCGGGACTGCTCGCCCGGAGTTATGGCCACCTGAGCGGCCTGGACGCCGGATTCGAGGCCGAGGGACTGTATTCGGTTCAATACTCCCTCGATGACGCTCGCTTCACGGACGCCACCTCGGTTCAGACTCTGTTTCGCGAAAGTCTCGACGCCCTGGAGCGACAGCCCGAGGTGGCCTCGGCGGCGATCTCGCTGACCCTGCCCTACGAACGCCCGCTGAACATGCCCTTCCGGCATCCCGGCGACGAACAATACCGCACCACCAACGTCTCGTACGTGAGCGACGCCTTCTTCGAGACCCTCGCGATTCCGCTGCTTCGGGGTCGCACCTTCGACGATCGGGAGGCCGAGGGAACGCAGGTCGCCTCCGTCGTGAACCAGGCCTTCGTCGACCGCTACCTCGAGGGTCGCGAGGCCCTCGGGTCGCGTCTGCAGATGGCGAACGGCTTCGGCGACGTGCCCGTGGTCGGGGTGGTGGGGAACGTGCAACAGTCGGCGGGGTGGGGTACCACCTCGCGACCGGTCTGGGAGACCCCGACGCTCTACCTGAGGGCCGAACAGATGCCGTCGAGTTTCTTCAACGGCATTCACATCTGGTTTGCTCCGAGCTGGATCGTGCGTGGCACCTCGTCGGCGGGTGCGCTGGCCGGTGCCGTCGAGACCGTCTTCCAGCAAGTCGCACCCGACCTTCCCGTTGCGCGCACGGCGAGCCTTTCCGACATCATGGCCCGCGCGTTCCAGCAGCAGCGCTTCGAAGCCACGTTTCTCATGGTGATGGCTGGGCTGGCCGTGTTGCTCGCGGGAATCGGCCTCTACGGCATGGTGTCGCAGGAGGTCCTCGAGCGACGGGGCGAGATGGGAATTCGTATGGCGCTGGGCGCGAGCCCGGGTGCCGCGGTGATCCGGACGGCGATGGGGGGCCTCCTGATGGCGGGAGTCGGACTCGTAATCGGCCTGGGCGCCTCGTACTACGCCGGAGGTGTGCTCGAGAACCTGATCTGGGGAATCGGCACCCTCGACCCGATCACGATCGTGGGCATGATCGCGGTCCTGGGATCGCTGGCGGTCGTGGCGAGCTTCGTGCCGGCGACCCGGATCGGTCGCATGGATCCGTCGAAGATCTTGCGGGAGGAGTAACGTGGGCGCCGTATCCGGCGCGCTAGCGGGCCGAGGCGAATCGCCCCGGCCCGCCGAACTTCGCCGTCGAGACGGACCCTACATCGAGTAGAAGAACTCCTCACGCACGATTTTGCCGTCTTCCACCGTGTAGTGCGCGACCTCTTCCATCTTGAAGCGCTGGCCGGCCGGCTTGAAGGTGACCTCGAAGTCGAACAGCGCGCAAAAACGGTCGTCTCCGTGCGGAAAAGGCCCGCGAACGGACGAAGAGTGCACCTCGTGGTTGTCGATCCACCACTGGTTCTTGCCGCGCACCGCATCGATGCCGTTGGCGGTCCGCTCCATCCCGGGCGCCTTTGCTGCCTCGACGCTCACCACGTCGGCGGAGTAGAGCTCGTCGAGCGCGTCGAGGTTCTTTCCTTCGCTACAGAGCGCCACCAGGCGCTCACCTACGGCCTTCGCATTCATCCGGTCATCCTTGTCTGGTTGGTACGTCGGGTTCGTCCACCGCTCACGAGGCTTCGGCTGCGGGCTCGGGGGCTCCAATCGCCCCCGGGAGTCCCACGAGCCGCCGCGACAGGCCGAGCTGACCGGCGTGGTAGTTCTGATGTACGGCCATCAGGTTTAGAAGTTGCCCCCGCGTGGTTGGATTGCCGAAGGGGTCGCTGAATCCACCCTCGTCGAGCTGAGCCTCCGACAGGGCTCCGAGTCCCATCATCATGCGGTCCTTCGAGCCGAGCAGGCGCGCCACCATGGTGTCCCAGTCGAGCGCCTGGTCGGGTGAGACGATCGCGTCGCTGGTGCGGTCCAGCGACGGGTCTGCCCACACCGGCTCCTGATTCACCAGCCCCATCACTCGGTTGTGGGCCTGAACCATGTGACCGAGAATCCAGTTGGCGCAGTTTCCTGCGGGTTGGGGCTGTTTCATCGATTGATCCGCATCGAGCCCATCGAGATTGGCCCCCAGGATCTGGTAGAAGAAGCCGTACTGCGTCTGAAGTGCCTCCCGTCCGTTCATTCGTCCTCCCGTTCCGCCCTCAGTTCGACCTGGGTGACGGCGCCGATTGCGTCCATCACCGCCGCGAATCCCGCCATGTCTCGCCTCTCGACCCGAGACTGGATCTCAGCCTCGAGATTCTCGAGACGCTCTCGAAGCGCCGTCGCGACGTCGGCCCCGTCGGGGGTAACCCGGATCAGGATCGACCGGCGGTCTTCTTCGTTCGGCTCACGCGACACCAGTTTCGCCACTTCGAGGCGATCCAGGATCCCCGTCAACGTCGACGGCTTGTAGCCGAACACACGCGCTAGTTCAGAGGTCTTGCATGGCCCGTAGAGTGTCGTGTACGACAGCAGGTGTCCCTCGTGTGGCTCCACTCCCAACGCCCGCGAAGCGGCCAGCATGTACTCTTCGAACTGTCGTTTCGCCTTGTGCACGGGCGAAACGATCCGCAGGGGTTCTGCCATCGAGACGTACTCGAGATTCGGGTGAACGAAAGTAGTTCGGTAACGAATATTTCGCAACCGTATTATGCGACGCCGAACTAAATCGCTTCGCCGACGCCTGCGCCGTGGAAGACGAGCACCTGAAGCGACGGCCGTCAATCCAGCGAGCGAGACCGGGCGACCGCCGCGAGCTTCGCGATCTTCTGTTGAGCCACCGGAAACGCCAGGTCGCCCGGGTCGCACAACGCCACCCATCGCTCGTCGGCGCGCGGTTCGGCGTGGCATCGCACTCCGAACACCACGGGGCGATAGGTCACATGGAGGTGTGAAAACTGGTGGAGCACGGGGCTCAGGACCACGGCCTCACCATCCGGTGCCGTCGCCCGAGTGAACCCCCGATCCACGCCGAGCGTCCAGGCCCGCTCGCGGACCCGCGCAGAGCTGTCGCCCGCCCTGGCTTCGCACGACGGAAACTCCCACAGCCCGGCAAGCAATCCTTCGTCGGGGCGTCGTCGCACGAGGACCCGATCCGTGGCCACATCGACCATGACCGCCACCGCCCGCACCTCTCGGCGCACCGGCGCGCGTCGGCGCGGTGCCGGCCGAAGGTCGACGGTGCCCTCCCGCAGTGCACGACACCAGGTCGCGACCCGACAGACCTTGCACGACGGACCGCGGGGCGTGCACACCGTGGCTCCCAGCTCCATCAGGGCCTGGTTGAAGTCACCCGGGCGCGACGGGTCGACGACGCCCTCGGCCCATCGCTGCACCTCCCTCGCACCCGGCGACGGCCGATCGAACAATCTCGCGTAGACCCGGCGCACATTCCCGTCGACCGCGGGAGTGGCGCGCGAAAACGCGATCGAGGCGACGGCCCCCGCCGTGTACGTCCCGATGCCGGGGAGGGCGCGCAGTTCCGCCACGGTATCGGGCAGGCGTCCCTCGTGACCCTCACGAACCATCTTCGCGGCCCGATGCAGATTTCTCGCCCGGGAATAATACCCGAGCCCCTCCCAGACCTTCAGCACCTCGTCTTCCGGCGCCCTCGCGAGTGCCTCGACGGTCGGGAACCGCTCGAGCCAGCGGTGATAGTACGGCACGACCGTCTCGACCCGCGTCTGCTGCGCCATGATTTCCGACACCAGGATCGCGTAGGGATCACGGGTCGACCGCCAGGGCAGGTCGCGGGCCTCTCGATCATAGACGTCGAGAAGCGCGGCGCGGAACGACACGACGTCTTCGGGGGATTCAAACCCGCGGCGGGCAGGCTTCTTCAAGGCGGCGGCACCGTTGGCAGAGAGGGACGGCCCGGAGTACCGAGCCGATCGGGACACGTTCCACACCGGAGAGACCATGCGCTTCACGACCTACACGAAGTACAAGGGCGGCTGGATCGACGCGCTCAATCTCGAGGGACTGATGGAGCTGCTCTCCGACTTCCTCATGGACGGCGGGTTTGCCGGGGGTCCCAACTACCATCCCTACTGGGGCTGGTCGGGCACCGAAGACACCAATTCGATCGACGCGCTGAAGCACGCGCTGCTCGAGGCGCTCATCAAGAGCGGGCAGCTCACGCCCGAGATGCTGAAGGAGCTGCGGGGCGAGGGGGCGGGCGACGCCGACATCCAGGCCAAGATCGCCGAACTCCTCGACGACCTGATCCAGCGCATGGTCGACGAGGGCTACATCTCGCTGGAGCAGGGTGATCCGAAGTTCACCGGGCCGGTGCAGGACGTGACCGGGCAGGGCCAGATCGACGATGCGAAGGAGGCCTCGAACTCGGTTCAGTTCAACCTGAACCAGAAGGGCATGGACTTTCTCGGGTACCGGGCCCTCCGCGGCCTGCTGGGAGCGTTGGGCAAAGCGAGCATCGGAGTCCACGACACGCCGCACCTGGCCACGGGAGTGGAGGCCTCGGCCGCCAGTCGGCCCTACGAGTTCGGCGACACGATGAACCTCGACATTCCCGCGACCCTGAAGAAGGCGATCGAGCGGGAGGGGCTCACGGTGCCGCTCAACCTGGAGTACGGCGACCTGATGGTGCATCAGTCCGAGTACCGCTCGTCGTGCGCCACCGTACTGATGCTCGACATCTCGCACTCGATGGTGCTGTACGGCGAAGACCGCTTCTCGCCGGCCAAGAAGGTCGCCCTGGCGCTGTCGCATCTGATCCGCACCCAGTTTCCGGGCGACACTCTCAAGGTCGTGACCTTCGGGGACCGCGCCCAGGAGATCCCGCTCT
>CBDUEZ010000145.1:0-10409 GCA_965366355.1 uncultured bacterium
GCGACAGGGCGACTGTCCGGCCGCCGCGCCGCACGGTTCGGGTGTCGCGATCCACCTCGATTCGTCCGAAGCGCCAATGACCGGGCGACACCTCTTCTGCGGCTTCATCGTGGCCCGGATCGAGCCGCCCATGCCGCTTGAGCAGGGCCTCGGCCCGGGCCTGGAGCTCGAGCACCCCGATCGGTTTCACCGCGTAGCCGTCGGCTCCCAGGCGAAAACCCTGCACCTTGTCGGCTTCGGCCGAACGCGCACTCAAGATGAGCACGGGCACCTCGTGTCCGGCCTCCCGAAGTTCGCGCAGCAGTTGGAAACCCGACTTCCCGGGCAGCATGAGATCGAGAATGATCAAGTCGGGCTCCCGCCGGGCGAGAGCCCGGAAGCCGGTGGCGCCATCGAGCGCGATCTCCACCTCGTGCCCGTCGAGCTCGAGCGACGCCTGAAGGCCTTCGGCCAGGGTCTCGTTGTCTTCGATGATCAGGATTCTGCTCATGGAGACTCCGGAGGTTTCGACGCCAGGTCGGGCACGGCAACCGTCACCAGTAGACCGCCGCTGGGCCCGTCGCCGAAGGTGAGGGTTCCCTCGATCGCGGCGACCAGGTCGGAGACGATGGAGAGGCCGATCCCACTCCCCCCCTGATTGTCGACGGCGTCACCCGACCCACGAAAGTAGGGCTCCGTGACACGAGGCCGCAGTCGAGCCGGGATTCCCGGTCCCTCATCGGAGACCTGCAGAACGATGGCACGGCCGTCGCAGCGGGTCTCCACCCGAACCCGTCCATGCGCGGGCCCATACTTTACGGCGTTGTCGAGCAGGTTGAGGAGCACGCGGCGCACGGCATCCGGATGCCAGTCCACCGACCCTGGGCATGCCGTCAGCAACTCGATGTCGACTCCGCGGGCCGAGGCGAGCGGGCGGAATTCCCCCACCGTGTCGCGCACGAGGCTGTCGAACGAGTAGGGCGCGTCCGTGCGCACCGGGGCAGAGGGCCGGGCGCCATCCGGGCGAAAGGCGAGGACGTTCTCGACGAGATGAATGAGCCGCTTCACCTCTCGAGCGACGATGCCCGTGGCCCGGTGGCGCTCCGCATCCGACTCGAACCGATCGAGGTGAAGGAGATCGCTGAAGAGCAGGATCTGCTGGAGGGGAGTGCGAAGTTCGTGGCTCACCGCCGTCACGAATCCTCCTCGGGCGCGAATCCAGTCGGCCTCACGCCGGAACTGGACGAGGGCGGCGACGAGCAGGCCCGCGTTGAGAAGAAAGAGCCCCAGAGACGACCAGGCCCAGAGCCGCCCGCGGCCCCCGCCCGGGATCAGTCGCGCCCGCCCTTCGTCGGTCGCGCCCGCGGCCACTCGCAGTCCCTCGAATGGCGCATCGAAGGTGGTTTCAGCTCCTTCGGCCACCGGTACCGACCCCGACGTCCAGACACCGAGAAGGCCCTCGGCATCGACGGTCACGTCGAACAGACGACGCATCGCCGTCGCCCCGGTCAGCGACGCGGGCAGGATCATGCGGTGGTCGACCACTTCGTCGAAGAGGGAGCCCGCACCGAGTTCGAGACAACTCGACAAGGCGTAGAGGGAGGATCCCTCAGGACCCGGACGCCACTTCGAGGCACCGACCACCAGGGTGGCGACCGGAGAGACCGGGGTCTCGAGGGTGGTGACGCCGAAGACGCCCCAATCGGCGCCCCGCTCTCGGTACCGCGACACCAGCTGGTCGACGATCTCCAGCCGCACCGCGGGGGTGAGATCGGTCGACGACCACTCCGCACCCGCAAGGATCGCCTCCGCGTCGTCGTCGCCCCCCGGAATGCGGGTGCGCACGGCCCAACGGTCGACCAATCGATCGCAGCGCTCCGCTTCGCCGGTGTGCTCGAGCAGCACATCGATCCCGCGGCGCGACGGGTCGGCCTGCTCGAGGGCGGTAAACGGCCCCTGTACGGCCGCATTGATGATCGACAATGCATGCGCGGCACTTTGCGCGGCCACGACCTGCTCGAAGCCCTCGATCGCCGCGCGCGCGGCCCGATCTCGTTCGCGCTCCGCGACGAACGCTTGCACGGCGAGCAGGCCCACAGAGACCAGGCTCAGGGCCAGGAGTATGATCGGAAGGCTTCGGCGCCGCGTGTGCGAGTCGTGCATGCCGAAAAGTAGTCCCGGATGCCCCTGCCGGGCACGGATTTAACGAGTTCCTGACACGCTCCTGCCGGGCTCCGAACCGGAAGCGCGCCGGCCTGACACCCCGTTCCGCCACCTTTCGAGAGGATTCGCAAGGCGGTTGGCTCGCGTGAGGAGGGGGTTTGATGGGATCGGGACTCGGGACGGTGCATCGCGTGTGGTGGTCGAGGTGGGCGGCGGTGGCGGCGTGCCTGGGTGCGGCGCTGCCGCTTCCGATCGTCGCCGGCCCGATCCAGACGGACCCGGCTGTGGTCCCGGGGTGGGACGCGGCCTGGAATACCCAGGACGGCCGTCACCGCCTGGTGGAAAGCCCCGGTGATCCGCACGTCGCCGTACGAGGCGCGGGAGCGCAGCTGGAGACGGTCGGACTCGAGCTGGGAAGCGGCACGGTCACCTTCGACGTGCGCTTCAACGACAACTCGCGGTTCGGCGGTGTGGCGTTCCGCCGCACCGCAGCGGACGTCTACGAGACGATCTACCTGCGCCCTCACCATTCCGGAGCGTGGGACGCCCTGCAATACCAGGCCGCATTCGGCGGGGGGACGTCGAGCTGGCAGATCTACTCGGAGTTCAACGCGCAGGCCGACCTTCCCCTCGGGGCCTGGATTCCCGTGCGGCTCGAGCTGAATGGGCCCCGGATCGAGTTCTATCTGCACGGAAATCCGGAGCCCACGCTCGTGGTGCCTCGGGCCCGGGGACTCGAGGAGAGGGGCGGGCTGAGCTTCTGGGCGACCGAGTTCGATCCGAATGGTCGTGCCGCGCTGGAGGTGCGCGATGTGCGCATCGCGGCCCGTTCGGCTCCCCCGGTCGTCGCAAGGCCCACCCCGCCCGCCCCTGGGGTGATCGATCGCTGGGTCGTCTCCCAGCCGATTTCGATCGGGGCCGCCGACCTGCCCCTGTCGACGCTCCCGGCCGGGGCGCACGAGTGGAGTCCCGTGCCCGTCGAAGAGGATGGGCTCGTCAATCTCTCCCGGTGGCGGGGCCGACCCGAGGGCTCCGGCATGGAGACCGTCCTCGGCAGAACGATCTTGAACTCGCCCGACGTCCGCGTGGTGGGGCTCGACGTCGGGTTCTCCAATGGGGTGACCGTGTTCCTCAACGGCGCGCCCATCTACTCCGGCTACGACGACTGGGAGGGGCGCTACCCGGGCTATTTCGCGGGCGTGCGCTTCGGCTTCGAGACCGCATGGTTACCCCTCCGCGCGGGCGACAACGAGCTGATCCTCGCGGTCTCGGAGGAAGGGAGCTTCGGGTGGGGCTTCAAGGCCCGACTTCTCGATGCCCCCGAGGTTTCGGTGGAGGGCCGACGCCCTTGAGGCCGACCGATTCGGCCACACGCACGGCCCTCTTGGTGGCGACGGCCCTACTGTCGGGTGCGGCAGCGACGGCGGCCCAGGGGACGGGGGTGGAGACGATCCCGCGACTCACCGGACCGGTCATCATCGATGGACGCGCGAACGACAACGCGTGGGGCGAGGTGCCGGCCCAGCCGACCACGATGTACCTCCCGACGTTTCGCGGCGAAGTGAGCGAACAGACCGACATTCGCATCGCCCACGACGGCCGCTACCTGTACGTGCTCGGTCGGTTCGAGGACTCCGACCCGGACGGGATCCGGGTGCATTCCCTCTATCGAGACCGGTGGTCGGGCGACGACGTGCTCGCGGTGTTCATCGATCCGTTCAACGACAACCAGAATGGTCTGTGGTTCATGACCAATGCCGCCGGCATCCGCCTGGATGCCGAGCTGTCGGACGACGGCCGCAGCCAGAACCTCAGTTGGAACACCTACTGGGACGTGGAGTCGCGACTCCACGACGGCGGCTGGACGACCGAGATGCGGATCCCCTTCTCCAGCCTGGGCTTCCAGACGGAGTCGGGCGAAGTCGTAATGGGACTCGCGGTCACGCGCCTGATCAGTCGCAAGAACGAACGGGTCACCTACCCCTCGATCGACCCGCAATACGGCTTTCGCCAGCCCTCCGTCTTTCAGGACGTGCGGCTCGAGGGTGTCTCCACGGCCCGCCCGACCTATCTGACGGGCTACCTGCTCGGGGCTCATGCGAGCAAACCCTCGCCGCTCGAATCCGGGGAATTCGCCCGGTCGACGGACTCGCGATCCGAGGCGGGGCTCGATGCGAAGGTTCGCCTCTCGGGGCGACTGACGCTCGACCTCACGGTCAATCCCGACTTCGCACAGGTCGAGGCCGACGACCAGCAGATCAATCTCACTCGCTTCTCACTGTTCTTTCCGGAAAAGCGCCAGTTCTTCCAGGAACGGTCGGGCCTGTTTTCGGTCGTGAGTCGAAACGGAAGCCGACTGTTCAACTCCCGAACCATCGGATTGTCGGAAGCCCGCGAGCCCGTGCGAATCCTGGGCGGGGGACGCCTGGTGGGACGACTGGGCGAATGGGATCTCGGGGCCCTCGACATGCAGACGGCGAACGAGGGGGGGCGGGGTTCGACGAACTACGGTGCGGTACGTGTGCGGCGGCGGGTGTTCGACGATCAATCGACCCTCGGGGCGATGTGGACGACGCGGCTGGGTGGTGAGCAGGGTCGGAACGTGGCCATGGCCGTCGATGGCTCGTTCCGGCTGTTTCGAGACGACGTGTTGAGCGTGACGGTCGCGCAGACCGCCGACGAGGAGCTCGGCACCAGCTTCGCCGATCCCGACGCACGGGAGATCGACCTCGCATTGACGCGCTCGACGACCCGAGGGCTCAACTACAACTTCACCTTCACGTCGACCGGGGCGGAGTACCGCCCGGGGCTGGGTTTTGTGCAACGGCCGGGGGTCGACCGGGCGGGCGCCTATACCCAGTACTTCCACTACCTCGATGCCGAGTCGCCGATTCTCTACCTCCTGCCCGGCGCCTTCGTCACTCGTTTCGAGCGGCACGAAGACCGGTCGGTGCAATCGGCCGCGTATCGGGCCTGGGTCACGGTCGCCTGGAAGGACGGGTCGTACGGATTCGTCGAGCCCGAGTATTTCACGGAAGACGTGCGCGCACCCTTCCCGCTCGGCGACGGCGTCGTCATCGAGCCCGGCCGCTACAACTTCGGCCACCTCTGGACGCACTACTCGACCCAGCCGGGCCGCACGCTTCGCGCCGATCTGAGTGCCACCGTCGGGAGCTTCTACGACGGTCGCCGATTCGAAGCCATGCTCGCTCCGACCTGGAACGTGTCCCGTCACCTCGAGGTCGGCGCTGAGCTTCGGTCGAACTTCTTCGAGTTCGAAGAGCGCGGGATCTCCCTCACGACCCATCTGGCACGCTTGCGCGTGGAGGCGGCTCTGGATGTTCGCACCTCGGCGAACCTCTTCCTGCAGTGGAACTCCACCACCGACGAGCTCGCCCTCAACCTCCGTCTCCGCCACAACGTGCGTGAAGGAAACGACTTCTGGCTGGTCGTGAACCAGGGGCTCGTGACCGACCGTCAGCCCTGGGAAATCGACGGTCCGCGGGAGCCCTTGAGGGGGCCCGGCACGGTGATCGTGAAGTACACGCACACCCTCGGCGGCTGAGGAAAGACCTCAGCAGGACATGCAGTTGTGGTTGTTTTTTGCGCCCAACGACTCCAGCAGCGCGATGGTCTCGGGAAACGGCGAGATCCGCTGGACCGGGCCGTTCGCCATATCGACCGTGGTCTGACCCCGCCGGCTGATCGCGAGCGGGTCGGCCCCCTTCCCCACCAGGTATTCGATGAGGTCGTTGTCGCCGCGGGCTGCGGCGTGGTGGAGGGGGGTGTAGCCGTTCAGATCCCGGGCGTTGACGTCGGCACCATGCACCTCGACGAGGTATCTCACAGCGGGCAGCCAGCCGTCGTCGACGTGCCGGTGGGCATTGCCGGCGTAGCCCTCACCATACCCGACGCCACTGGCGGCGTGGATCGGCCGAACGGCGGGGTCACCCTCCTGTACGGGCGGCTGGCCGGAGGGGTCGGGCGGCGGCGTCTGTCCCTCTCGCACCTGCGGTGCCCGCGCGGAGGTGGAGATTGCCGGATCCGCTCCGAACTCGAAAAGGAGTTCCATGGCGGCGACGTCGGTCGCGTAGGCGGCTCTCCAGAACGGGGTCGCCCCGCGGCTGTCGACGTCGAGCTGGTCGAAGGTGTAGCCCATGTACCAGAGGTGTTTGTTCAGCCGGTGGTTCGGGTCGGCGCCCGCGACCAGGAGGGCCCTCATGACGTCGAGATATCCGGCCACCTGCTGCGTGTAGGCCTGCTGCTGGGGGTACCGCGCCTTCGGTGCCCAATGGGTGTTGAGCGCTGCGTACAGCGGCGTGGCACCCGCGTCGCTTGCGAGATTCGGGTCAGCACCCTGCGCGAGTAGCTGAAGCACGAGGTCGAAGTGTCCGTTGATCGCGGCAATGAGCATCGGGCTCGTATGGTCTCCCGAGCTGACGCGATTGACGTCGGCGCCTGCATCGAGCAGAAGCGCCACGGTTTCGGAGTATCCCTCACGAGCGGCGTGAAGCAGGGGCGTCAGTCCCCCCTGGTGCCCCACCAGCGATCCGTAACCCGACCCCCCTCCGTCGCCGACGTCGGGATCCTGGTCTTCGGTCACCTCCGCCGGTCCTCGCCTCACGGCCGGCTCGACCTCGTTCGCCCGGCGCACCGCAAACTCGACCTGGGCCGCCGTGGGTTTGAACATCACCGGGTCGAGGCCGGCCACCTCCGCCAGCGAGTCGAGCACCTGCGCCCGCACGCGGGACGATGCGCTCGACGCCGACTGCAATTCGGGCACGGCGACGACGAGGGTTGCCGCCTCGACGTCGGCGCCGGCGTCGAGGAGGGCCCGTGCGGCACCGGTGCGATTTCGCGCGACGGCGAAGATCAGAGGAGTCTGACCGCGCTCCGACTCGCGTGCATCGACGATCGCGCCGGCCTCCAGGAGCGCCTTCACCGCCTCGACGCTCCCGGCCGCAGCCGCGAAGTGAAGAGCCACCACCTCGCCGGTTTCCGTGGTGGCGTTCGGGTCGGCGCCCGCGTTCAGGAGGGCACGGACCGTCGCTCCCTGCGCCGCCGCCGCAGCCAGGTGCAGGGGTGTGTAGGCGCCGAGCCGCGTCACGGCCTCGACATCGGCACCCGCCGCGATCAGCGCCTCGGTGCGCGACAGGTCGCCGGCTTCCGCCGCTTCGTGAAGCGCGGTGGTTCCGTCGCCCGACGCCCCGCGTGCGGCGACGGGTCCAACCGCGGTCTGCGCCCACAACGCCCGACCGGGGGTCAGTGCACCGACCACCAGGGCGGCCCCGAGGGCCACGCGCGCCGGCCACGTCGGTCGCCGCTTCAAATCGCCGCCGCTCCCGTGCTGTCGCCGAACGAATCCATGTCGTCCATTCCCAGCCTGTGCATGAGGGAGAGCATGACGTTGGCCATCGGGGTGCCGTCTGCGTAGCTGAGATGGCGCCCGGTGTCGAGCTTTCCGTTCGCACCACCGAGCACGATGAGCGGGCAGCGACGGTGGTTGTGGAGATTGGGATCGCCCATCGGCGAACCGTAGATCACCATCGTCTTGTCGAGGAGGGTGTCGTCACCCTCGGAGATCTGCTCCAGCTTCTCGAGGAAGTAGGGCAGCATGCTCACATGGTAGTTGTTGATCTTGGCGAACTCGAGAATGTTCGCCTCCCGCCCGCCGTGGTGGGAGGCGGGGTGAAACGGCCGGTCGGAACCACTCTCGGGGTATACGCGGGCGGAGGAATCTCGGCCCATCTTGAAGGAGAAGACCCGGGTCATGTCGGACTGGAACGCGAGCGCCTGGAGGTCGAACATGAGCTCCACATGTTCGCGGAACGAGTCGGGTACGCCGGCGGGCGCATTGGGGATCGCGCGCTCGGCGCCGCTGGTGTTGTACGCCTCGATGCGCTGAATACGGCGCTCGACCTCGCGCACATTCTCGAGGTAGCGCTCGAGGCGCCGCCGATCGGGGGCTCCCAACTGGGAGTTGAGCTCCGACACCCGGCCGGTGATCCAGTCGAGGATCGAACGATCGGTCTGAAGGCGCATGGAGCGCTCCTGAGCCGTCGCCCCCGCGCCGAAGAGCTGCTCGAAGGCCACCCTGGGATCACGGATCACCGGAAGCGGCTCGTCTTCGGAAGCCCACGAAATCGAGTCGGTGTAGACGCAGGTGTAGCCGTAGGCGCAGCCCCCCGACTGATCGATGTTTTCAATGCAGAGCTGCATCGAGGGAATCGGCGTGTCCTGACCGAAACGCTGAGCGTAGATCTGGTCCATGGAGGGCCCCACGAGCACGTCGGAGCCCTCGGTCTGCTTGGGGTGAGCCTGGGTCAGGAAGACGGCACTCGAGCGGAAGTGGTCTCCCCCGATCTCCTCGGGCGTCATCGCCTCGGCCATGCGCACGTCGGTGTTGCTGAAGATGTTCAGCCGATCCCGAAAAGGCTCCAGCGACCGAAGCGCACTCGGGGCCAGGTCGAAGTCACGACCGGTCGCCGCGGGCGACCAGAGGTTGTGCCTGGCACCGATATCGTTCGCGCCGGCCGCGCCGTGCACCATTTCGATCGTGACCAGGCGGGTCGGATCGACCGCTTCGGAGCCGCCCCGACCCAGGGCCACCAGTCGCCCGGCAGGCCGCATGGCATCGAGCAGGGGCAGCGCGACCGCGGCGCCCATGCCGCGGAGGAAGGTTCGTCGGGGAATGTGCCGTCCAATCAGATGCACTAGGGCCTCCTTGTCTCGAGCGGGTCTGCCACTCTCTGCATACGAAACGCCGGGCTCGCGATCACGCCCTTGATGAACGCCGACATGCGGTAGTCTTCGCGCTCGGCCCGCTGCGCCACGGCGCGAATCCATGGCTGATCGAACGACTCCATCCGGCGACCGATGGCGTAGGCCATGAGGTTCTCTGTGAAGGTACGGACCAGGGGGACGGGTCGTGCAAGCAGCGCGGCCCGGAGGTCGGCCGGATCGTCGATGGGCGTGCCATCGTACAACTCCCCTCGGGTGTCGAGCTCCTGCCCCTCTTCCTTGATCCGCCACCGACCGGTCACATCGAAATTGTCGAGCGCGAGCCCGATCGGGTCGATGAAGTCGTGGCACGACGCACACGCCGCATTGGCCCGGTGCACCGCTATGCGCTCCCGTGTGGTGAGGAGTCGCCCGTCATCGGATGATTCGGTTTCGTCGAGGTCGGGGACGCCGGGAGGGGGTGGGGGCGGCGGCGTGCCCATGAGCACTTCCATGACCCACTTTCCCCTGAGCACGGGCGAGGTGCGATTGGCGTGCGAGGTGAGTGTGAGCACACTGCCATGGCCCAACACACCGCGCCGCTGGGCGTTGGGATAGTCGACTTTTCTGAAGTGCTCGCCCACAACCCCGGGAATGCCGTAATGCAGAGCGAGTCGTTCGTTGACGTAGGTCCAGTCGGCCGAGTAGAGCTCGAACAGGCTTCGGTCTTCCTGCACGAGGGCATGGAAGAAGAGTTCGGTTTCCCGTCTCATCGCGTCGGCGAGCTGCTCATGGAAGTCGGGAAACAGCAGCCGATCGGGATGCACCTTGCTCAGATCGTCGAGTCGCAGCCACTGCGCCGCGAATCGTGTGCCGAGCGCCTCCGCTCGCGGGTCGGCCAACATGCGGTCGATCTGAGCCTCGAGGACGGATTCGTCGCCGAGCGTCGCGGCCTCGGCGACCTCGAGGAGTTCCGCATCGGGAGGCGCGCCCCACAGAAAGAAGGAGATCCGCGTGGCCAGATCGAAGTCGCTCAGCGCATAGACGCCGCTCTCCGAGACCTCGTGGGCGGGCTCCTCGAAGCGGAAGATGAAGTCAGGGCTCGCCAGGATCGCCTGAAGCGCCGTGCGAATCCCGAGTTCGAACCCCCCGGCAGCCTCCCCCTCGTCGAAGAAGCCCAGGAGCTCCTCCACCTCGTTCGACGCGAGCGGCCTGCGATACGCCTGGGGGGCCAGGCGCGCCACGATCTCGCGAGCGCACGACCGGGCGTCGGCCCCCTTCTCGGGGTGGCAGGAGAAGATCCGCTCGCGGCTGGGGGTCGACGACACCCCGGTGGTGAGATAGGGGCCGTCGACGATCAGATCCTTCATGTGCGCGAGCGAGGTGATTCCATACCCGCTCACGCCGATCTGGCGGTCGGCGAGAGACCACTCGTGGCGAGACAGCAGATCGTCCACCGGTCCCTCGCTCTGGCGGATGAAGGCCGCGGCAACCCGGTGCGGGCCGGCGGTCACGAAGACCGGTTCCGTCTCCATCATCACGCCCTT
>CBDUEZ010000146.1:0-10264 GCA_965366355.1 uncultured bacterium
AGTTCGCCGGCCGATCGTCGGAGGTCGGGATCGATCGCCAGTTCATGAACGCCGACCTGGTCGAAGGTATGGTCGACGCCCTCGACCGACTGCACGCCGCCGGGCTCTTCTCCGATGCGCTGAGCTGGGACCGCGTGGCCGAACTCGTCATCGAGGTGCGGGTGGCCGAAGCACCGCACGCCACGCGCGCCCTCGCACTCGCCCGCACCCCCGCCCCGGCCTCGACGGTGGCCCCCCGGCTCGTGGCCGACGGTTGGACTCCCGACGGCGCTCCGCTCGTGCAGTGGGACACCCCGATCCCGCCCGCCGAAAACGACTCGATCCTCGCACGACTCGCCACCTTCGACGAGGCCGAGGTCTACTACATGACCGACTCGTTCCTCGGGCAGCCGGTGTGGGCGATGGACCTGCTTCCGTCCCGGCAGGGCCGCTACCGGAGCCAGGCGAAGTTGAACGCGCTCAAGCCGACGCTCTTCATCAGCGGCCGGCAGCACGCCAACGAGGTGTCGAGCACGAGTCACATCCTGCGGCTCGCCGAACTCCTCGTCACCGACTCGAGCTACACGGCCCTGCTCGACAAGGTGAATGTGGTGCTGCATCCGATCACCAACCCCGATGGGGCTCGCCTCGCCGTGGAGATGCAGGAGACGAATCCCGACTTCATGCTCCACGCCGGCTATCTGGGGGCGTTGGGCGTCGACGCGACGTCGGGCGAACGAGACGACGACCCGATCTATCCGGAGTCGCAGGTGCGCCGTCGCATTCGCGAGACCTGGCTGCCCGACATCTACATCAACATGCACGGCTACCCGAGCCACGAGTGGGTGCAGTACTTCGCCGGATACAGCGCCTGGGTGCGGGGCCGGCAGGGCGGGCAGCGCAGTTGGTGGGCCCCCCGGGGGTGGTTCATTCCGGGCCTCTCGATCGTCGAGGACGACGACGAGCCGGACTACGGCATCGCCCAATGGGCGGTCCTGGATTCCGTGGCCGCGGCGATCACGGGTCAGGCCGACGTCGACCAGATGAATCGCCGGTTCTACGAGCGGTATCGCAAGTACGGCTCGGAGGATCGCGAGGCCTTCACCGAGTTCTTCCACAACGGGATTCTCGTGAACCTGAGACTACGGGGTCCCGAGACGATCGGCACGGGCCTCTATAGTCCCCGGATCACCTGGTTCACCACCACCACCGAGGCGCCCGACGAAACGGCCCGAGGCGACTGGCTCGATCTCGTGGCGTCGGCGGGCCTCGCGCACTCGACCGCGCTGCTGCGCTACCTGGCCACCGGCGAATTCGAGGTCATGCGCGAAGCCGACGCCGACGCGGGAGGGGTGACCCGGAAGGTCTACCGTTTGAAACCCGTGCTGCCCCCCTGACGGTCGGCCACAGCGTACGACCACCGCTCACCGGGGCGAGTCGGGCTCCCGGTCTTGGAGAATCGTGGCTCCGGGGGCGACCCGCGCCACCCTGAGATCGACCATCAGGGCTCCGAGGTCGAAGCCCGGGTCGAACCGCGCGGTCCACGCCCGAGCGGCCGCGGTGACCGACGCCCGATCGAGTCCGCTCCGTTCGGTGGCGATGAGAACCTCCTGGCGACGGCCCGGCACCGGCACCAACAGGACCGTCGAGAAGGCCTCGACGTAGGTCGCCACCATCGACTCGTATTCCGGAGCCGACGTGTGGAGGTTGCTCACCACGATCCCGTCGGGGCCGAGGCCCAGACGCACCGACTCCAGGAATGTCCGGGTCGTGAGCGCGTGTGGAATGTCGGTGTCGGAGAAGGCGTCGAGTACGATCAGATCCCAACTTCCGGGTGGAGAGCCTTCGATGAAGGCCCGGCCATCGGCGATGTGGACGACCATCGCCGAGTCGGGCCGAAAGTCGAACCATTCCGCGGCGACATTCACGATCAGGGGGTCGATCTCCACCACCTGGAGCCGCGCCTCCGGCATGACCCGGCGCACGAAGGTCGGCATCGCACCTCCGCCGAGACCCACGAAGAGCACCTGTGCTCCCGGCTCGACCAGGGCGGGCCCGATCATCGCCGTGCGCGAGTAGGCGAGTTCGAGACGCCGAGGCTGGCTCGGATAGATTGCGCTCTGGCGGGCGCGCCCCTCGCCCGCGTAGAGTTCGCGCAAACCGTCCCCTCGTTCGATCACCCGCACGGCGCCAAAGTCTCCCTCTCCCTCGAACACCACCGTCGAGTCGGCACGCACTGCGAAGAGCAGCGCGATCGTGAGCGTGGCAACGAGCACGAGCGGGGCGCCGAAGGGGCGCAGCCCGCGACGGTCACCCACACTTCGCCTCAGACGCCCTCGATGATCGCGTTGAGGGTCGCACTCGGGCGCATCGCCGCGGCGGCCCGATTCGCGTCGGGTCGGAAGTAGCCACCGAGGTCCTGGGGCTCCCCCTGAGCGGCGTTGAGTTCGGCCACGATCCGCGACTCCGCCGCCCGCAGCGCGCTCGCCACCGGAGCGAAGCGCTCGGCCAGGGCGGTATCGGTGGATTGGGCCGCGAGGGCCTCGGCCCAGTAGAGCGTCAGGTAGAAGGTGCTCCCCCGGTTGTCGAGCTCGTGAACCTTTCTCGACGGCGAGCGCGACTCTTCGAGATAGAGGGCCGTCGCCTCTTCGAGCGCGTCTCCGAGAACGAAGGCTCCGGGATTGTCGAAGCTCTCGCCGAGATGTTGTAGCGAGGCGGCCAGCGCCATGTATTCGCCCAGGGAATCCCAGCGAAGGTGTCCCTCTTTCTCGAACTGCTGCACGTGCTTCGGGGCTGATCCGCCGGCGCCCGTCTCGAAGAGCCCCCCGCCGTTCAGGAGGGGAACGATCGACAGCATGCGGGCACTCGTTCCGATCTCGAGAATCGGAAACAGATCGGTGAGATAGTCTCGCAGCACGTTGCCCGTCACCGAGATGGTGTCCGCACCCCTGCGGACTCGCTCGAGCGTGTACTCCATGGCCTCGACCGGGGCGAGAATCTCGATCACGAGTCCGTCGGTGTCGTGGTCTGCGAGGTATCGCTCGACCTTCGCGATCACCTCGGCGTCGTGGGCGCGGGCTCGATCGAGCCAGAAGACGGCCGGGTCGCCCGACGCCCGGGCGCGGGTGACGGCGAGCTTCACCCAGTCCTGCACGGCGACGTCCTTGGTCTGGCATGCCCTCCAGATGTCGCCCTGAGCGACCGGTTGATCCAGCAAGACCGCGCCCTCGCTCGACACGACGCGCACCCGTCCCGGGGCGCTGATCTCGAAGGTCTTGTCGTGCGAGCCGTACTCCTCGGCCTTCTGCGCCATCAGGCCCACATTCGGGACGCTTCCCATGGTGACCGGATCGTACTGTCCGTTCTCCAGGCAATCGCGCACGACCGCGTCATAGATGCCCGCGTAGCTCGAATCGGGAATCACGGCTTTGGTGTCTTGAAGCTCTCCCGAAGCGTTCCACATCCGGCCGCCATCGCGGATCATCGGAGGCATGGAGGCATCGATGATCACATCGCTGGGCACATGCAGATTCGTGATGCCGCGATCGGAGTCGACCATCGCCACCGCCGGCCGAGCCGCGTAGACCGCCGCGATGTCGGCCTCGATCGCCGCCCGCTCGACCGCGGGAAGGTCGGCGATCTTTGCGACCACGTCGCCGAACCCGTTGTTCGGGTCGACGCCCAGGCGCTCCAGCACCGCGGCGTGCCGCTCGAAGACCTCGCGAAAGAAGACCTGGACCGCGTGCCCGAAGATGATGGGGTCGGACACCTTCATCATCGTGGCCTTCAAGTGCAGGGAGAACAGCACACCGGCCTCGCGCGCGTCGTCGATCTCGGCCCGCAGGAACGCGATCAGCGCCTCGCGGCTCATCCAGGTGGCGTCGAGGATCTCGCCTTCCTTGAGGGCCAGCTCGTCTTTCAGGACGGTGGTCGTGCCGTCGGCAGAGACGTGCTCGATGCGCACCGTCGCGGCCGCCGGGAGCGTCACCGAGACCTCGTTGTGTCGGAAGTCGCCCCCGCTCATCGTCGCCACGTGCGTCTTCGAGCCGTCCGGCCAGGGCTTCGACCGCGGCGGATGTTTGCGGGCGAACTCCTTCACGGCCCGCGGCGCACGACGATCGGAATTGCCCTGCCGAAGAACCGGATTCACCGCGCTGCCCTTCACGCGATCGTACCGTTGCTGGATCGCTCGCTCCGCGTCGGTCTCGGGCTCGTCGGGATAGTCCGGGAGAGCGAAACCATGGGACTGTAGCTCCGTGATGCACGCCTTCAGCTGCGGGATCGACGCGCTGATGTTCGGCAGCTTGATCACATTCGCCTCGGGCCGCTCGACGAGCTGCCCGAGTTCCGCCAGATCATCAGATGCCGCATCGGCGCCCACGGTATCGCGGAACGCGGCCAGCACCCGGCCGGCCAGCGAGATATCGCGCGATTCGACCGGCACGCCCGTCGCACCGGCGAAGGCCCGGATCACGGGCAAGAAGGCGTGAGTCGCGAGAGCCGGGGCCTCGTCGGTCCAGGTGTAGACGATGCGGGGAGAAGACGGCATGGGTCCGAATGTTCAAGGAGACGGATGGCGAGGTGGAGCGGCATCATATAGCCCCTGCGGGGTCGCGGGACCAGCGACAGGGGGCCTGGGCCTCAGGCCGCGCCCGCCGACGTCGAGGTGTCGTCGGGCTCGCCCGCCGTATCGCGGCTGCGGTACAGCATGTCCTGCTCGATCAGGTAGTAGAACTGATCGCGAAACTCCTCGAGCGAGATACCGGCCGTCGAGGCGAACTTGGCCAGTTCGTGCGGATCGCCGAAGTCGTCGCGGGTCAGCCGCAGCATGTAGCTGCGGGCGATCTCGAAATACTCGGCCTTCACATCGACCATGCGCACCTTCGTGCGGTTGGTCACCGGATCGAAGATCTCGGCAAACCGCAACGGCACGAAGTGTCCGTTCTGTACCGAGACCATGGCGCCGTTCCCGCCGCCCAGCAGGAACTTGGCGGCGAGGTAGCCGAGGTCGCGCGTGTATTCCATGTCGAACGGGATCGGATCGGCGCACCGCAGTTCGTAGCCGATGTTCTTGGCTACGATGATCGGCTTGATGCCGAAGGGCGCCAGCCGTTGCTGGACGGCCATCTTCACGATCTCGCCGAAGGTCACCTCGGCCAGGCGAATGTTGCCGTGGGCATCCCGCTCCGCATTCTGCAGAACCGCGAGATCGCTGGGATCCATTCGCTCGAGGAGCCCCTCCGCGAGAATCGCCACCCCATCGGTGCGGTCATCGCTGGCCCGTTTGACGATCGCCCCGGCCAGGATGTCGACCACGTGCGAAAGCCGAATGACGTCGTCGGGGAATTCCTCGGGCACCAGGGTGAGCGTCGCGCCGGCCGCCTTCCCGATGCCGAGCGCCAGGTGGCCCGCTTTTCGGCCCATCGAAACGATGAAGTACCACCGCGACGTGGTCATCGCGTCGACCATCAGATTCTCGACCATCTGCACGCCGAGATGCCGCGCCGTGTTGTACCCGAAGGTCGGGATCCCGTGCGGGAGGGCCAGATCGTTGTCGATCGTCTTCGGCACGTGCGCCACACGAATACGTCCGTCGGCCTTCTGCTCCACCCGCAACGCGCTGTAGGCCGTGTCGTCGCCGCCGATCGTGATCAGCTTGTCGACATTCAACCGGAGCAACGAGGTCACCGCCTTCTCGAGGTGCTCCTCGTCGCGGGTCGGGTTGTCGCGAGCGATGCCGATGTGCGATCCGCCCCGAAAGTGAATGCGGCTGATCGCGTCGATCGTAAGGGGCTCCACCTTCGAGATGTCGCCCTGCATGATCCACTTGAAGCCGTCGCGAATGCCGACGACCTCGACCCCGTCGGAGGCGGCTCGGATCGTGGCCGCCGCGATGACGCTGTTGATCCCGGGCGCCGGTCCCCCGGCGACCAGGATCGCGAGCTTCTTCGGCGCCTTGCTCACGCGATGTCGATCGAGGCGTCGAGGTAGACGTCCTGGATCGCATTCAGGATCCCGATCCCGTCCTTCATCGGACGCTGGAACGCCTTGCGTCCCGAGATCAGTCCCATACCCCCGGCTCGCTTGTTGATCACGGCCGTGCGGACGGCCTGCTGCAGGTCATCCGTGCCCGACGCACCGCCCGAATTGATGAGTCCCGCGCGGCCCATGTAGCAGTTGGCCAGCTGGTAGCGGGTCAGGTCGATCGGGTGGTCGGTCGTGAGGTCGGTGTACATGCGCTTGTCGAACTTGCCGTAGCTGCCGCTGATGTTGAGGGCCTCGTACCCGCCGTTGGACGTCGGCTGCTTCTGTTTGATGATGTCGGCCTCGATGGTCACGCCGAGATGATTCGCCTGACCCGTGAGGTCGGCCGAACCCTCGTGGTTCACACCGTCGACCTTGAAGGCCGAGTTGCGCACGTAGCACCACAGGATCGTCGTCATGCCCAGCTCGTGGGCCATCGAGAAGGCCTCGCTGACCTCCTGGATCTGTCGACCGGACTCTTCCGATCCGAAGTAGATCGTGGCGCCAATGCCCACGCATCCCATGTCCCAGGCGTTCTGAACCTGCGCGAACGGCACCTGGTCCGGGTGATTCGGATAGGTGAGGAGCTCGCTGTGGTTGAACTTCAGGATCATGGGAATCTTGTGCGCGTACCGCCGCGCCACCGCTCCCAGCACCCCGTACGTCGAGGCGACCGCGTTGCAGCCGCCCTCGATGGCGAGCTCGACGATATTCGCCGGATCGAAGTAGATGGGGTTGGGTGCGAACGAGGCCCCGGCCGAATGTTCGATCCCCTGGTCGACCGGAAGGATCGAGACGTATCCGGTGCCGCCGAGGCGACCCCCGCGAAAGAGCTGCTCCATCGCGCCGAGCACGCGCGGGGAACGATCGGTCTGCGCCATCACGCGGTCGACGAAGTCGGCGCCGGGAAGATGCAGGAGGTCCTTGGAAATGGCCGTGGAGGTGTGGCCGAGAAGGTACTCGGCCTCATCGCCCAGAAGTTCGGCGGTCGGGGTCCTCGACAGATCGCTCACCAGTGGATCCTCGGAGTTCACGGTAGAATATCGGGGCGCGGGCTCAGGCCTGCGCTTGTGGGGCCAGTGCAAAACGTGGCCGATCGGAGCGAAAGGGTCAACGCGGCTGGGCCTCGGGGTCGCCCCCCCGCGAGTCACTGCCGAGCGATCTCGTGAATCCAGACGCGGCGGAACTGCACCGGGTGGCTCTCGCTCTGGAGGGCAATCCATCCGGAGGTCAGGGCGCGCCCGTCGACCTTGGCCGCCGGGTCGAAACCGCTCACCACGCCACCGCCGATCTCGGGAGCGGAATACGCCATGACCGTGTCGCCCTCGATCACATGGGCGATCGACCTGCCCCCTCGCACCACGATGTCGACCTCGACCCATTGCGGGCCGTGATAGGTGGCGGAAGTCGATTCGAAGCAGTGCTGCTCGGCACGCTGCCCGTTCATCTGCACATGCGTGCCGGGCGTACAGAGATTGGCGGTGGGACGCGCCGCCTCACCGTCTCCGCCGAGGAGCTGCACCTCGATCGAGATGGGGAAGTCCTGCTGGAGTCCCATACTTTCGGGGGACTGCGAGTGGATCATGACCCCACTGTTCCGGGTGGCCCAGTCCGGGCCGCCCCGCGCCTGGCTCCCGACGAAGCGATACTCCACGCGCAGATCGTAGTCGGAAAAGGGCGTCTCGAAGAAGAGGTGGCCGAAGCGCTCGTCGAACGTGTCGTACTGGTCGTAGCCGACGGTGAGCAGGCCGTCTTCGACCCGGAACGTGCGGAGCGGGTCTTCGCCCGTCGCGAAACCACGAATCTTGGGCGTCCACCCCTCGAGATCCCGGCCGTTGAACAACGCGCGCCAGGGTGCGGGCGGGGCGTCCTGCGCGGCGCGGGGCGCCTCCTGGGCGGCGAGCGGAGACCCAACCACGCCAACAAGAACCAGCCCCCGAAACACCGTCCCGAGAAGAGCGGCGCCCCTCGCTCCACCTGCACACCGTACGGTCTCGGTCATGGTACAGCCTTCTCCTGGAAGATTCACCGAACGTCCCGCGCGAACCGCACGATTCCCTCGTCGTCCAATTCGGCGTCGAGAGTGAAGCCGGTCTTGCGGAGTACCCCGATCGAGGCGTCGAGATGCGGCAACGTATGGGCCACGATCCGCGCGACGCCATGAACGTCGAAGGCGTGAGCGACGAGGGCGTTGACCGCTTCCGTTGCCAGTCCCCGTCGGTGATAGGACGGGAGCACCGAGTACCCGATCTCCACCTCGTTGTCGACATCCGGCGGACCCTTGTAGCCGGCGACCCCCACGGCCTCCGGGCCCCCGATGTCGGACTCCCGGATCACCATGTAGCGCATGCCCCATTCTTCGAAACGGTGATCCTGGCGCACCTGGTCCAGCGCCCACTCCAGAGCGTCGGCGTCAAAAAGCGGTGGAGGCCACTCGTCGCTGACGCGGGCACCCACGAGCCGCGACAAAGCTGCGGCCCCTTCCATCTCGGCGAGAAGAAAGGGCGCCGTGGCGGCGACGAGGTCGAGGCGAGGAGTCTGGATCAGCACAGGGTGAGGGTGCGCCACGGGCTCGGTTGCCGCAATGTGGTCCCCGGCGCCGCATCCACTTCGACACGAGCCCGCGACGACACTTGAATACGATCCGAGGTTACCTCGCCCTGGGCACCGTGTGTATCGGCATGATCCTGTGCGATCTCGTGGAGCGCCTCATCATCGGCCCCTGGCTGTGGCTCCGGCCCCAGAGCCGACGGAGCGTATTGGGTCACTGGCTTCAGTTTCTCGACCCCGTGGTCACGCGACCGCTCGAGGTCATCGGCGGCGCGAGGCTCCCGCCCCGGCACCGGATCGTGCCCTGCAAACCCGGCGTGCTCATCGTCTTGAATCACCAGTCGCTCCTCGACATTCCCCTCGGGGTTCGAGCGTTGCAAAGCGGGTATCTCCGACTCGTCACCCGGCGCAGGTACGCCCGGTTCATTCCCCTGGTGTCGCACCTGGCCCGGCTGTATCGCAACCCGCTCGTCGATCCCGCCGCCACGGCCGGCGACGCACGTCGAATGTTGAAGAGCCTGCGAAAGGCCGCCCGTGAGTCGGACGTTCCGATCATGATCTATCCGGAGGGCACACGCACGAAGGACGGCGAAATCGGTCCCTTTCGCCCGGGGCTGGACTTCATGCTGCGCGCGCGCGCCTTCGAGATTCACGCCTTCGTTGTGGATGGCCTGTGGCGATACGGAAAGTTCAAGCACCTCATGGGCAATCTCAACAACCTCGACGCCCGTATGGAGTATGTGGGGCAATTCGACTGGACCGATCCCAAGGCCGATCCCGAGCCCTTCGTCACCGACCTGCGCACCCGCATGGTCGACACGCTGTCGGAGATGCGGGCGACCGAGGGGGCTGGAGCAATCGGCGAGCACTCCGTTCAAACCTGAGGATGTATGCTCACACGCACGATCTCATTCATCGGCTCACAGGGCGAAGCGCTCAGCGCCAAGCTGGGACTCCCCGACGACGAAACCCCCAGGGCCTGCGCTCTGTTTGCGCACTGCTTCACCTGTTCCAAAGACCTGCGCTCGGTCGTGCAGATGACCCAGGCGCTGACCGACGAGGGCATCGCCGTCTTGAGGTTCGACTTCACGGGGCTGGGCGAGAGTGAGGGCGACTTCGCCGACACGAACTTCTCGTCGAATGTAGGAGACCTCCACGCCGCGGCGCGGTGGATGGCCGACAACCTCGACGCCCCGGCCATTCTCATCGGTCATTCGCTCGGAGGGGCCGCCGTTCTGCAGGCGACCGCGGCCCTGGATTCGGTTCGCGCGGTGGCGACGATCGGCGCACCGTTCGATCCCGCGCACGTCGCCGGGCTGTTCGTCGACCAGCTCGACGAGATCCGGTCGGAGGGCGAGGCGGAGGTGGAGCTGGCCGGCCGACGTTTCACGGTGCGCGAGGAGTTTCTGCGTGACCTCGAGGGACGCCACATGGCCCGCGTCGTCCGGGAGCTCGGGCGACCTCTGCTGATCTTCCACTCGCCGGTGGACCGAACGGTCGGCATCGAAAACGCGGGTTTGATCTTCGAGGCGGCGCGCCACCCGAAGAGCTTCGTGTCTCTCGACGACGCCGATCACCTGCTGCTGCGCGCCGAGGACTCGCGCTACGTCGGGCGTGTGCTCGCGGCGTGGGCGAGCCGCTACGTGGATTGAAGCGCAGCCACCGCGGGCGTTGAAATGAGCCGGCTGGGGGTCGAACCCAGGACCTACGG
>CBDUEZ010000147.1:0-10224 GCA_965366355.1 uncultured bacterium
ACCAGTCCCGCTGGATGTCTTCGGCTTTTGGCGTATACGTCTTCATGATGCCTGTTAGGCAAATGGACAATAGAGCAATGAATGATATCCGTGGGGCCTGGGGGTGTCAACGGGCGTTCGCTGCCGTTTTCCCTCCGGTGCCATCGGGGCGGAACGGCCGATCGTCTGGATCGGTATCCCGCTCGAAGTCGGCGCTACATGAAGGTCTCGAGAAACCGCGCTCGAGAAGCATGTCGCAGCCGAAGCAGGGCCTTCTCTTTGATCTGTCGAACCCGCTCCCGGGTGATCCCGAGGATCGCTCCGATCTCTTCGAGCGTCATGGGATCCTGGTCGTCGAGACCGAAGTAGAGCCGGAGGATCTTCGCCTCCCGCTCCTTGAGGCTGGACAGGGCCTCCTCGACGGTGTTCTTCAGGGCATGCCCGTAGGCCTCGTCTTCCGGACCCGGCGAAAACTGGTCGGGGAGGTAGTCGAGCAGTCGGCTGTCTTCACCCGGAGTGAGCGGAGCATCCAGCGACAGGTGGGACTGGCTGATGGCGAGCGTGCGCTCGACCTCGTCTTCGGGAATGTCGAGTTCACGCGCGATCTCTTCGACCGTCGGCTCCCGCCCCAGCTCCTGGAGCAGCGAGGAGCTGCGTCGACCGATCCGGTGGAGCGCTCCGGCCCGATTGAGAGGCACGCGCACGATGCGACTCTGCTCCGCCAGGGCCTGGAGAATGGCCTGGCGAATCCACCACACCGCGTAGGAGATGAACTTGATCCCCTTGGTCTCGTCGAATTTGTGGGCGGCGCGAATCAGCCCGAGGTTGCCCTCGTTGATGAGGTCGGATAACGGCACCCCCTGATTCTGGTATTTCTTCGCGACCGACACGACGAACCGAAGATTGCTCCGCACCAACTTGTCGAGCGCCTCGGGGTCACCGGCGCGAATACCACGTGCGAGTCGCGCCTCCTCAGCCCGGTCGATGAGCGGGTACTGGGAGATCTCCTTCAGGTATTGATCTAGAGACCCTTGGTTGAAGGCCCCGCGGCGGGAAGCGAACGACATGGATCCGACTAGGCGGGCTCTGGGGGACAGGAAGACTGCGAAGTCCCCTGCCCCGCGAAGCGACCGCAGAAACGGGAAGGGACGAAGCTCTCGGTATGATGCGCCACCCGGCTCGAACGCGCAACCAGACCACCAGCGGTCGTCGTCACCCGCACCGCGCAGCGACTCCTCATTGGATCCGGTGCCCGATACGGCCCCACCTCACGGCGCGAAGCCAGGGTGCACCGCCGTCGGCCGTGGGGTTGAACGAGTAGTACACGAACCACGGACGACCGCGAATCTGATCGCGCCCGACGAAGCCCCAATAGCGGGAGTCCTCGCTGTTGTCGCGATTGTCACCGAGCACGAAATACGACGAGTCGGGAATCACGAGCGGGCCCCAGGTATCGCGCGACGGGGCGTACGACGCCGCCGAGGCGAGAATGTGACGCACCTGCCATTCCCGCATGTCGGCATGCATGGCGTCGCCGGACGGGTCGACGAATCGCACATACGGCTCTGCCGCCTCCTGCCCGTTGACGAAAAGACGCTTGTCTTTCATCTCGAGCGTGTCGCCCGGTTCGCCCACCAGCCGCTTCACGTAGTTCTTCGTGGGCTCGTGAGGCGGATTGAAGACGACCACGTCGCCCCGGTGGGGCTCGGCGAAGGCGGGAAGATGAACTCCCGTACCGGGAATCTCGGCACCGTAGACCGCTTTGTTCACCAGCAGAAAGTCGCCCACCAGGAGGGTTCCTTCCATCGAGCCGGTCGGAATCTTGAAGGCTTCGATGACCAGGGCGCGCACGACCAGAAACAGCACGAAGGCGACGGCGATGGACCTCGTCCAATCCCACATCGTGCGAAACACGGAGGGCGATTCTCTACGCAGCGTTCGTGTGACGACCGACTCTCCCGACGACTCCTCCACCCGGCCCACCTCCATTCGTTCAGGACACCTCTCACCGACAGTACAGGCATCATCCTCATTTTCGCTACACGACGGGAGCCACCACCGTTCCCCGCGACCTCGCCGGGGCGGCCCATGTCGACATCTCTTGCCTCGAAACCCGCAGCGGGCCGAGCTTGGATCATGCGCAACATCACTGGAGCACTCATCGTCATCGTCGTGGCTGGTCTTCTGTTCGCAACCCGCGACTCGGCCCAGGCACCGATCGACACCGATGAATCGAGTATCGTCGAATCGGCCCGCGATCCGGCGTTCGAGATCGCGGTGGTACCCCTGGGTGCCGCCGCGTGCGCCGACGCGGGGTATCTGTGCTCCGGCCTCGAACAGGTCACGCCGGCCCGCGCGTTTCGATGGCCCGACGGGACGAAGGGCCTCACCATCCGTGTACCCCTTCCG
The DNA here is from genome assembly GCA_965366355.1 of uncultured bacterium. Taxonomy (GTDB): domain Bacteria; phylum Gemmatimonadota; class Gemmatimonadetes; order Longimicrobiales; family Gaopeijiaceae; genus Gaopeijia. The sequence goes on from CBDUEZ010000147.1 coordinate 2,389, forward strand.
GAGGGTGTGGAAGCCGGGCACGCCCGCGAGATCCAGAGGCAGGCAGCGGCGGGAATCCGAGAATGGCAGGGGCGCCCGTTGCCCCTACGGGTCGAGACCACCGACCGTGGGTCGGAGGCGGACGCCGTCGTGCGCTGGGTCCCGCAGCTCTCGGACGATCGCATCGGACAAGCCACGGTCCGGTGGGAGGTGGGCTCGGCGGGTCCTCGGCTCGAGGTGGTCGAATTCCTGCTGACTACCCACGCCCCCGACGGTCGGCCGATCGAGGCGGAGCGCATTCGACTCACCGCCGCCCACGAGATGGGCCACGTTCTCGGCCTCCCGCACTCCGACGCCGAAGAAGACGTGATGTTTCCGTACAATACGGCGACACGCCTGACCTACCGGGACTTCCGCACGATCGAGGTGCTCTACGGGCTTCCGGCGGGCGCCCGGGTGGTCCGTCGCCCCACGCCCTAGTCTTCCCGCACGAGGCCGAACTTCTCGATCTTCTTGTAGAGGTTGGAGCGAGGCATTTCCACCGCTCGCGCCGTCTCGGAGACGTTCCAGTCGTGCTCGCGGAGTTTCTGGAGAATAAAGGCCCGCTCGGCGCGATCCTTGAAGTCGTTGAACGTCGTGGCCGCGGCGAGATCGGCTCCCAGGCCCGACTCTTTCACATCGGCCCGAACGAGCAGTTGCACGTCGTCTTCGGTGACCTCGCTTCCCGGGGCGAGAATCAAGAGCCTCTCGATGGTATTGCGGAGTTCACGCACGTTGCCCGGCCACTCGAGATCCCGAAGCCGCCGCACCGCCTCCGATGTGAAGGGCCGGGGCCGAATCCGGTCCTTCCGGGCCATCTGCTCCGAGAAATGCCTCACGAGCATGGGCACGTCGTCGCGGCGCTCCCGGAGGGGGGGCACCAGAATCGGGACGACATTCAGCCGATAGAAGAGGTCTTCCCTGAATCGCCCCTCGGCGATCTCCCCGTCCAGTTCCTTGTTGGTTGCCGCCACGACGCGTACGTCGACCGCGATCGACCGTGAGCCGCCGACACGGGTCACGACCCCCTCCTCGAGGGCGCGCAGAACCTTCGCCTGGGCGGCCAGCGCCATGTCGCCCACTTCGTCGAGGAAGAGCGTGCCCCCATCGGCCTGCTCGAATTTCCCGGTACGATCGGCGACCGCGCCGGTGAACGACCCCTTCATGTGGCCGAAGAGCTCCGATTCGATCAGCTCCGACGGGATCGCCGCACAATTGACTTCGATGAACGGCTTGTCGGCCCGCGACGAGAGTCGATGCACCGCCCGGGCCACCAACTCCTTGCCCGTCCCGTTCTCTCCGGTGATGAGGACTCGCGCATCGGTGGGTGCCACCCGCTCGACCCTCTCGACGACCCGCCGCACCTGAAAAGACGACCCCACGATCTCGTGGCGGCTTTCGATCTCGCTCTCGAGTACCTCGACCTTCTGCGACAGTCCCCGCACCGCGAGCGCGTTGCGGAGCGTCACCAGTAGGCGGTCCGAATCGAGGGGCTTCTCGAGAAAGTCGAAGGCGCCGGAGCGTGTCGCTTCGACCGCCGTGTCGATGGTGCCGTGCCCGCTGATCATCACGACCACGGCCAACGGATCGACCTTGCGGATTCGCGCGAGGGTTTCCAGCCCGTCCATTCCCGGCATCTTCACGTCGAGAAACGTGACGTGGGGCGAAAAACTCCGCTGCAACTCGAGGCCCGCGTGCCCGTCTGCCGCGGCCTCCACGGTGTGCCCGTCATACTCGAACAACTGGACCAGGACGTCGCGAATCGACGCCTCGTCGTCGACGATCAGCAGCCGTGCCACGCCCTCAACCGTCCTTCAAGAGAACGAGCCGGTTGCCCTCCACGAAGGCCCGCGCGAGGCCCACCGGAAGTGGAATCGCCATCGCCTCGGGGGGCAGCCCATCCACTGGGCGGCGGCCCAGGGCGGTGAGAATGCCCGGGACGATCCGGGACGGAAGCGGAATCCGCTCGGCGTCGACCCGTTCGACATAGAGCGCCGACATCGAGGGTCCGAACGGCACGAGGGCGCCGCGCAGGCGAATGTCGACCGTATCGGGGAGCAGACCCGCGATCTCGTCGATGGCGGGAAGGTCGGGGAATGCGGAGATCGCGACCCGTGCGGAAAGCATCACCTTGCCCCCGGAGAGTTCGACTCGCGGCTCCTCGACGCCCGGGGGAATGATGCCGGGAAGCGAGTAGCGAATCACACTCGAGAGATCGACTCCGTCCAATTCGAGACGAGAACCGTCGGCCTCCGCCTGTCGGAACAAGTCGACCCGGTCGAGCGTTTCCTCGGCGATGCCCGCCGACGGAAGCCGCTCCGGGGGGGACTCCGCCGCGGCCTCTCCCAGCCACGCTTGTACGGGTGGGAACACGGTCGGGCCCCACTTCCAACCCCCATACGCGGCGCCGACCACGACCACCGAAAGCCCGATGGATCCCAAGCAGCCTCGCAGACAACCCTTCATCGAGCCCTCGTCATCGTCGTCGTAGACACGCCACGTGAGACCCTCAGCTGGGCCCCGTGAACTTGATTGTACGTAGGATCGAGTACTGGGGTCCCGATTTCGCCGCCTTCGATCGCATGAGGTCCAGGCTTCGGATCGTAAAACGACTGACGTGGTCCGACTCGGCCACCACCGCATCGAGGCCGCGAAAGGCCCCCGCCCCGCCCTCTTCGGGCGCGCGACCCAGGGTCACGTGGGGGTGAAAGGCCCGCGTCTCCCGTTCGAAGCCGAATTCGGCGAGCCCCCACTCCAGGTCTTGTTTGAGGCATCGGAGTTCCGGGGTCGCCTCCGCCCCGATCCACAATACTCGCGGCTTGCGAATCGTCGGGAACGCGCCGAAGCCCTGGACCGCGACCTCGAAGGGAGGCGTGCTTCCGGCGACCTTCTCCATGACATGCTCGACGGGGTCACGTCGTTCGCCGCGCACGTCGCCCAGGTACTTGAGGGTCAGGTGGTAATCGTCGGGCTCCGACCAACGGACCGGCAGTTCGCGGTCGCGTAGGGCCTGGGCGGCCCGATGGATGCGGGTCCGCTCTTTCTTCGGAAGGTTCAGCGCGATGAAAAGATGCATGGCAAGCCGAAAGAAAGAGAAACAAGAAACGGTGTCGAGAGTCTCACGAAACCGCGACCCGAGCGGAAGCCGTCGCCCGGTCCACGCCCTCGACGGCGGCGTCGACGTCGGCCGGCGTGGAGTTCCATCCCAGAGAAAAGCGCACGGCGCCGGTCGCCGAAGTCCCCAATAAGCGGTGCACACCGGGCGCGCAGTGCAAGCCCGCACGGCACTGCACTCCGAAGTCACGATCGAGCGCGTGCCCGAGAGCACCCGGGTCGATCCGGTCGCTTTCCATCGTGACGATCGACACCGTTGCGCCATCACGAGGTGAGAGGACCCGCACACCCGGAACCGACGACAACCCGTCGTGCAACCTCTGCTTCAGTACGGTGGCGGCGTCGTGCATCGCACCGATCCCCCGAGCTTCGGCCCATCGAATGCCGGCCAACAGCCCGCTGATCCCCGGCCCGTTCAGGGTCCCGGCCTCGAGGCGGTCGGGAAGCGCCGACGGCATGTCGGGCGAGCGGGAATCGCCCCCCGTGCCGCCGTGGAGCAGAGGGTCGACCTCGACACCCTCGCGAATCCACAGGGCCCCGACGCCCTGCGGGCCGAGAAGCCCCTTGTGGCCGGTCACCGCCACCAGGTCGGCTTCGGTGAGATCGTCGACGACGTGTCCGGCCGACTGGGCGGTGTCGACCAGAACCAGCGCCCCCGCCTCGTGCGCGAGACGAGCGAGCGCTGGTACAGGAAGACGCGTGCCGAGCACGTTCGACGCCGCATTGATGGCGATCAGGGTCGCCCCGTCGAGCGCCTGCTCGAGTGCCACCGGATCGAGTGAACCATCCGGGCGACCCGGTACGCAGCGCAGAGTCACGCCTCGACGCGCGAGAGCCGACGCCGGGCGCAACACGGCGTTGTGGTCGAAGTCGGTGACCACCAGCACATCACCCGCCTCGAGCGTACCCATCAGGGCGGTATTGAGCGCCTGGGTGGCGTGCGCCCCGAAGACCACATGGCCCCGCTGCCCTTCCAGGCCCAGAACCTCCTGGACCGCCCTCCGCGCGCTCCGCACCATCCGACCCGCATCGAGGGCCCGCTGGTATCCCCCCCGACCCGGGGTTGCTCCGCAGTCCGTCAGGTAGGCGGCCACGGCGGCGATCACCTCGGGCGGACGCTCGGCGGCTGTGGCCGCAAAATCGAGATAGTGGTGTTTCGTCATCTTCACGGGGCGTGATTCTAGGGTGATTTCCGCGGCGCGCCAGTCGCCTGCCGAAGGCGTGCCCGACGGGAGCCCCCGCCCAGGCGATTGAGGAGCATCACCGCCGAGAGGATCACCGCGGCGGCCACCGCCGTACGGCCCGAAAGCGGTTCATCGGCGAGGGCCCACCCCAGAATCAGGGCGACGACCGGATTGACGTACGCATAGGTCGAGACCCGGGCGGCCGTGCTCACGCCGAGCAGCCAGATGTAGGCCGTGTAGGCGACCAGCGCTCCGAATACGACGAGGTAGGCGAGGGCGGCCCAGGATCGACCCGACACGTCGCGAAGGTCGAAGGTGGCCCACTCCCCCACTCCCGCGCCCAGGCCGGTGAGCAGGAGCCCCCCCGCCAGCATCTGGATCGCCGTCGCCATTCGAGGGGCGGCAGGCATACGGGCCGTGCGGGTGTAGATCGAGCCCATCGCCCACGAGAGGGAGCCGAACAGAATCACGATCGCTCCGAGCCACGCCCCGGGTTCGAAGGCCTCCCCTCCCAGCCCCCCGGTCAACAGGCCGACACCGGCGAGCCCCCAGGCCAATCCAAACCACACCCCGACGGGTGGACGGGCGGCGCCGGCCCACACCCAATCGAGGAGCACCATCCACAGCGGCACGGTCGCCACGAGGAGCGCGGTGAGCCCGGACGGCACCCACTGCTCGGCCCACACGACCGCTCCGTTGCCCCCGAGAAGGAGGAATGCGCCGACGATACCGCCGTCGCGCAGCTGACGGCGTGTCGGGCGAGCGACCCCTCGCGCCCGAGCCCAGAGATACAACGCGAGGCCCGCCGTCAGGAATCGAGCCCCAGCCATCGTGAAGGGGGGGATCGTTTCGATGGCGAAACGGATCGCGAGATAGGTCGACCCCCAGATCAGGTAGAGGGCGGCAAAAGCCGCCGCCAACGCCGTGACGGAAGGGACCTCGCCCTTGGGCAGTGTGACCGCGGAGGTAGACGCCATCGGTGTATGGTAGCACGACGAGCATCCCGCCCCTACCGCCGGTCCATCTCGCGGTACTGAACCGCCTCGGCAGCGTGCGACTCGCTCACGTCGTCGGCCCCTTCGAGGTCGGCGATCGTGCGCGCCACCTTCAGGATCCGGTGATACCCGCGGGCCGACAGGGCCATCCGCTCGAGGGCGCGCTGCACCAGTCGTGCGACGGGGGGATCGACCCGAACATGCCTCCGCAGTAGTTCCGGCCCCATCTCGGCGTTGCACCACGCCGACGAGCCGGCGAGCCGGGCTCCCTGCCGGGCCCGGGCCTGTACGACTCGCCGCCGAACGTCGGCACTACGGGGCCCGGTCGGCGGACCTCGGAGGTCGTCGATCGAGACCGCCGCCACCGACACATGCAGGTCGATCCGGTCGAGGACCGGCCCCGAGATGCGGCCGCGATACCGCTCGATGAGCGACGCCTCACACACGCATCGATCGGATCCGTCGCCATGATACCCACAGGGGCAGGGATTCATCGCCGCCACCAGGACGAATCGCGCGGGGAACGTCAGGTGGGCCTTCGCGCGAGCGAGTGTGAGCACACCGTCTTCGAGCGGCTGTCGCAGGGCCTCCAGGGCCCCGCGCCGGAACTCGGGCAGCTCGTCGAGAAAGAGGACCCCCCGATGCGCGAGGCTCACCTCGCCGGCCCGAGCGGGAGACCCTCCCCCAACCAATCCGGCGTGCGAGACGGTGTGGTGCGGGGCGCGGAACGGACGCCGCAGAGGAGGCAGCGTGCCCGCCGGGAAACGGCCCGCCACCGAGTGGATTCGAATGATCTCAAGAAATTCGCCCCTGGTGGGCGGCGGGAGGATTCCGGGAAGCCGACGCGCCAGCAGCGTCTTGCCGGATCCGGGTGGGCCGACGAGAAGCAGGTTGTGTCCACCGGCCGCCGCGATCTCGAGGGCTCGTTTGGCGACCCGTTGACCCCGCACCTCGACGAGGTCGGGTCCGGTCACCTGGCTCGCGGAGAGCGGGGCGCTCTCCACGCGGGGCAGCGCACAATCACCCGAGAAGTGGTCCACGACGCCCTGCAGTGAGGAGCCCGTATGCACGGCGACGCCCTCCACGAGGGTCGCCTCCATACCGTTCTCCGGCGCCACGACAAGCCCCTGGATCCCCGCGTCGCGGCATGCCGAGACCAGGGCGAGCACGCCCCGGACCGGACGCAGCGAACCATCGAGGCCGAGCTCGCCGATGAAGGCCCACCCGTCGACCGCGTCGGCGGCCACGACCCCCGCCGCCACAAGGAGCCCCACGGCGACGGGCAGGTCGAAGGCGCTCCCCTCCTTCCGAAGGTCGGCGGGCGCGAGGTTGACCGTCACCCTGCGCGGCTGGAGGGGCCAGCCCGAGTGTTTGAGCGCGGCGACCACGCGCTCCCGTCCCTCCCGCACGGCGCTTTGCGGGAGCCCCACGACCGTAAAGGTCGGCAGACCACTGGTCATGCTCACCTCGACCTGGACCGGGTGGGCGACGAGCCCCTGGAGGGCGGCGGTGGCGATACGAGCGAGCATCACCCAAGCTGCACCCCGACCCGGGGCCGTCCCATGGCGGGATGGGCCCGCACCCCGTGGCGCCACGACCGCCTGCGGGTGAGATTCAGGGGCCCTCAGCCCCCCGGCCCACGCACGTTATGCACCTGATCCTGGTCCTCGACGACGACCCCGTGGTTGGCCATCTGCTTTCGACGGTGGTTCATCAGCTGCAGTTCTTCCACATGAAGGCCCTTACGGTCGCAGAGGCGTGGGGCCAGATCCTCGAGTATCCGGTCGACGGGGTCATCGCCGACCTGAGCCTGCCCGACGAGGGTGGCCTCGAGCTGGTGCGCAGGGTCCGCGCCGAGGGACCGGACCCCGACATCCCGATCGTGGTGTGCTCGGGCATGTCGGACCGCGAAACCGTGCAGGAGGCGATCGAGGCCGGGGCGAACGACTATGTGAGGAAGCCGGTCAATGTCCCGGAGATCTCTCCACGCCTTCGAAAGGCCTTTTCCTCGCGGGGGCGGTGGGAACCCCTGGCGGTGATCCTCGCCAGACTCGCCATTCAGGACGCCGAATACGTGCGCCTGCTCGACCGGGCTCGCCGGGAACTCCGCGAGGCCGCTCGGGACCTGTCGGGCGAAATGCCCGCAGACGAACTCCGCACCCTCGCGACTCGCTTCGCGGGCCAGGCGAGCTCACTGGGCAATCTCGGGCTCACCCAGCTGATGGATCGACTGCGAGGCGGATCCGAGATCGCGGCCGACGACCTGCGCCGCTATCTCAACCGCGAGGCCGCCGCGATCGACCTCGCGATCCGCTTTCTTCGCAAAGGCGCGGGGCCGGTCCCTCCGCTCTGAGCCCCCCCCGGCCCGATCCACGTTGCGGCCCGAGGGCACCCTTCGATACGTTGCCGCCCGTCGCAGGGCAGCCGGGCCGGACGGAGGGAGACATCTCCTACTCCGCTTGCGCGGTCCAGCTTGATCGGGGCCGATCGTCCACTCCAGGATCAGGAGCGGGTCTATGAAGGTT
>CBDUEZ010000148.1:0-10215 GCA_965366355.1 uncultured bacterium
ATCACCGCCACCCCCGCGGCGCCCAGGAGCGCCAGGGACGTCGACGCCGCGGCGACCCAGAGAGTCCAGAGCGTGCCCCGCCATACGCCGGGCTCCGCGAGCACCTGCCCGAAGCGCTCCATGCTGGGCCCGTGCGCCGCCGTGGAGCCCGGCCCCACCAGGCCGAGCGATCCCAACGCAGAGTACCCCACGCCCATCGCCACGGGCAGGGCGACCACAACAGCGGCCAGAAGACCGCGAAACTGAGCCCCCCCGAGTCGCGTCAGGATCGGCTCCTCACCGCCCGCCCCCGCGCACCCGAGTGCGCCAGTCCCGAGTGAGGCGCTCGTGGTACTCCGACGCCACTTCGGGAACGGAGTACCGCCGCAACGAGTCGCCGGGGACGGCGCGGGGATCAGCGTCCAGAGCGCGAAAACGTGCCGCCCACGCCTCCGGGAGCCGCTCGACGGCCAGCACCGATCCGTCTCCCCATACGTCGGAACGGGCCTTCTCCACCTGTGCTTCGGGCGTGAGCAGGAAGTCGGCCACGACCATCGCGCCGGCCGCGTTGCGGGCGTTGAAGGGGATTCCCAGGAAGTGGGCATTGGCGATGGTCCCATCGCGCAGAACCAACGCCCGCGCCGTCGGCGGGAGAACGCCCTGGCGCGCCTTGGTCGCGGCCTCGTTCTGGTTGTTGGACATGGTGAAATCCACCTCTTCGTTCGCGAAGAGCCGATGGAGATCGGCCACGTCGGCAGGGTACGCCGCCCCCTCCCGCCAGAACAGGGGAGTCAGCGGCTCGAGCCAATCGAACAGGGCGCGGCTCGCCCGATCGTAGGCACCCTGGCGAAAGCCTCCCTCCATCGTCTCGACGCCCCCCGACACGGCATACATCACCGTCTTCAAGAACGTGACGCCCGTAAACGACTGATCGTGCGTGAAGCGCCCCGGGTGGTCGCGGATCCAGTCGGCCAACTCGACCACCGTGCGAGGAGGATTCGGAGTGCGCAGCGTGTCGTAGATGAGGGCGAACTGCACGCGGCCCCAGGGCGACTCGTACCCGGCGGGGTCCTGCTCGAAGTCCCGGGTCACGATCGCCGACGCGCTGTCGACCCAGGCCGCCGAGGGAAGAGCGCCGGCCCAGGGCCCCTGCAGCAGGTTTTCGGTCCGAAGGTTGTGGAAGGTTTCGCCGTTGATCCACACCAGGTCGCCTCCACCCGCGGCGCCGGCCTCCCGCTCCACCACGAGTTGATTGACGAGCTCGGGGCCCCGCCCCTCCACCGCCCGAAGCTCGATGCCGTATCGCTCCTCGAGCCGGGGCGCCACCCACCCGTCGACGTAGGCGTTGATGGCGGGGTCGCCCCGCCACATACGCCAGACGACCTCGGTCCCCCGCGCCCGCTCGACCACCGAGTCCCAGGGGAGTTCGGCGAGTTCGGCCGCGGTGAGGGGCGGAGCGGTCGTGCCCCCGCCGCATGCCCACAGCGTCACGCCGATGGCGGCGAGCGCCGGACCCCGCATTCGCCCGACCCAGGCGGGGGTGACGACGGCCGACCACGAGGTGGCCGCGCCCCGCCCGCCGCGTGATTCGCTCAAAACGCCCACCGTGCCGACAGCTGAAACTGACGAGGGGGGGCCGCGGTCGTGAAGTCGATGGGATCGTCCGGGCGCCCGACCTGCGTGCGGGGGCCACCCCCCGGAATACCGTTGGCGAAGCCCGAATAGTTGGTGCGATTGAGCACGTTGAAGGCCTCGGCGCGCAGGGCCACCGTTCCCGCGTCGATGGGAAGAATCCAGTCGACACTGCCGTCGATCGTCCACGAGTCGGGAAGCCGCTCCGCGTTGCGGGCCACACCCGCGAACCGGTCGTGGTTGCCGATGAACCCGTTGCCGAAGATCGCGCCGGAGCCGTCCAGGTCGCGGAAGTAGGCCACCCGGTTGATGGGCGTACCCGTCTGCCAATCGAGGATCCCCGACAGATGAAGCGTCTCGAGCGGCGCCCACACGCTGCGCAGCGTCACGTGGTGTCGGCGGTCGTTGACGCCGTCGGCCCATTCGGCTTCGAAGTTGTTGCCCTGGGTGGCGTTGAAGTTGATGTCTTCGGTGTCGTTCTGAACGCGCGACCACACCCACGACCCCTCCAGCGAAAAGCCCTCCGCCATGGCCCGCCGCACGGTGGTCTGGAGCCCGAGATAGCGGCCCCTGCCGCCCGCGTCGGTGGTGGTGAGGCGCCGGTACCCGGAGGTGGCCGGGTCCTGAGGGCGAAGAGCGTCGCCGAAGTCGCTCGTGCGATTCGCGGTGTCGCCGGGCTGGAGGGTGTAGGCGACGGCGTTCAGATCCCAGGACCGAGGGAGGTTGCGGGTTTCGACCCAGACACCATCGACCGAGAGGCTCCAGGTCGCGCCCACCTGGCGCTGATAACCGAGTGCGAACTGGGAACTCATGGGCTGCTCCAGTCCCCGGGCGAACATCAGTCGAACCTCCCGCGGGGGGAGGTCTCCGGCAGACGGGGTCAACTCGTCGGCGAGCGGTCCCTCGCCGAACCGGGGGGGCGCGAAGGCCGTGCCCTCCTCGAAGGTCAGCACGGCGTTCCCATCGGGTCCGAACTGGACCGCATCCGAATAGGTCGCATAGGGAAATTTGCCCGCATACAGGCCCCAGCCGCCGCGAACGACGCTCCGGGGCGTAGCGAACCAGTTGAACGAAAGCCGCGGCTGAACGTTGTTCAGGTCGGGGTTGCTCAGGCCTCGGGACGTAATGTCGTCATAATCCCACCGCAGGCCGGCCTGCACGGTCAGCGAGGGGGTCACCCGCCACCGATCCTCGACGAAGGCGCCCCAGAGCGTCTGCGACAGGTCGACCTCCTGGGGGAGAGCGTCGATGGAGTACCGGAGCACGCGCACATCGGCGGGCACGTCGCGGATCGAAAGAAAGTCGCCCGAGGCCGTGATGTTTCCCTCGTTGACCACGGTGTAGGATCCGCGCGGATTGGTGTTCGCGCCGAGCAGTTCGAACGACGACCGCACGACGTCGGCGCCGAATCGCAGCGTGTGGTCGCGGCCGAAACGAACTTCCACCTCGTCTTTGAGTTGAAGCTGGAGCTCCGATTCGTCGAAGATGAAGTTGCTCGACCCCACCACGGCCTCCACCGTGGTCAGGTCGGGCGACACGATGGTGACCTGGGGCGTCTCCAGGTCGGAAGCGGAGGGGGGGAAGTCCCACGTGAAGCTCCCCACCTGGGCCGAGACGACGTGGCTACCGCGGCCGTCACGAAAGGCCGTGCGATGGGTGAGGTTCGTGAGGCTGCCGATGCGCCGCGTCGTGATGTCGGCCTCGGGAACGATGACACCCCCGCCCTTTCCCCTTCGACGCGTATCACTGATGGCAGATCGGAGCGTCGTGCTCTGCGTGGGCGACCACCCGTGATCCAGTCGGACGAACGCCTTCCAGGTCTCCCGTTCTTCGGTGCCCAGGAAAGCCGTGCGCGCCGTGGACCCGATGCGGTCCTCCTGCTCGTTGGTGTACTCCACCGCCGAGAAGAAGAAGGTGCGGTCGCGGACCAACGGACCGCCCAGGGAGCCGGCCAGCTGCGTTCTCTGGAACCCTTCGGGGTCGACGCCGGCCGGGGCGAACTTGGGACTCGCGTCGAGCGGTAGACCGGGGCGGTTCACGACCACGAGCTCGCCGGTCCACGCGTTCGTACCCGCCTTCGTCTCGATATCGACCACTCCGTTGGTGGAGCGGCCGAAGGCGGGCCGGTAGGCCGCCGTGTGTACACTGAGTCGTTCCACGGCGCCGAGCGGAAGCGCGACACGCGGGCCGCCGAGGAACCCCTCGTTGTTGTCGAGCCCATCGACCGTGTACTGCGTGTAGAGCGAGTTGTCGCCGTGGATCGTCAGCGGTGGAGCGTCACCGAAGAAACCAGTGGATTGCGACACGCCCGGCACCGTAAAAGCCAGGCGAAGGGGATCGCGAGCGTCGGTCGGGAGGGCCGTGATCTCGTAGGGTTCCACCGCGCCCCCGGTCTCGGCATCGTCGGTGTTCAGCAGGGGGCGTTGCCTCTGGGCCACCACCGACACGGCGTCCAGCTGGTAGACGCTCGTCAGCGTGACGGCCAACGGGCGAACCTCGTCGGAGGCCAGCGGGGCATACTCCCGGCGCGCCTCGAATGCGGTAGGGTGGGAGAAGACGACGGTGCCGGGGGTTCCCGCCGGGACGTCGAGTCGGAACGCCCCCTGGGCATCGGTGGTGGTCGCCCGCCCCGACGGCTCCGCTGTGACGGTGGCGCCTTGCAAGGGCGCACCGCCCTGCACACGCACGACGCCGACGAGAGAGCCGACCCCACCCGCCTGGGCATGAAGCGGGACGGGTCCGAGTGCCGAGAGGACCAGGAAGGCCGTGAGGCCCAGAAGGGCGGCGAGGCCGGACGAGCGAACCAACAGGAAAAGTCTTTGAAGCATCAGGTTTCGCGAAACTCGGAGAAGGCCCAGACCAGCCTTTGCACGACGGTCACCGCGGTGAGCAATGCCATCGCCCGGAAGAGCAGGAGCTGGTGGTGTGGGAGAAGGAAAAAAAGAGAGAAGAACAGAACGGTCTCGCCGCCGGAGATGAGGCCTTCAGGAATCACCACCGAGGTCGGTTCGCCGCGTTCCGCCACCCCTCTGGTGCGGCGTTCGAGGAGGGCGGCGGGAACCATCCACGCCGCGCTGTTCACGTAGAAGACTCCGAGGAGCACAGCGGCCGCGCCGGCGAGGGCCGGGTCGGCCCCGGGGCGAAGCGCCAGCGCCAGCGGAATGGCCGCGTACACCGTGAAATCGGCGAGAAGGTCCAGGAATCCACCCAGGTCGGAACTCGTGCCGTGTGCGCGCGCGACCGCTCCATCGAGCCCGTCCAGAAGGCGGTTGATGAGCCAGAAGGCCAGGGCCCATCTCAGATGGTCGTTCCAGGCGAGGGTCGCCGACCCGACGCCGAAGGCGAAGCCAACGGCGGTCAGCCCGCCCGGATTCACCGACCCCAGCGCCCCGGCCAGGGGAGCCAGAGCGACGTCTTTGATCCTTCTGAGCGTGGGGTCGATCACGGGTTTCCGGGGACGGCGGCGAAACTCAGGGGGAACTCCTGCCGTCCACTGAACCGGTAGGAGCCATCGTCGGTTCCCGAGTCTCTCGCAGGAATAGGCATGGGCCATGTGTGAGTCGCGTAACGGCAGAACCGGGTGACCTCGCTTCTCGAGGGGGTGTCGGTCTGGGTTTCTGGACTGGGGGCGGGGGCCTACTTCGCGGCTCCTCTCCTCATGGCCATCGTCGCCCTGCTGCCGTTCCCAGCCGAGGTGCCCGCGATGCTCAACGGACTCCTCTTCGGTCCGTGGATCGGGAGTCTCGTCAGTTGGAGCGGCGCGATGATGGGCGCCTGGGCGAGCTTCGAGTTGGCTCGACGCTTCGGGCGTGGAGCTATTACGCGATGGGGCGGGTCTGCGGCCCTGGCGCGCGCGGACCGGTTCACCCGGGGCGCGGGTTGGTGGGGCCTCATCGTCTTGCGACTCATTCCCCTGGTGGCTTTCACCGCGCTGAACTACGGGCTCGGCCTGACCGACGTCTCCCGTCGCCGCTTCCTCTGGACCACCGCCATCGGCATCACCCCCGGCGCCGTGGTCTTCACGTCGTCCGGGGTGGGGCTTGGATACCTCTGGAGGCAGTCCCCGGTACTGGGCTGGTCCGGGGTAGGCGCGGTGGCCCTGGTGAGCCTCGGGGCCTACTGGCGCCGGGCTCGAGCGGAGACCCGTGCCGAGGCCGACTCGAGCGGCGGGCCAGCGCAGCCGGCGCCTACCGCCGACGATCCAGCGCCACCACCTCGAGGTCCCGGAATCCGATCAGAACGAGACACCCGGCCACCACGATAAACGACGGAAAGAAGAGGGCGTTGGTCCCCTCGAGCAGGTGGCCGAACGGATCGACCACCGACCGCCAGACCCCGAGCAGACTCCCGGCATTGAGCAGCAGCACCACCGGGTCGATCCACACTCGGCGAAAGCCCGTGATAAAAGCGATGGCCACGAGCACCTGCATCCCCCCGAGGATCGGGAGGATCGACGGGTTGCTCAGGAGTCCCATGTAGAAGCTCTCGGACACACGCACGGCGTGCTCGACGTTGGTGATCTTGTCGACACCCCACCAGAAGACGAGGAGGCCGATCGAGAGGCGGAGGAGGAACAGGGACCAGGCTTTCATGGCGGATTCCGGAGCGGGGTCAGGGTGGAGGCGCGCGAGTGCGGGCTGTTCGTGCCTCAACGCGCACCACCCCGCGAGGGTTCCCGGGCGGGGCGACGAGCAATCGAGGGGAACCCGGCCGAGGGGATTCGGATTCGCAATCCGAGTCACACACCCCCGACCCGAGACACGAGACCCATGCCCCTTTCCAGCCGGCTCCGTGCGCTGATCCTCGTCCTGTTGCTCCTACCCCTTACGCTGCACGCTCAGGAGGAGCGGCCCGGCGGGGTGGACCATTCTCCCTTCGATGCCCTGCTTCGATCACACGTCGACGCCTCCGGGCTGGTCGACTACGACGCCTTCGGAGCCTCGGCCGAATTCGACGCCTACCTGGCCGACCTCGAGGGCGCGGATCTCAGCGGGATGAGCGAGGCAGACCGGCTCGCACTCTGGATCAACGCCTACAACGCATACACGATCGAGCTCATCGTCCGCCACGACGAACGGTCCTCCATTCGAAACATCAACCGGTCCCTCGGCTTCATTCGCGGGAAGGGGCCGTGGAACGAGCGCCTGGCAGCCGTCGCGGGAGAGGTGTGGACCCTCGACGAGGTCGAGCACGAGATCATTCGCGTGCGGTTCGACGAACCGCGAATCCACTTCGCCGTCGTGTGCGCGGCCCTGGGCTGCCCCCCGCTCCGTGCGGAGGCCTACTCGGGCGGCCGGCTCGACGAGCAGCTCGACGATCAGGCCCGTCGCTTCGTGGCCCAGTCGCCCACCAAGAACCGCGTCGACATCGCGCGAGGCGAACTCCACTTGAGTCCCATCTTCGAATGGTACCGTGACGACTTTCCCGAGGGCGATGAAGGGTTGGGGCGCTATCTCGCACAATTTCTTCCGCCCGGGGCCGAGCGAGACTTCGTCGAAGCCGGCCAATTCGACGTCAAGCACACCGACTACGATTGGGACCTCAATGGAAGCCGGTGACCCGGATGGTTCTCGCGGCGGCCGGTGGCTACGACGCGCCGCGGGGTTCCTTGTCGCCGGCATCGCCATCGTCCTGATAGGCCGGTGGATCGGAGGATTCCTGCCCGACATCCTGGAGTGGATCGAGGCGCATAGGGAGTGGGCCGCCGTGGCGTACATGGCGACGTACGTGGTGGCGACCGTCGCCTGGGTGCCGGGGTCTCTTCTCACCCTCTCCTCGGGCGTACTCTTCGGCCCTCTGCTGGGCACGGCCTACACCCTCGTCGGCGCGACGATCGGGGCATCCCTGGCCTTCCTGATCGCCCGTCACGTGGCCCGAAGCGGAATCGAGCGGCGGGCTCGGCAGAACCCGAAGATGGCGGCGATCGATCGGGCCATCGGTCGAGAGGGGTGGAAGGTGGTCTTCCTCATTCGGCTCTCTCCCGTCTTTCCCTTCAACCTGCTGAACTACCTCCTCGGGCTCACTCGTGTGTCGTTTCGCGGCTATGTGCTCGCCAGTGCCTTCGGAATGATTCCGGGTAGCTTTCTCTATGTCTACTCGGGGTATACCGCAGGCCAGGTCGCAGCCGGCGCGGCAGGGGCGGAACCACGCGGAGTCGGCTCCTGGCTCGCCCTCGTCGCAGGACTGATCGCGACCATCGGGGTGACCTGGCTCGTGACCCGCACGGCCCGCCGCGCCCTCCGCCTGGAGGAGGACGGTGCGCCGTGACGCGCCTTCTGATCCTACCCGTGGCCGGCCTGCTCTGGGCGACCGCCTCCCCCGCCCCGCTCCCCCAGGACGTTCGACGACTCGATCGGCTCGAGGTGGCGGAGCTCGGCGCTCCGTACCCACCGGGATGGGAACGTCGCACCGTGCGGGGCGCGGAAGCGCCCGACAGCCGCATCGCCGACGACGAACAATGGGGACGGGTCTTCCGGGTCGACGCCCAGGGCGCCGCCGCGTTCTACGTGCGGGAGTTGGATCGCCCCCTCGACGCCGCCGCGGGGCGCCTGTCGTGGACGTGGCGCGTGGAGGCATCTCCGAGCGGAGCGATCCCCGGTGTGTCCGGGCTGGACGACTCCCCGGCCCGACTCTTCGTTCTCTTCGGGAAGGGCGGCCTGTTTTCGCGACCGAAGGCGATCTTCTACACTTGGGCTGGCGGAGAGCCGACCGACAGTGCCTGGATTCAGGAGAGCGACCACAATGCGGCCGTGATCGTGCTTCGACGCGGGCGTGACCCGCTCGCGACCTGGCACGAGGAAGAGAGGGACCTTGCTGCGGATTTCGCCCGGATGTTCGGGCCTGAACCCGCCGAACCCGTCACCGCCGTCGGGCTGCTGGTGGATACGGACGATACCGGGGGAATCGCGCGGAGCCTTCTCGGGCCGGTGACCTGGCACACCCTCGACCCCTTGATGCCACGGGAAGGCGGAGGCGTAGAAGAGTGAACCGGAGAAGACGAGTGAACTGGAGCGAAACTTGAGACGGTGCCTGTGGCTCGGGCTCCGACTAGCGCTCGGCCTCGCGCTGGCGACCCCGGCGCCGTCGTCGAGCCAGGCCACCGGTCCCGCCCCCACCGCCGCACAGCGCGTCGTCCTGATCACCGGGTCCACCAGCGGACTGGGACGGGAGGTAGCCCGCTCGCTGGCGGCGAACGGCGACCACGTGATCATTCACGGTCGCAGCGAGGAGCGTGCGGGGGAGCTGCTCGACGAGATCAACTCAGGCACGCCCGGATCGGCCCGCTTCTACCGAGCCGACTTCGCCTCGCTCGACGAGGTGCGGGAGCTCGCACAGGCCATCCGACGCGACTACGACCGACTCGACGTGCTGGTGAACAACGCCGGCATTCTTCTCGTCGACGACCCCGTGCGGCGACTGAGCCAGGATGGGCATGAGCTCACCTTCCAGGTGAACTATCTGGCGGCCTACCTCCTCACCGACCTGCTCCTTCCCCTGCTCCGGGAGAGCGCCCCGTCCCGCATCGTCAACGTGGCTTCGCGGTCGGCTTCCCGGGTCGACTTCGGCAACCTCATGCTCGAGCGCGGCTACAACGGGAGCCGCGCGTACGGCCAGAGCAAGGTCGCGCAGGTGATGCACACGATCGACCTGGCCGCAGCGCTCGAAGGCAGCGGGGTCACGATCAACGCCCTCCACCCCGCCTCGCAGATGGACACGAACATGATCGTGGGCGCCGGCATGCGGCCCCGGAGTTCGGTCATGGAAGGCCGGGACAACGTGCTTCAACTCATCAACGATGAGTCGCTGGGCACGGGACTCTTCTTCATCGACGGGCGGCCGAGCCGCACGCGCGACCCCCAGCCCTACGACGCGGCGGCCCGGGCCAGGCTCCATGAGATCAGCGAACGGCTCATCGGGCGCTGAGCGCGCCCGCGATCAGGCGCTCGGGAGGTTGGCCTCCCACTCGACCATGCGGCGCACGTGATCCGCGGTGGGCATGCGTCCCCGCCCCCCGCCCAGATTGTCGATCATGTGCTCGGGGTCACCCGTGCCGGGGCAGGCGACGGAGATGGCCGGATTCGCCACGACATACTTGAGCATGAACTGCGCCCAGGTGTGCGCGTCGAATTCGGCTGCCCACTCCGGAAGCTCCCGATCGCCGATACGCGACCACATGCGGCTGCGTCCGAAGGGCAGATAGACCAAAACGCCGATTCCCCGATCCTGCGCCAGGGGGAGAATCCGCTCTTCGACCTCGCGGTTGTCGATCGCGTAGTCGACGCCGATGAAGTCGAGCGGATAGTTGCGCATCACCTGCTCGAGTTCACCGTACTGGCCGGCGCTGGTCGTCGTGATGCCGATGTGGCGGATCCGCCCCTCGTCCTTGTACTCCTGCAGGATCGCGAGCTGGGTGGCGGGGTCACCCATGTTGTGCACCTGATCGAGGTCGATCACGTCGCGACGCATGCGCTCGAACGAGCGCTCGATCTGTTCGCGCACCGCCGCCGGATCGGCCGAGGGGCTGCCGCGTCCGACCACGTTCACCTTCGTGGCCCAGAAGATGTTGTCGGCGAAGCCGTCCTCATCGCCCCACTGGCCCCCGTA
>CBDUEZ010000149.1:0-10178 GCA_965366355.1 uncultured bacterium
GGGGGCGCGAAGACCGAGGCGCGGATCCGGGGACGAACGCTCGTGGAGCGGGCCGTGCGCACGCTCGCTCCGGTATGCGACGGGGTCGTGGTGGGACGCCCGCCCGACCTTCCCGATCTGCGCCCCGATCGCGGCCCTCTCGGGGGCCTCGAGGCCGCGCTGACCCGCGCACGGGACGGAGGCTACGACGGAGTCGTCGCGCTCGCCTGCGACCTTCCCGTGGTCGATTCGGGAACGCTCCTCGGGCTCGTGGCGGCGTGGCGTGGGGCTGCGGGGCCTCGACGCACCCTCTCGGTCCTCGACGAGCCGCTCCAGCCGTTGTGCGGTGTCTGGGGCGGTGACGCCCTGGGCGCGGTCTCGCGTGCGATCGACGAGGAGCGCCTGAGCGCCCGATCGTTCGTACGCGACTACCCGCACGTGGTCCTCGCTCCCGCCGTCGCCGCGTCGGATCGGGTCGGACTTCTGCCGACCCAGCTCCTCCACAACGTCAACCACCCCGAAGACCTGGAGCCGGTCGGTGCCCTCGTGCTTCCGCCGATCGTCTGCGTGGTGGGGTGGAAGAACTCCGGCAAGACGACCGTCGGCGCGGCTTTGGTTCAGGCCCTCATGGAGCGGGGCCACGACGTCGCGGCGGCCAAACACGGGCACAACTTCCGCCTTGACGCCGAAGGCACCGACTCCTGGCGACTGCGGCACGAGGGCGGCGCCCGTCGGGTGTTGCTGGCCGGCCCCGACGAGATGGCCCTGATGGAGACGTGGCGGGCCGGCGAGACGAGCCTCGGCGCGCTCGTACGCCGGCACCTTCGCGACGCCGACGTGGTGGTCGCCGAGGGTTGGAAGAACGAAGGTTGGCCGGCCATCGAGGTGAGGGCTGCTGCGGCCTCCGGCCCGGCCTCCGACAAGCCCCTGTTCGTTCGAGATGCGCCCGACGCCGACCGATTCCTGGCGGTCGTCGGAGACGGGGGGCTCGTCGAACGCGACGATCCCCGAGTGGGCGAGACGCTGGCCGCCCTGGTCGAGGCCCGGCTCCTTCCTGTTACGCGTTGATCGTCGGCTCTGGTCGGCTCCGGCTCCGGGCTCTATCGTCGAATGATGAATACCCCCTACGCCGCCGCAGAAGCTCCCGCACCCGTGCCGGTGCCCGAGGCGAGTCCGTGGGCCCTGGTATTCATCGTGCTCGCCATCATGGCGCTGGCCGGCGTGCCGATCTACACGAGTCGTCTGATCACCGCCGAGGAGGTTCGCATCAGCGAGGTTCTCGAACCGGCCCAGCGGTATGCCGCCGATCTGGCGTTGGTTCAGGCTCGACAGATGCTTCGGTTTCGTGAATACCTCCTGACCGGCGATATCGACGCCCGGATCTTGTATCAGGGCCTCCTCCCCCAGGAAGAGGCCCTCCGGGAAGATCTGTTCGCGTTGCTGGACCGCATGAACGAGGGCACGCGCCTGCGGGCTCTTCCGCTCGTCGACGCCTCGCTCGAATGGCACCTGGGACACCGGATCGCGCTCGAGAGCGACGAGGCCCGCATCGCGTTCCTCCCGTTCGCCGACGAGGACCAGACGCGGTACGAACTGATGCTCCTGAACTCGCTTGGTTTTCGTCAGGGCATCAACGAGGCGATGGAGGCGGGTCGCCGTGCGGCTCAGGACGCTCGCCGGCTCCAACTGCGCCTGACGATGGGGCTGCTCGCCCTCACCCTTCTGGCGACCGTCGCGGTCGCCCTGGTCGGACGCCGGCTCCGAGGCATCGTGGCCGAAGCGAATCTTCGGCGGCGGGACGCCGTGCGGGCCCGCTGGGAGATCGACGCGATTCTCGAGGCCACGGGCGACGGGGTCCTCGGAGTCGACCTCGATGGACGCCTCATCACCCTCAACGCGACGGGGGCCCGGATGCTCGGATTCCGGGAGGAGGAGGCTCGCGGAAAGAGCGTGCACGACCTGCTTCATGGGTCGGCCGAGATCGACCACCGGCACTCTCCCGAGGCCTGCCCGCTCCTGCGAGCCCTCCGGGAGGAATCCGCCGCGGAGCGCGTAGACGACATGCTCTGGCCTCGCCGCGGGGCCGGGGTGCCGGTGCGATGGTCACTCCGACCGCTGATGGACGGCCGTGTCGTTCGGGGAGCCGTGGTAACGGTCACCGACATGACGCAGATTCGTGAGGCGGAGCGGGCCCTGCGCGAAGCGGTCCGAGCCCGCGAGGAGACCCTGGCGGTGGTCAGCCACGACCTGCGCAACCCGCTCGGATCGATCTCGGCGGCGGCCGAACTCCTTCTCGACGTACCGCTCGACCAGGAAAAGACGCGCAGACAACTCGGCACGATCCAGAAGGCTGCCGAGCGAAGCAACCTCCTCATCGAAGATCTGCTCGATGTGTCGCGGATCGACGCCGGGGCGTTGTCGGTCCGCCCCGCCGCCTGCCCGGTGCGTCCCCTCCTGGAGGAGGCCGCCTCGCTGATTGCGATGCAGGCCCTCGAAAAGGGGATCACGGTTCTGGTGCGGATTTCCGGCGATGTGCTACGGGTCCACGCCGATCGGCATCGCATGCTCCAGGTGCTGGGAAACCTGCTCGGCAACGCGCTACGCTACACACCGGAGGGGGGCGAAATTCGTCTCGCGGCCGCGAGACGGGGCGACCACGAAGTGGTGATCTCGGTGGCCGACTCCGGTCAGGGCATCGCGCCGGAAGACCAGAGCCGCCTCTTCGATCGATTCTGGAGGCTCGACCGCACCGACCGATCCGGCGCGGGGCTGGGCCTTGCGATCGTGAAGGGCATCATCGAGGCCCACGGCGGATCGGTGGAAGTGGAGAGCGAGCTGGGGCAGGGGGCGACGTTCTCCGTGGTCCTGCCGACCCGACCTACGAGTCCCGGCGCTGATCTCTCCACTCGAGAAGGCGCTCGACCTGGTTCGTCGTGATCCGTGTCACGCCGGCGGCACAGAGTCGTTCGGCGTCGGCGGGGTCGTCGACCGTCCAGACCGCGACGTCGATCGCGCGTGCACGAGCCTGCGAGACCAGTTCGGGCTCCGCGAGCAGGATGCGCGCGTCGACATCGAGGATCGCTCTCTCCATCGGGGTCGCCCGCTCCAGCGCCTCGTCCCAGCGCCGGCGTTCGTCGACGATGAACCCGATCCCGACGGTCGAGTCCTGCCCCGCGATCCGGTCGAGGATGCCCCAGTCCATCGAGATGAACACCGTGTCGTAGGCGAGGTCGGCGTCACGGACGATCCGAGCCATACGGTCGAGATCTTCCAGTTCCCGGTAGCCCTTCACCTCGGTGTACACCCTCCCGACCCGTCCCTTCACATGGTCGAGCGCCGCGGCCAGCGAAGGAATCTTCTCGCCGGCGAACGCGGCATCGAACCAACTGCCCGCGTCGAGTGCCTGCAGTTGAGACAACGAGCGCCGCCGCACCGGCCCGAAGCCGTTCGTGGTGCGGCCGAGCGATGCATCGTGGATCAACACCGGGGTGCCACACGACGCCACGTGAACGTCCCATTCGACCGCGTCCGCGCCCGCCTGTAGGGCGCGCTCCACCGACGCCAGCGTGTTCTCCGGCGCGACAGCACTGTACCCCCGGTGCGCGATGATCTCGGTCGTAAGGGTCATCCCTGTGTGCCTCCCTTCTTTTCCCCTGGAGTTCCACTCGTCAGGGCGCGGTCGAAGGCGTCACCGGCCTCCAGGTGCCGCACCGTGGCGTCCATCGCCTCGAGTTGCTGCTCGAGCAGGGCGACGCGACGCTCGGTGATCGCGACGGTTTCTTCGATGCCCCGAACTTCATTGACCTTGCCGAGCGACTCGACCAATGGTTTCAGGGCGAAGCGAGCCGTCGCGCCCGCCACCGGAATCAGGACGACCGACATCGCCAGCACAGTGGCCACGATTTCGGTCAGGTCGATGGGGAGCACTTCCATTGGAAACCTCGCGTGGCGTTGGAACGTCGGGATCAGGTGCCCTCGAGAGAGGCTGGCACGCTCGTACTGGGGACGCAAGCGGTGGCGGTGGCCTTCCAACCCTGGGAGTGTCGGCGCAGTCCAACTTGTCGTCCCCAACAGACAGCCCCTCGATTCCAAGTCTCCGTCCGTGTCCGCACTTCGAGTGACCTCTTCCATCGACCCCTTGTCGTCCGACGTCTCGCTGGCCGCCGCCGGAGATGCAGACGCGTTCGAGCGGCTGTATGTGGCCACGGTCGATCGCACCTTCGGGTTGGCCCGCCGCATGGCCGGGGCTCGGGCCGCGGACGACCTGACGCAGGAAGTCTATCTGCGGGCCTGGAGCAAACTCCACACGTTTCGGGGTGATGCGGCCTTTTCGACCTGGCTTCACCGGCTCGCGGTCAATCTGATTCTCGCCCGCCGCGAGACGCTGCGGCGCCGCGAAGATCGCTTCGTGACCGGCGACGGACTGTTCGAGGGGATGGCGGCACGACTGGCCCGACCGGGTCTGCGCATGGACTTCGAGCGAGCGCTCGAGTATCTGCCGCCTCGTGCCCGGGAGGTGTTCGTGCTCTACGACGTCGAGGGATTCCCTCACGACGAGATCGCCCAACGCCTGGGCATCACCGTCGGAACGTCGAAGTCGCAGCTCCATCGGGCTCGTATGCTTCTCCGCACACACCTCGACTGACATGGCTACTCACGATTTCTGGACCGACCTGTTGTCGGAGCATCTCGACGGCGATCTCCCCGAAGAACGGAGCCGCGCTCTGGTCGAACATCTGTCGGCATGCGAGAGCTGTCGCGCCGTCGAGGCCGAGCTCGAGGAAGTGAAGCGGCGGGCTCGGGCCCTGGGTGGTATCGCGCCCCCCAGCGACCTGTGGGATCGAATTCGCCCGGGCCTCGACCAGCCTTCGGGGGTGGTCGATCTGACGCTGCGCCTCGACCCGTCTCTCGGGTTGCCGGCGGCCCCGCCGCCGTCGATCCGCTGGGGGAGAGGCGCTCGGGTCGCCGCCATGATCGCGCTCTTGCTCGCGACGGGGGCGACCGGATGGGCACTGGGCGCCGGGGTAGGCCCCGGGGGCGAGGGTTCCGTTGCCGGTGTCGACGCTCCGGAAGGGGTGGAGTCGGGTGCGGTCCGCCTGGTCGATACCGCGGTCCCGGGCTCCGACAACCTCGGCCCGGCCGTGGCCGAACTCGCGCGTCTTCTCGAGGGGCAGCCCGAGGGGCTGGACCCCAACACGGTGCGGGTGCTCCGAAAGAACCTGGCCCTCATCCAGACCGCGATCGCCGAGAGCCGAGACGCCCTGGCGAGCGACCCCGACAACGCCTATGTGCGCCGGCACCTGGAAGGGGCCGTGGCGAGACAGCGTGCCTTCGTCCAGCAGGCGTCCCGTCTGCTCGCGGCCGACGATTGAGAGTGAGCGCCGTGTTCCTCTCGACTCTGTGTCTCGCGCTCGCTGTGGCTGGCGGAGGGGGACTCGATGCAGCCCCTTCGTCTGCAGAGCGTGCCGACACGGTGCTCGCTGTGGCTCCGGGCGACGTCGTCCGGCTGCTGCTCAGCGACGGTCGCGTGATTCTCGAAGGTGTCGACGGCGTCGGCTTGCAGATCGATGATGGCAGCCGGCGCGGGATCGAGACCGCGCGAAACGGACGTCAACTCGCCGTGCGTGTTCGTGGCCGGGACCGGGGCGGGGATCGGTTCGTTCGAGTCGGCGTGCCCCGCGGGGTCGAGATCGAGGTGTCTGGCGAGCATGTCGGCGTCGAGGCTCGGGGCATGACCGGCGCCCTGAGCGTCAACGTCATCGAGGGCGACCTTCGGGTCTCCGATATGCGCGGGGACGTGGAGTTGAAGACGATCGACGGCGACATCGAAGTCTCCGATGTCGAGGGCACGGTCGATGTCGGCACGGTCGACGGTTGGGTGCAGCTGCGGCGAATCCGTGGTTCCATCCGGGCGCAGTCGATGGACGGTGATGTGATCCTCGACGATGTCGATGGCGAAGAGGTGACCGCATCGACGGTCGACGGCGACCTGACCTACGACGGGCCGTTTCTACGCAGCGCGAGGGTCGACCTCGTGACCCATGACGGCGACGTCCTGGTCTTGATCCCGGCCGACGCCTCGGCCGACGTCGAGGTGGCGACGTTCGATGGGGAATTCATTCCCGACTTTCCCGTCCGGGTGGGCCGAATCCAGTCGGGTCAGCCCCTGAGATTCCGACTGGGGTCGGGTGGGGCAAGGATCGGTGTGCAGGTGTTCGATGGTGATATCCAGTTCCGGCATCGGCCGGGGCGCTGAATCGTGAGGAGGACAGGATGAGAGGGACGAAGATTGCGGTGGTGGCGATCCTTGCGGGTGTGGTTCTGACGCCTCGACTGATGCCGGGCCATCCCATTGTGGAGACGGTCGAACGGTTCATGGATCGGGCGTTCGATCGGGTGTCGGAGACCGTGATGCACACGGTGGCCGAGGCGTCGGACTCCGACTCCCAGCGCCGGTCGTCGTCGCGCGACTCCGCCGACCCCTTCGAATGGTCGGGCGAGGTCGCCGACGGGCAGGTCATCGAGGTGCGCGGCGTCAACGGAGCCGTCTACGCCGTTCCGACCGACGGTGATCGGGTCGTGATCGTGGCCGAGAAGACGGCGCGGCGGTCGAATCCCGACGACGTGACGATCGAGGTGATCGAGCATGCCGACGGTGTGACCGTCTGTGCCGTGTATCCCTCGTCGAACGGCGAGCGGGAGAACCGCTGTGGTCCGGGCGACGAATACCGGAGCAGCGTGCGAAACAACGATGTGTCGGTGGAGTTCCGCGTCGAGGTGCCCCGCGGTGTGCGCCTCGATGCACGCACGGTGAACGGTGGGATCGAGGCCACGGAGCTGACGGCCGACGTCGACGCGCAGACGGTCAACGGCGACATCGAAGTCACCACGCAGGGATTTGCGCGCGCGCAGACCGTCAACGGGTCGATCGTGGCCGAGATGGGTCGCTGGATGCCCGTGGGTGCCGAGTTCGAGACCGTCAACGGAAGCATCGACCTCGATCTTCCCGACGATGTCGACGCCGACCTCGACGCGTCGTGGGTGAACGGAAGCCTCGAATCCGACATTCCCTTCACGGTCGACGGGCGCATCACCCGCCGTTCGGCTCGCGGCCGTCTCGGCGACGGTGGGCCAGACCTCGAGATCAAGACCGTAAACGGCTCCATTCGGATCCGCTGACCGTGGAGAACCCAGTGAAGACGAAGAGTTGGATGAATCCGGCGGCTGCCGCCGTGCTGTTCGCGCTCGCCGCCGTTCCGGCCTCCGCCCAGGAGAGCTACCGAATCTCGGGGCCCCGTGTGGCCGTCTACAACCTGGCCGGCGCCGTCGAGGTCGTGCCGGGGCGGGGGAACGAGGTCGTCGTGACGCTGACCCGCGGTGGCTCGGACGCCGCCGAACTCGAGGTGGAGATGCACGAGGTCGACGGTTACGAGGCCCTCGTGGTGCGGTATCCGTCCGACGAGGTGGTCTACGATTGGGGACGGCGGGGCAACTCGTCGACCACCGTTCGGGTGAGGGACGACGGTACGTGGGGTGGACGGACCCGCGGGGGAGACCAGGTGCGTGTGCGCACGTCGGGCCGCGGCCTGGAGGCCCACGCCGATCTACGGATCGAGGTGCCCGAAGGTCACGATATTCGAGTCTTCGTGGCGGTGGGCGAGACGATGGCCCGCGGGCTGCGGGGAGATGTCGATCTCGACAGCGGGTCGGGCCGAATCGATGTGGAAGACATCGTGGGCGACCTCTCGGTCGACACGGGCTCCGGAAGTGTGACCGTCGCGGGGGTCGTCGGTGAGGTGAGCATCGACACGGGCTCCGGCTCGGTCGATGTGGAGGGTGTTCGGGGGCCGGTCCTGACGGTCGACACCGGTTCCGGCTCGGTCGACGTGATGGACGTCGAGGCCGATGTGGTGGAGGTCGACACCGGATCGGGGTCGGTTCAGTTGGCTCGCGTGGCCGCGCCGAACATCGTCGTCGACACCGGCTCGGGCTCCGTCGACCTTCACGTGCTCTCTGCGGTCGACCGCATCGTCGTGGATACGGGCTCGGGTGGGGTCACGCTGCGACTTCCCGACGGCACGAGCGCCGAGGTGGAAGCCGACAGCGGGAGCGGCGGAATCGACGTCGATTTTCCGATTCAGGTGGTGAGCCAGCGGCGGAACTACCTGAGGGGCGTCATGGGTGACGGCCGCGGCCGCATCGAGATCGACACGGGCTCGGGTCGGATTCGAGTGATCCGCAACTGATCCCATCGGGGTCGCAGACCGGGAGGGCCGGGGGCGCACAGCCTCCGGCCCTCTTTCTTCGTCAGAACGTGTCGTCGAACCGCGAGGGCCCGAACGGGTCGGTGGCTCCTGGCGCGGGCTCACCGCGCGCCATCGCTTCGGTCACCCACGCGGCGGTGGCGGGGGCCAACAAGATGCCATTGCGGTGGTGACCCGTGGCGTAGACGAGCCCGGGAGCGCGCGGGTCGAGTCCTAGAATCGGCAGGTCGTCCGGGGTCGCCGGGCGGAGGCCCGCCCAACGAGACTGCATGGGGGCGGTCGCCAGGGCGGGCACGAGGGCCTCGGCGGCTCTCCGGAGTCCGTCGATCGTGGTGTCGTCGGTGGCGACGGTGAAGCCTGCATCGTCCATCGACGCCCCCACCACGACCAGCGGTCCCCCGTCGGCACCCTCGCGCGGAATCAGGTAGGCGCCCGGGCCGGCGACCAGCCCGCGAATCAGGGGCCGATCCACCCTCAACGCCAACATCTGCCCCCGGATTGGTCGAACGGGGAGCTCGCGCGGCAGACCGGTGAGCGAGCCGCTCCAGGCGCCGGCCGCCACGACGACATGGTCGGCCGACCAGCGTTCCCCCGTCGCCGACACCACCCCGGTGACCCGTCGCCCCGCCCGTTGCAGTTCCGTGACGTCGATTCCACACCGTACGTCGACGCCGGCTCGCTCGACCGACTGGAGCAGGAGGCGATGGAGTCGTCGGGGGTCGACGGAGGCATGGCCGGGCAGGTGCACACCGGCGATCCACTGCGAGGCCAACGACCCCTCGATGCGACGAAGCGCCTCTCGGTCGACCCAATGGGTGTCGTGCCCGTCGGCGACCTGCCACTCGTACCGCGCCCGCACGAGGAGCTTGCCGCATGGCCGGAAGTCTGCACGGCCCCCGGTCTCCGACTCCAACGCGGCCACCCAGTCGGGCCACAGCGCCAGGCTCTCGAGGGCGAACGAGAGGAACGGTCCCGGCTGGCGCGCCTCGCCCAGGGGGGCCAACATGCCGCCCGCCGCCCACGTCGCACCGCGGGGCGTCGGGTCGCGCTCGACCACGCTCACCCGGGCACCCGACCGAGCCAATTCCCGCGCGAGCGACAGGCCGACGACGCCCGCTCCGACTACGATGATGTCCTGCAGAAGGGGCTCCTCTCGGTAGGCGCCGAAAACGGTCGCCCGAAGGTATGCCGATCGGCGGCCTCGATGAAGTCCCTCGACGGAGTCCCCTGACGAAATCCCTCCACGAAGTCCCACGACGGAACCGATTGCCCTCGGCGGTGTCCCCGGTGCGGAACCAAATTTCAATGGAGGTCGTGTGGACGAGGTCACCTTCCGTTTTCGCTACCCGGTCGACGTTCGCTTCAAGGACATCGACATCGGGGGCCACGCCCACCATTCCCACGCGCTCGTCTACTTCGAGGAGGCGCGGGCGGCCTTCTGGAGAGAGGTAGTGGGGCGGGGAACGCTCGGTGATGTGGACTACATCCTGGCCGAGGCCCGGGTGCGGTATCACGCCCGGGTGTTGTGGCCGCAGCAGCTCGACGTCGGGGTGCGTGTCTCGCGGCTCGGCAAGAGGCACTTCGTGATGGAATACGAGGTGCTCTCGAGCGACGGTGAGCGCCTGATTTCCGGCGAAAGCACGCAGGTCATGTACGACTACGAGGCGGCGGCGTCGAAGGCCATTCCCGATTCGGTGGCGGCCGCGATTGCAGCGTGGGACGGTCCCTTCGGGCCCGGGGGAGTGCCGTCGGCACCCGAGTGACGACCGCGGCTGTAAGCATCCACCCGCCTCTGGGGTATGAAGATCATAGAAGTTCAGGATGGGGGGTCTCCGGACCGTGTGTGGTGAGGTGATATCAAACGTTTGTTGCCCCCTCATGGGGGTTGGGAATAGATTCGCCGGCTTTCGCCCCTTAGGCGGAACCTCGGAACAA
>CBDUEZ010000150.1:0-10172 GCA_965366355.1 uncultured bacterium
TCTGCACGGCGGCCTGAACACGGTGATTCGGCGGGACGTCAGCATCGAGGCTCCGTTCAGCACTTTCGGCGCCGCCCTCGGGCCGAACGCGGCGCAGAGCACCGCGGTGGTTCCCCCGACCGTGACCGAGGGACAGACCGTCGTCATGATGGTCCAGACCCGGACCGCGCTGGGTGACAACTTCCTCTTCGGAGGCGATGTCGTCGACGTACAGGTGACGAGTGGCGCCAACGCCGGTGCGACCGTCACGGTCGTCGACAACCTCGACGGCACCTATTCCGCGAGCTACCTGGCCGCGCTTCCGGGCGTGGACCAGGTCGACATCATCCTCGACCGGATGGACTACATCGTCCCGGGTCCGATCGGAGGCAGTCCGTTCTCCGTTACGGTGACGCCGCTGGTGGCTCCAGGCGTGGCCGATCCCAGCAGCAGTGTCGCAACGGTCCCGGGGGGCGCCCCGAACTTCGTCCACAACATGTGGGTTCAGCTGTTCGACGGTCTTCAGGCCCCGCTGTCGACGGGGGGTGACGTGGTGCAGGCGACGGTGTCGGGAGCCAACAGCGCTGCCGGCAACGTGGTCGACAACGGCGACGGAACGTATCTGGTGAGCTACACGCCCAGCTCGGCGGGTATCGACCAGATCGATATCACGGTCAACGGTCTGCCGATCGCGGGAAGCCCGTTCGCTTCGACGGTCTACGCTCCGGTCACCTGGAGTTCGAACGTCGGGGGCAACGACCACGTATATCAGTACCGTCCGATTCTGCGACTCCAGCCCTTCAACCAATGGACGGTCGCCGAGGCCGAGGCCAACGCCGCGACCATGGGTCCGCTCGTCGGACACCTTCTCGTCGTCGACGATCAGGCTGAGCAGACCTTTCTCGCTGGCGCGGTGCTGAACGCTCTCGGTGGTGCTACGGGCTGGATCGGCTTCGACGACGCCGACGCCGACGGCACCTATACCTGGGCCACGGGTCAGGTTCTGGCGACCGGTGTGACCGGGCCCACTGTGCCCGGCACCTGCGTGGCCGCCTTCTGCGACTTTTCGCCGAACGAGCCCAATCGCAATGGAGGGGTCGAGTTCTACGGTGAGATCACCTCCGGGGGTGGGGGTTGGAACGACCTCCCGAATTCTGCAGGCACCCGCGTCGGGGCTTCGATCATCGAGTTCGAGCCGGCCACCGGCTCTCTGACGGTGACCGTGACCGACGGTGGGGCCCCGCTCCAGGGCGTGACGGTCAGCCTCGCGGCGACCAACTTCGCGGCCATCACCAACGGCAACGGTGTGGCGACTTTCACCGGCATCCCGGCGACGAGCTACACGGTGAACGCGAGTCTGGTGGGCTACACCTTCGGGAGCGCCGGAGCCACGGTGCCCACCTTCGGGACGACGACGGCGGCGCTGACCGGTGCGCCCGCGGCCGGGGTGATCTCCAGCACTCAGCCGACCTCGGGCACGATGGCCCACGGGCAGTTGATCACCGTCTTCGGATCCGGCTTCCCGGTCGGTGCGACGGTGCAGTTCACACAGGGCGCGACCACCGCTCCGGCAACGTACACCTGGTTGTCGGCCCCCACGGCCTTCGTGGTCCGTAGCCCTTCGGCGGGCTTCGTGCCCGGGCCGGTCGACATCACGGTAACGAGTAATCAGGGTACGTCTGCTCCGGTCACCTACACCTTCACGACGGTCCCGTCGGCGCCGGTGATTCTCGAGCCCGCCTCGGGTGCAGACGTGCCGTTGGGAACGGAGGTGCTGGTCGGTGGGCACGGGATCGACACCTCGTCAGCTCGCTACGATATCGAGTTGATTCAGACGGGTGACACGATCTCCATCAAGGGAAGCATCTCGACGGGGGGCAACAGTGGGCTGCCGGCGAATCGGTCGATGATGCCGGCTGCGGGGGGAGCGTTCGTACCGGGAGCGGCAACGATCCGAATGAGGGTCGGAGACGGCTTCCTGGTTCCCTACGGGCCCTGGTCGTCGGTCACCGTGAACATCGTGCCGTAGCGTTCTGCACGCTCCGACGCGACCGGTGATCAAAGCCGGGAGCCTCCCGCAGGGGGGCTCCCGGTTTTGGTTATGTAGGCTGGAACCCGCCGGTCTACTCCCGCCCCGTCGACTCCCCCAACAGGGTCGAAAAGCCCTCGATCCAGCCCAACCCGGTTTCGGGATTTTCGATGAGTTCGACCATCAGAAAGCGGCCGTCGGGATGCACGGCATACGCCGCATGAACGGGATCGGCAAGAAAGGGTCTCGCGTCGAAGAGCTTCTCCACCGAGAGGACCCCTCCCGACGCGCTCCACCCCGTCGCAACCATGGTGCCTTCACGGTCCCTGTAGAAGAGCTCCGAGCCGTCGCCCGACCACAGTGGTTCGGCGCCGCCGGCCGTCGAGATCAACCACTTGCCACCCGACAGGTCGGGGAAGGTGCGCACGTAGATCTCGTCCGATCCAGACTCGTTCGACCCGTAGGCGATGAAGCGCCCGGACGGCGAGATCTTCGGCGAGTGCTCGTTCGCTCGTTCCGCCAACAGGGCACGGCCCACGGTGTCGCGGCCCACCTCGAAGATGTGGATGTCGCGGGTCACGTTTCCGCCTCCCACTCGATAGACCAGCCACCGCCCGTCGGCGGAGATGTCGACTTCCTGTACGGCCCGCTCCGATCCCGACTGTGCCCCATCGAGCACCACGTTCATGCTTCCGGTTCCATCCCACCGGCGGCCGAGGATCTGCGTGGCCGGCGCCCCCTCGCTGGTGCCGACGTAGAGCACGGTATCGCCGCTGGGCGAGAACACCGGTCGCGTGACCTCGGCCTCGCCGAAACTGCGCCGCTGCGGTGGCAGGTCGCCGACCTCCGACGATCGAACCCACAGTTCCTGGCGTGCTCCCGCCGAGGTGCTCGCCGCGAGACGGGTGCCGTCGGGGGAGAGGGCGAGCGCGGAAAAATCCTCCAGCCAATCGCCCTGGATGACCGTGGCCTCACCTGCCCTGGTGACCCAGGCCGGCCGCCCTCGACGGTCGCCGCCCGAGACGTAGACCAGGCTGCCGGCGGCGTTGGTCCTGAAATCCAAAGCGCCACTCTGCACCGCACGCAACTGATCCAACACGGAGCGCATGGGCCCCAGCAGGCGCCCCGACCCCGCATCGAACGGTGCGGCGGATAGGGTGCGCTCGTTGTTCCCCACCAAGAGATAGCCCGGAGACAGGTACTCCGCATTCACGCCACGGGTCAGCGGCCGAAGCTCTCGGTTGTCGAGGTCGAAGAGAGCGATGCTGTCGCTCGCCGGTGTGGCCCCCCACATCGAGACCATCACCAGTTTCCCTCCGGGCAGGACGTGCGGCCAGGCGATATCGCCATCGCCCGAAGCGAACTCCACCGCACCGGGATCGATCAGCACTTCGACGGCTCCCCCGAGCGCCGGCACCCGACTCAGTCCGGATCGGAAGTTCTGGAAGTAGATGAACCCGTCGTCTCCCCAGTCCCCACCCAGACCGAGCGCGGAATCGGCCAGCATACGTGGCGTCCCCCCGGCCGTCGAGATGACTGCCAGGGCCGATGCCGAAGAGAGGATGTAGGCCACTTCCGATCCGTCGGGCGAGACGGTAAACATGATCGGCGAACTCGTCCCCCGGATCGGATTCCCGTTCAGTTCGCCCCTGCGCTTTGCCCAGAGCTGTGTGCCGTTGGGCTGCTCCGGTCCGACATAGACGAGGGTCGATCCATCGTCGGACACGGCGGCCGACATGAAGTCCACCGGGTTCATGACCCGCTGGCTATCGGGCATCGTGACCCGAAGGGCGAGAGGACCCGGGCCCGGTCTGGCGTGTTCGCGTATTGCCGTCACCGCCAGGGCCACCGTGGCAATCGCCAGTACCCCCGTGGCCAGGGGCCAGAGGCCGGCGGTTCGACTCCCTCGACCGGTCGCGCTGGACGAGTCCGCGAGGTCGCCCCAGCGATATCCCGAGTCTGCCAGGGCGGCGGTAAACTCCCCGATGGTCGCGAATCGGTCGGCCGGAAGGCGCTGCGTGGCCCGGGCGACCGCCGAGGCCGCGTTGGCGGGCACCGTCTTCCTGATCCGAGTCACCATGGGCGCGTCTTCAGTCAGAACCCTGGCGAGAACACTTTGCGCCGATGGCCCCGTGAAGGGGGGTTCGCCTGCGAGCATTTCGAAGGCCACGCAACCCAGGGAATAGAGATCGCTCCGAGCGTCGGGGTCGCCATCGCCGGTGGCCTGCTCGGGACTCATGTAGTAGGGCGTGCCGAGACTCAGTCCGGTCTCGGTCAGGCGCCCACCCCCCGCGTTCTGTACCGCCAGGGCGATTCCGAAGTCCGCCACCTGGGGTTCTCCGTCTTCCAGGAGGATGTTTGCGGGCTTGATGTCGCGATGGATGACGCCGTTGCGATGAGCGTAGTCCAGCGCGCTCCCGATCTTCCGCGCGATGGCGATGGCTTCATCGACCGGGAGCTGCTTCTCACGATCGAGTCGGTCGCGCAGCGTCTCCCCCGCCATGTACGGCATCACGTAGTACAGAAAGCCGTCCGCTTCACCCGAATCGAAGAGGGGCAGGATGTGCGGATGTTGGAGATTCGCCGTGGTTCGAATCTCCGAGAGGAACCGTTCGGCGCCCACGACGGCCGCGAGTTCCGGACGAAGCACCTTGATGGCGACGGGCCGATCGTGCCGGAGGTCGGCGGCCAGATAGACGGTGGCCATTCCTCCCTGACCGAGTTTCCGGTCGATCCGGTAGCGGTCGGCAAGCGCCGGGGTCAAACGGTCGAGGATGTCGGCCATGTGGAGCTCAGTCTCGGAAGGAAACCACTCGTTCGCGGAATAGTATCGCTGATACTGGGCTCGGGGATCGCCTGATCGAGCGCGCTCAATCGTCGCCGGAAGCCCGGCCCGTCAGGTGGGCGTCGACCACGTCGAAGTCGATGGGTTTGACGAGATGCACGGCGAAGCCCGCGGCGCGTGTGCGCTCGATATCGGACTGTTGCCCGTAGCCGGTCAACGCCATCAGCCGAACATCACTCCACCCCTCCAGCTTCCGCAGCTGCTCCGCCAGAACGTAGCCGTCCATGACCGGCATCCCGAGATCCAGCAGAGCGACGTCGGGCACGCTCGTCTCGGCGAGACGCAGCGCTTCGGCCGCGTCGTACACGACCTCGACCTCGTGCCCCTTGAGCCCGAGCGCCATGCCGAGCAGATCGGCCGCGTCCCTGTTGTCGTCGACGATGAGCACGCGACATCCCTCGCCCGTGACCTCGTCATCGGCGGAACCGCTGTCGGCATCAGACGGGGCGCCCGCGCCCGCGAGAGGGAGTCGCACCGTACAGGTCGTGCCGAGGCCGACGCCGTCGCTGGTGATCGCGACCGACCCACCGTGGGCGTCGACGAGGTTCTTGACGATCGTGAGGCCGAGGCCGAGGCCGCTCGTGCCCGGATCGGCGTGGGCGCGCGCGAAGGCGTCGAACAGGGTGGGGAGCACGGCCTCGCTGATGCCGCAGCCGTTGTCGCGGACGGTGAGCTCGGCCGCGTCGCCCTCCAGGCGTCCCTCGACAAGGATTTCCCCGCCGCTCGGCGTGTACTTCGCGGCGTTGGTCAGAAGGTTCGCCACCACCTGCGCCAGTCGGCCCGGGTCGCCGACGACCACCAGGTCTTCGGGTACATCGTGGTGCAGGTGGTGCCGGCGCTGGTCGATGAGTGGGCTGGCCTGCTCGATCGCGCGCGCGACGACCGATGTGAGCGAAACGCGTTCGCGATCGAGCTCGAGGAGGCCGCGCACGATGCGCGACACATCGAGCAGATCATCGACGAGACGCACCATGTGGTTCAACTGCCGCTCGATGATGTCGCGCTCGGTGTCGATTCCCGGGATGTCGCGGCGCTTCAAGAGCTGCAGCGCCGTCAGCATGGGCGACAGCGGGTTGCGTAGCTCGTGGCCGAGCATCGCCAGGAACTGATCCTTGGCGCTGCTTGCGGCCTCCAACTCGCGTACCAACTGCTCGCGCTCCCTGTGATTGGCCTCGAGCGCCAGGCGGGCCGTGACCTGCTCGGTGATGTCGACGGCGGCGACCATCATCCCGAAAACGGCGTCGTTGGCGTCGCGGATCGGTTGTATGGCGTAGCGAAAGTACGCCGGCTTCAGAGTGCCGGTGGCGTCCCGGTCGTACTCGACGCGCATCTCCGGGTTCACATAGGGCACGCCCTCGGCCATCACTCGGTTGAGCACGGCGTGCGAAGGAGTGTCCTTGACCTCGGGAAAGCACTCGAGGAGGGGGCGTCCAACGAGGTCGTCACGTCCGATCATCTCGCAGTACGCAGGGTTGGCGAGGCTGAATACGAGCTCGGTGCCCACCAGGATGGCGGTCGGGATCGGGGCCTGCTCCAGCAGGTTGTTGCGCTCACCTTCGATGGTGGCGCGCGCCTCGAAGGCCAGGATTCGCCCGCGGCTGGTCGCCACGTGTTCGGCGAGCTGATCGAGGTACTCCCGGTAGGGTGTGTCGAAGGCGAGCCGGGGACTCAGTCCGAAGACGAAGTAGGCCGCCGCGGCGCCGGGTCCGGACGCCGTGACGTAGAACTCGGCGACGTCTTCGGGCCAGGGACGGCCCGGGACGGCGAGGCCGTGTGGCATGGGCGTCGGGGCCCCGAGTTCGGCCAGGCGTACGAGGCGACCGGCCAGCGCGTGGTCCAGCACCTTCTCGGCGCTCGGGGTGATCCCGTTGGAGCGGATCAATCGGGGCTGCGTGCCACCCGAATAGACCATCACGAAGGCAATATCGCCCGTCGTGGAGCCGCCGAGCTGGTCGGCGGCAAGGCCGAGCAGCGCCGCCGTGTCGACGGCGGGCAGCAGCGCGTCCGACAATTTCTGGAGTGAGTGGAGGCGACGCTGCGTGACGACCCGCGCGGTCGTTTCGGTGCACACGACCAGCGTGCCGTCGATCGATCCGGTGTCGCCGTAGACGGGTGAGTAGCCGTAGGTCCAGTAGACCTCTTCGAGGTGACCGTTCCGGATGATCGGGATCAACTGATCCTCATTGAAACTCGCGATGCCGCGGCTGCGCACGTCGTCGATCTGCGGCCAGATCACCGGCCATATCTCTTCCCAGCAGTCGACGCCGCGCTGGCCCATCGCCTTGGGGTGCTTGCCGACGCCGAAGCTGGGCAGATAGGCGTCGTTGTAGAAGCAGACGTGGTCGTCGCCCCAGAAGAGGAACATCGGATGGCGGGAGCCGAGCAGGAGGCCGACGGTCGTGCGTAGGCTGGCCGGCCAGCCGTCGACGGGGCCGACGCCCGTCTGGGACCAGTCGACCCGTCGCATGAGGGTGGCCGCCTCGCCCGCGCCGGCCATGAACGGCGGAGTCGGGGGAGCCTGCGACGACGAAGGGTTCATCAGCGTGATCTCGTGACGGGGATGAATCGGGGTCAAGTCTGCGCGGATCGGGCCATGAGCGCTAGGCCGTGTTGCCCCCTCCGCCCCCGGACGGCAGCTTGCCTGGATTCCCTCCAGTCTACGGTTCGCCAATGATCTTTCAACGATCCGCTTGGGCCGCGGCCCTGATGTGCCTCGTCGTTCCTGCGGAGGCTTCGCCCCAGGCCGCCAGTGAGCGGGCGACCCTGACGCAGATCATCTCGGGCACGGAGGTCGAGATCCGGTACTCGCGTCCCTCGTTGCGGGGGCGGGAGGAGATCTTCGGACGGCAGATCCCGTGGGGCGAGGTCTGGACGCCGGGCGCAAATGCTGCGACCACGATTCGATTCTCGAAAGACGTCGTGTTGTCGGGAGAGCCGGTCGCCGCCGGCCGCTACAGCGTCTGGATCCGTGTGCTGGAGTCGGAGCCGTGGGTGCTGGCGCTGCACCCCGACACGACGCTCTTTCACAGCGCGCATCCCCCGATCGAGCAAGCGGCCGTGCGATTCGTCGTGGAGCGTGACGAGTCCGACGAGCTGCAGGAGTCGCTGGCCTGGGACCTCGACCGGATCCGGATCGACGGGGCTCAGCTCGTCATGCGTTGGGGGTACGATCGGGTGGCGGTCCCGCTCGAAGTCGATCCGGGCATGGTTCTCTCGACGCCGGTGGCCGACGCGCGGCCGCTCGTCGGCGAGTGGGTATACGACGACACGCCTTCGATGCCTTCGCGGGCCCAATTGGAGCGCTTCGCCGGCCGAACCGATCCTACGGCGCGCTATTATGAGGTGTTCGCCGCCGAGCCGCGTCCTCGGCCGATCCGCATCGCACACGACGAAGAGTCGGGACTGGTGTTCTTCGTCGACGCGCTCAATGAAGCGGCGGAGGCGGCTTTCTATTCGGCCGAGGGTGAGCAGCCGGTCGTCGCCTACGGGCAGGCTCTTTTGCCACGCAGTCCCGGGTTCTTCGCCGTGGCGGGCACGCTCGGAGGAGAGGTGTCGGCCGTGAACCCTCGGTTCTCCCCGATCATCGAATTTGAGTTCGACGGTGAGGGCCGAGCGGTATCGTTCACGATTCGGGGCCCCGACGATGGGGTTCATGGCACGGGAGTGCGCGCCGGGGGCTGACGGAGGCCCCTCGTTGAGCCGGAGGGCCGGGGGCCTTTGACGGCAGCCGCACTCAGGGCGTATTCTCGACGCCTC
The DNA here is from genome assembly GCA_965366355.1 of uncultured bacterium. Lineage (GTDB taxonomy): Bacteria > Gemmatimonadota > Gemmatimonadetes > Longimicrobiales > Gaopeijiaceae > Gaopeijia. Next base: position 8,610 of record CBDUEZ010000150.1, read on the forward strand.
AACTCCATGCCCGGCACCCGTTCCCTGGGAGGACTCCATGTCGTCGATCACCCGAGCTTTGGCTGGGGCGCAGCTCGTCTTCAATCTGGCCGAGTCCCTCGCCGAATTGAGGCAGGACGACGCCTTTCAAAGGAGTGGGCGAAGCGGCCGGACCCTGGTGAAGGCCGGAGCGATACGGATCACGCTGACGGCGTTGTCCGACGGCATCGATGTGGGGACGCACCATGCCGAGGCGCCGATGACCCTTCAGGTGCTCGAAGGAGGGCTGAGCTATACCATCGACGGGGACCGCTGCGACCTCTCACAGGGCGACCTGCTCTACTTCGGGCCTGGTCAGGCGCAGGACATTCGCGCCCGGGGCGATACCGCGTTGCTGCTGACGATCACGGGCGAAGACGCGACGTAAGTGCTCGCGTCGGGGATCCGGCGAGAGAGTGACATTCATTGGAGGCAGGTAGATGAACAAAGGCTTCGGGGTGTCCCACCGGTTCGGCCGGCTGGGGTTGGTTGCTGCGGTGGGCGCGTTGCTCGCCGCGCCGAGTGTCGGACTGGCGCAGGGGCCGGGTACGGAGGGGGGGCAATGGCACTACCTCGGTGGTGATGCCTGGCACACCCGGTACCTTCCGGCCGACCAGATCACCGCGTCGAATTTCGAAGAACTCGAGGTCGCCTGGGAATGGGACGGCGGGAGTTTCGGGGACGGCGCGTACGTCATGCGCTCCACGCCGAGCTACGTCGACGGCACCCTGTATACCGTCGCGGGCCGCCATCGGAGTGTCGTGGCTCTGGACGCCGGCACCGGTGAGATGAAGTGGAGCTACCGCGAGCCCGAAACCGCGCGTTTCGAGTACTCCATGCGAGCGGGATACGGCAAAGGCGTCGCCTATGCCGAGATCGACGGGCGGAAGGTCATCTACATCTCCTCTCCGGCCTTTTTCCTCCATGCGATCGACGCCGAGACGGGCAACCACCTCGAGGGTTGGGGAGAGTCCGTCGACATCGACGGGTTCCCGCAAACGGGAGTCGTCGACATGGTGGAGGACCTGATCGCGGATTGGGGTCCCTGGGAGGACCACGTCGCGGCGGGCGGCACGTACGATCCCGATCAGGGACTTCCGCTCGAGCTTGGCTATATCACGTCCTCGGCTCCGCCGATCGTGGTCAACGACGTGGTGGTGGTCGGAAACTCCGCGGAACAGGGCTACAACCAGTCCCGCATCGAAAACGTGCCTGGAGACATTCTCGGCTACGACGCGAGAACGGGGGAGCTTCTGTGGAAGTTCCATGTGATTCCGAGACCGGGTGAAGTCGGCCACGACACCTGGGAGAACGACGCATGGGAGTGGACGGGTGACGTGTCGTCGTGGGCTCCCATGGCCGCCGACCCCGAGCGTGGTCTTGTCTACATTCCGACGAACGGCGCCACCATGGACTGGTACGGCGGGTTTCGTCCCGGCGACAACCTGTTCTCGACGAGTCTGATCGCGCTGGACGTGCGAACGGGTGAGCGGGTGTGGCACTACCAGATGGTTCATCACGACATCTGGAACTACGACACGCCGA
>CBDUEZ010000151.1:0-10131 GCA_965366355.1 uncultured bacterium
CCGGCCGAGGCCCACGCTCCACCGGTACGGTTGAAGACGTAGACGGCTCCGGCCTGGTCATTCGCCCCGGGGGCGCCCACCAGGGCGACGTTGCCAGACAGCGCCAGCGTGGCGCCGAACGCCGAGCCCTCGGGCAGCATGCCCGGGGTGGGGAGCTTGCCCTCTTCCATCCATGCATCGCCGGAGCGACTGAAGCTGTACACGCCTCCCGGGCCTCCCACGAGGAGCAGGTCTCCCTCGGAGGCCAGGCTCGCGCCGAAGCCGTCTCCGGAATCGCCATCGGACGCTCCGAACGACGCGGTCTCACCCCACTGCCCATCGGCTCCGCGACGGTAGACGTAGACCATGCCCGGGCGCATCACGTTGGACGGCTCCCCGACAAGAACTTCTGCTCCATTGACCACGAGGGCCCCGCCGAATCCGGCGCGGACGGCAGGTCCGTCGGCCGAATAGTACGACTGAGCCACCGTCGGTACGGCGCCGAAAGCCACAAGGGCCGCGCCGAGGAGAATCGAGCTCCCGATCTTCTTCATCCGTGCTCCCCCAGATATTGGCAACTTCAACATGGCGTGCGAGCACGCCGACCAGACCAGATACTCTAGTCGGCGCCGAGGGATCCCGGAACGGTCAGACCGTTTCGAGCCCGGCCTCCCGCAACACCTCGCGCGCGCGGTCGACCTCCTCGGCGGCCACCAGGACGCGTGCCGAGTTGTTGAGAGTGATGTGGCCGCCGTGGTCATCGACGAGGACGGAGTGCGGAATTCCGGCGTCAGCGAGAAAGCCCGCAGCGAATTCTGCTTCGTGGCGGTAGGTGAAGCGCGCGACGAGGACGATATCGGACTGTGGCATGGCGTTCCCGGCCGAGGGGTGGATGATCACGGAACAGAAGGATCGTGGTCTGGTGTACCCGATCTTGAGCCGCGGGCTCCATTTCCCGCTCTCGGCCTCGCGCCCCGCCCTATCTGAAGTTCCCAGGAGACTCTGTCATGCGCCGAACGCCTGCACTCTTCGCCGCCGTCCCGTTCGCTCTTCTCACACTACTCGGGAGTTCGTTCCAGGACCCCGGCGTGGTGATCGAGATCACGACGACCGACTTCACGAGTGAACCCGACATGGTCGACGTCGCGCAGGTCGAGATCGACGGCCCCAACGTGGCAATGGGGGTCACCGGCGCCGATGGCCAGGGACGTATGATCTTTCGGGGCGCCGATGGCGAGATGATCGTCGTCGACGACACGAACCAGAGCTACATGCAGCTCGATTCGGCCATGATCGCGGGTCTCGCCAACCAGATGAGCGCAGCCATGTCTCAGATGGAGCAGATGCTCGCCCAGCTCCCGCCGGAGCAGCGGGCCATGGTGGAGCAGATGCGAAAGAACGGCATGCCGGGTATGCCCGGAATGGACGCCGGCCCGGCCGCGACCCCGGAACTCGACATCAGCAGGACCGGGCGGACGGAAACGAAGGCGGGGTTCGCCGCTGACGAGTGGGAAGTTCGTGAAGACGGTGCATTGGTCCGCCGACTGTGGGTCGCGCCGTGGAGCGAGATCGATGGAGGGACCGAGGCGCGCGATGCGATGATCGGCATGGTCGGCTTCTTCGACGACTTTCTCGCGGCCATGCCGAGTATGCCGGGCCAGGATGGGCCGCTCATTCGAAACCCGTTCAGGAATTTCGACATGGGCAACGGGATGCCCGTCCTGACCGAGGAACTGGGATCGAATGGGCAGGTCGAGCAGCAGTCGATGGTCACGGGCGTCGAGCGGCGCACTCTCGAGCCGGCCACGTTCGAGCCGCCGGCAGGCTACACGCGCCAGGAGTTGCCTGGCGGGTGAGATGAGCGCGGCACCACTCCGGGCGCTCGTCCTGATTGCGACGTTCTGTTCGACGCCGGCGCTGGCTCAACTCCCCAGCGTGGGGGTGGGTGTGATTCAGCCCCCTCTCGACCCGGCACGCCCCCTCTATTTCTACGGAACACCGCAGCCTGGCGTGCATCCATCGACCGCGACGCCCATCGACAGCGTGACCTTTTCGGCGGGTGACCACTTTGTCGGCATCGCGACGGCGCCGCCCTGGTTCGCGCCGGAAGGTCTCAAACTCGACTACGACCTACTCTGGCTCCGGGCGAGAACACTGACCCCGGTCTGGATCGAGGTGGAGGTGAACACGCTCGATCCTCGGCCTCGATTCGTGCCGGAGACCGCGTGGGTGGCGCGGGAGGCCGTCTCATTCCGCCCATGGACGGAGTTCCTCCTGGAGGTGTTCAGCGTCGAGACCCTCGACCCCGCTGCCAATCCGATTCGTGCGGCACCCCGCACGGACTCCGAGGTCGTCGGCGACTCCACGGGGCGTGCGCTGCGCCCCCTCGCGATTCGCGGCGACTGGCTTCGAATCGAAGCCGTCGAGGGCACGGAGGCCGACCGCACCGAGGGGTGGGTGCGATGGCGCGGAAGCAGCGAATTGCTGCTCTCCTTCTCGATGTTGAGTTGAGGGTCGATCATTCACGGATGACCACACACCTGATCGATCCACTACGACGCCTCGCCCACGATGCGGGAGAGGCGATTCTCGGTCTCTACCATTCCCGCGACGCGGCCGAAGCGAAGAGTGACGGCTCTCCCGTCACGGCGGCCGACCGGGCCGCGCACGAGATCCTGGTCGCGGGGCTTCACGCCCTCACCCCCGGGATTCCCGTGGTCTCCGAAGAAGACCCGGAAGCCCACGGCGCGGCCTCCGAAGCCGACACGTTCTGGTTGGTGGATCCGCTGGACGGCACCAAGGAGTTCATACGTGGCTCCGGCGACTTCACCGTGAATATCGCCCTCATACAGGAGGGAGAAACCCACCTTGGAATCGTCTCGGCACCCGCAACCGCAACGACCTACTACGCATCGAGGCACGACGGGTCGGCCTTCGTCGACACCGACGGCACCGCGCAGAGGATCGGCACGCGGCGGGCCGATCCCGCCCGGGTCGTCGTCGCGGCGAGTCGCGACCATGCCGGGCCGCTGATCGAAGCCGCCGAGGCCCGCGGCGACGAACGCGTGACCGTGCGTCGCGCAGGCAGCTCACTCAAGTTCTGCCTCGTCGCCAAGGGCGAGGCAGACCTGTACATTCGAGACGGGCGCACGATGTGGTGGGACACGGCTGCGGCCCAATGTGTTCTCGAGTGTGCGGGCGGATTGGTGCTCTCCCTGACCGGCGCCCCGCTCCGATATTCCGGGCCCTCCCTGGCCAATCCCCCCTTCGTCGCCCTCGGCGACGAGACCTTCGCCTGGCGCTCTCTTCTCAGCGACTATCACACCGAATGACATCCAAACTTTCGCCAAACCTTCGCCGTCTCGAAAACGAGGCGATCTATATTCTTCGGGAGGTGGTCGCGCAGTTCGAGCGGCCCCACCTCCTCTTTTCAGGTGGGAAAGACTCGATCGTCCTCGCGTGGTTGGCTCGCCGGGCCTTCGCACCCGCAGCGATCCCCTTTCCACTCCTCCACATAGACACCGGACACAACTTTCCCGAGACGATTTCGTTTCGCGACACCTTCGTCGATCTGGTGGGCGCCCGACTGACCGTGCGGGGCGTACAGGACTCGATCGATGCCGGCCGTGTGAAGGAAGAGACCGGCCCTCGGGCTAGTCGCAACGCCCTCCAGACGGTGACCCTGCTCGACGCGCTCGCCGAGCTGCGGGTCGACGCGGCCCTGGGCGGGGCTCGCCGCGATGAAGAGAAGGCACGGGCGAAGGAGCGGATCTTCTCACACCGCGACTCGTTCGGCCAATGGGACCCGAAGAACCAGCGACCCGAACTCTGGCAGCTCTACAACGGCCGCAAGAAGATGGGCGAGCACTTTCGGGTCTTCCCGTTGTCCAACTGGACCGAACTCGATATCTGGCGCTACATCGCCGCACTCGAAATTCCCTTCCCGGGCCTCTATCTCGCCCACGAACGGTCGGTCTTCGAACGCGATGGCGTACTTCTCGCCGAGACCGACTTCATCACGCTGCAACCCGATGAGATCCCCCGGCCGCGAACCGTGCGCTTCCGAACCATCGGCGATGCGACGTGCACGGGTGCGACCGTGTCTCGAGCCGCCACTCTCGAAGAGATCATCATAGAAACCGCCGCCAGCCGGGTGACCGAACGGGGCGGCAGAAGTGACGACAAGCGCTCGGAAGCCGCGATGGAAGACCGCAAACGCACGGGGTACTTTTGATGGAAGCCTCCACCGACCTACTCCGCGTTTCGACGGCTGGCAGCGTCGACGACGGCAAGAGCACGCTGATCGGGCGGCTCCTCTATGACACCCGCTCGGTCTTTCAAGACCAGTGGGAGCAGATCGAGGGGGCCACGAAACGAATGGGAGGAGACGAGGTCAACCTCGCCCTTCTGACCGACGGCCTCCGAGCGGAGCGCGAACAGAAGATCACGATCGATGTCGCCTATCGGTACTTCGCGACGGCCTCGCGCTCCTTCATTCTCGCCGACACGCCCGGGCACATTCAGTACACGCGCAACATGGTGACGGGGGCTTCGACGGCCGACCTGGCCATCGTGCTGATCGACGCTCGCAAGGGGGTCCTGACCCAGTCCCGTCGTCATGCGTTCATCGCGTCGCTTCTCGGCATTCCCCACATGATCGTCGCCGTGAACAAGATGGACCTCGTCGACTGGTCCGAGCAGGTGTTCGACGAGATTCGCGAGTCGTTCATGGAATTCGCGGCGAAGACCACGATCCCCGACATCACCTTCATTCCCATGTCGGCGCTGCGCGGAGACAACGTCGTTCACCGATCGGATCGCATGCCCTGGTACGGAGGCGGTTCGCTCCTCTACCATCTCGAATCGGTGAACGCCGGCGGCCGCCTGAACGCGATCGACTTTCGATTCCCTGTGCAGACGATCGTGCGACCCCATCAGGATTTTCGCGGTGTGGCGGGCACCGTGGCATCGGGACGGATCGCGAAGGGTGATCCCGTGGTGATCCTGCCTTCGGGCGAATCGTCGGTCATCGAGTGGATCGATACTCCCGACGGACCCACGGATCTAGCGGGCCCCGGCGACGCCGTGATCCTGCGCCTCGAAAACGAGATCGACGTCTCGCGCGGCGACATGATCGTCCGGCCGAGAAACCTGCCGACGGCGTCGAAGGCGGTGGAGGCGTACCTGTGCTGGATGAGCGCCGAGCCTCTCCGTCTGCATGCGCGGTACCTGGTTCGTCACACGACGCGCTTCGTCCCCGCCTTCGTTCGCGCCCTCGAGTATCGCATCGACGTCGACACGCTCCACCGTGACACGGCCGAGACGCTGCAACTCAACGAGATCGGTCGCGTGGTCATCGACACCACCGAGACGCTTTTCTTCGATTCGTACCGCGTCAACGCCCAAACGGGCGCCTTCATCCTGATCGATCCCGACACCAATGCGACCGTCGCCGCGGGAATGGTTCGAACACTCGAGACCCACGTCGAAGAGACGGTCGGAGCCGGGGTAGCCGCCAAGGAAACCCGGACGGTGTCGCCGAACGTCACCATGCCGGCCCCCGGCGTGACCCGTCAACAGCGCGAAGCACGGAACGCCCACCGCTCCGGGATCATCTGGCTCACGGGCCGACCCGGTGCCGGAAAATCGACCATCGCGCGTGCGCTGGAGAGCGTGTTGTTCGAGCGCGGCTGGATGACGATGTTGCTCGACGGCGACGGCTTGCGACACGGGCTCTGTGGCGATCTCGGCTTTTCAGCCGACGATCGACGGGAGAATATTCGCCGCGCTGGGGAGGTGGCGAAGCTTTTCGCCGACAACGGCCAACTCGTGATCGCCGCCTTCGTCTCGCCCTACGCCGGAGATCGAAAGAAGATCGCCGACCTGGTCGGCGAGGAGCGCTTTCTCGAGGTGGAAATCTCCGCTCCAGAGGAGGTCTTGCTCGAGCGCGATCCCAAGGGACTCTACGCAGCGTTTGCCGAAGGCCGGATCTCCGGACTCACCGGCATGGACGCCCCCTACGAGTCGGTCCCCGCCGACGCTTTGAAGGTCGACACCTCCATTCTGACCGTCGACGAAGCGGTCGCGGCAATTCTCGCGAGCTGGGAAGGAAGGGCAACCCCTTGATCGGCCCCGCCGATTGCGGCTGATTTGAGGCGTCTCTTCACCCCCCCCGCCCGGAGCACCTCGTGAACATCGTCGTCCTCGGAGCGGGTCGCGTCGGCGGTGCGATCGTCCGCGACCTTTCTGCCGAAGCTGATTTCTCCGTCAAAGTCGTCGACCTCGATCCGCTGACCATGGACCGTCTCGAGGGCCTCGACGTGACCTTCGAGCTTCACGATTTGTCGAACCCCGATCGGGTGGTCGAGGCCGTGTCTGGCGCCGATCTGGTCGTGGGGTGTGTTCCCGGCTTCATGGGGTACCGCACGGTCGAAGTCGCCCTGGGTGAGGGAAAACCCGTCGTCGACATCTCCTTCTTCGACGAAGACGCCTTTGGTCTCGACGAGTTGGCGCGGGAAGAGGGCGTGCCCTGCCTCGTCGACTGCGGCATCGCGCCGGGCCTTTCGAATCTGATTCTCGGCCGCATGGAGGTCGCCCTCGACGAAACGACCTCGTTTCGTGCGCTCGTCGGGGGGCTGCCCGTGGAGAGAGACTGGCCCTGGGAATACAAGGCGCCGTTCTCGCCGCGAGACGTGCTGGCCGAGTACACGCGCCCCGCCCGACTGCGGCGCAACGGTCAGGACGTCACTCTCCCGGCCCTTTCCGAGGTGGAGCTCGTTCATTTCCCCGGGCTCGGCACGCTGGAGGCCTTCAATACGGGCGGTCTTCGAACCCTCATGCAGACGAGTTCGACGCCGGATCTCGTCGAGAAGACGATCCGCTACCCCGGGCATGCCGACCGCATGCGGGTCCTGCGGGAAGCCGGATTCTTCAACGACACCGAGATTCTCGCCCCATCGGGGCTCGTGCGTCCGCGCGACGTCACCGAGACCCTGCTGTTCGACGCCTGGCAGTTCGAAGAAGGGGAACCCGATCTGACCGTGTGCCGCTTCACGATCGAGGGTGTTCATGAGGGCCGGCGCGTACGGCACACCTACGATCTGTTGGACTATTACAACACCGAGACCGAGACCTCGTCGATGGCCCGCACGACCGGCTACACTTGCGCGGCGATGGTGCGACTCGTAGCACAGGGCCGTTGGACGACCCCCGGCGTGGCCCCTGCAGAGATCGTGGGGCGGAACGAAGACTGCTTCGACTTCGTGCTCAATCACCTGGAGGAGCGCGGGGTCCAGCTTTTCCACCGGATGCAGCAGCTCGACTGACCGGGTTCTTGCTTCGTTGGTCGGGTGGGGGCAATCTCTCGTGGATCCCCCCTGGCGCCACCGTTCGAAGGAACCCCGATGAAGAAGCTCTGCCTGCTGCTGCTCGCCGTCGTCACCGCCTGCACCCCCCAGGACTCTGCGACCGAGGGCGGCGAACTCGACGCGTGGCAGGAGCAGGCCGAGCGCATCACCATCACCCGAGACGATTGGGGAATTCCCCACGTCTACGGCCCCACCGACGCCGACGTCGTGTTCGGCATGGTCTACGCCCAGGCCGAAGACGACTACCCCAGAATCGAGTTGAACTACCTCAACTCACTGGGACGGCTGGCGGAGGCCGAGGGCGAATCGGCCATCTGGTCCGACCTGCGCATGAAGCTCTTCGTCGATCCGGCCGATCTCGAGGCACGGTATGCCGAGAGTCCGGCGTGGCTGCGCGATCTGATGGACAGTTGGGCCGCCGGGCTCAACTACTATCTGCACACACACCCTGAGGTGGAGCGTCGTGCGATCGAGCGCTACGAACCATGGATGGCTCTGTCGTTCACGGAGGGAAGCATCGGGGGAGACATCGAACGGATCTCCACTCGTGGGCTCGAAGAACTCTATGGAGCCGAGGCGGCCGTCCAGGTCGGTGACGCAGGATCCGTCCCGGAAGGCGCCGACGATCCGTCGCTTTCCGCGAATGTGATTCCCGAACCGACCGGCTCGAACGGATTTGCCATCGCTCCCTCCAACACGGCGGCCGGCAACGCCCTTCTGCTGATCAACCCGCACACCTCGTTCTACTTCCGCGCTGAAGTCCACATGGTCAGCGAGGAAGGCCTGAATGCCTACGGCGCCGTAACCTGGGGGCAGTTCTTCATCTATCAGGGCTTCAACGAGACCGCCGGATGGATGCACACGTCGACCGGCGCCGACGCCATCGACGAGTTCGCCTACGAGGTCGTCGAACGGGACGACGGCGTCTTCTACATGTATGGAGACGAGGAGCGCCAGATGCGGTCGCGGAGCATCACCGTGCCCTTCCGCGATGGCGACGCGATGTCGGAGCGCACCTTCGAGGTGTTCTATAGCCACGAGGGTCCCATCGTTCGCAGCGCCGACGGCTCCTGGATCGCGGTCAAGCTGATGTTCGAGCCGGTCGACGCGCTGACCCAGTCGTACTCCCGAACCAGGGCGGCCAACTACGACGAGTACAAGGAGGTGATGAACCTCCACACCAACTCGTCGAACAACACGCTCTTCGCCGATGCCGAGGGTAACGTCGCCTACTTCCACGCGAATTTCGTGCCCATTCGCGACACCCGATTCGACTGGAGTCAGCCGGTCGACGGGAACGACCCGGCCACCGCATGGCAGGGAATCCACACGGTCGACGAGAGCCCGCTCGTGGTGAACCCGTCGAACGGCTGGATTCAGAACACCAACAACTGGCCCTATACGGCGGCGGGAGTCGACGCACCCGACAGTCCCCGCGAGGCCGACTACCCCGCGTACATGGACCGGTACACCGAGAACGCCCGTGGCGTGCACGCGATCCGTGTGCTCGAGGGCCGTACCGACTTCACGCTCCAGGGTCTCCTCGACGCCGCCTACGATAGTTGGCTTCCCGTCTTCGCAGACATGATCCCGGGACTGCTTGCCGCCTACGACGAGGCGCCCTCCGCACCCGCGGCCGCGGCCGTGTCTGAACAGATCGCCGTGCTCCGGGACTGGGACTACCGGTTCGGCGTCGAATCGGTGCCGACCTCGCTGGCCATCTACTGGGCGACTGAACTCCGCGGGATGACCCGAGGCGGCGAGGCCACCGCCGCAGACCAACTCGCCGCCCTGGCGGCCGCCTCGGCGACGCTGGCGGAAGACTTCGGCGATTGGCGCACCCCATGGGGCGACATCAATCGATTCCAGCGCCTCACGGGTGACATCGTCCAGCCGTTCGACGACGACGCCCCGAGTATTCCCGTCGGCTTCACCTCGGCCACGTGGGGGTCACTCGCGGCCTACGGTCAACGCACCTTCAACGGGACCAAGAAGACGTACGGCACGAGGGGCAACAGCTTCGTAGCTGTCGTCGAGTTCGGTGATCGGGTGACCGCACGGGCGATTACCGCTGGGGGGCAGAGTGGTGATCCCTCCTCTCCCCACTTCAACGATCAGGCGGAACGGTACGCGTCGGGTGACCTGCGACCGGTCTACTTCTACCGCGACGACGTGGACGCTGCGGCCGAAGAGACGTATCGACCCGGACAGCGCTAGCCGATCGTACCCGGTGGAACGGTCGGGGTCAGCGCCCCGCCAGTGATTCTGCGAGGGCCTCGGCAACCGCCCGGTGATGATCCGGACCCCACTGATGCCCCTCGGGGCTGGTCGCCATGGTCTGCATAGGACCGAGCGGCAGCCGGACGAAGGAGAGCAGACCGGCCTCCGCGAGTTGCTCCACCGCCGCCGCAATGATGGGGTAGCTGTCGACATCGTAGATGTAGGCGCCGTCTTCCGCGTGCGTCACGCTCAAGAAGTGCAGCGAGGTGCCTTCAGCCGAGAGTTCGTTCGCAAAGGCCCGGAGAAACCCGACATATCGCTCCTCGAGCTCCCGTCGGAGTTGCTCGGCCGCCGCGGCAGCCTCCGGGTCGACCTCCACCGTTCCCCCGCCGCCTCCGCCGGCCTGGATCGACCGGAACAGTGAGAAGAGGTGGCTGCGCTGGAGCAATCCCGAATGCGAGACCCAATCCTGCCACGCCGGCTTCTGGGACGCGTAGGGGTGGAAGGCGAGGGAACCGTCGTCTTCCAGGGTGGTGACGCCGGTGCCGGAGTCCCAGGGATCGTT
>CBDUEZ010000152.1:0-10114 GCA_965366355.1 uncultured bacterium
CAGAGCCGCCGTCTGGCGCATCATGCGCCGACCCCAGGGGCCCCGCCGTGCGTAGTGCGCGGCCATGCGCCGATAGCGCTCGCCCTCCAGCCACAGGCGGGCCTCGGCCAGGGGTGTCGTCGGGTCCACACCCCGGGCGAGCAACTCGATACCCTCGGCCGCGAGCGCCGTCGCCAGTGAAGAGAGGACGTCGACGAGATCGGTGTCGAGCTGAGCGAGCGTGGTAACGGGAGCCGATGCGTATTCGATCTGCCCTCCCGGTTCGAACGAGACCGAGCGACCGTTGGGCCCGACGAAGGTGGGAGAGCCCGATGCGCTGGGGTCGGTGCGCCATCCCCGCTGTCGGGCCCAGGCTTCGATGATCTTCGCCGTAGCGGCTTCGCCCTCTCTACCGGGCGTCGGCCGAACCGGGCGACCGGTGGCTCGCTCGACCGCGATGGCCTCGATCTCGACCCCGACGCGCGGAGCGCCCACGGTGGGTGAAAAAAGCCCGGCGATGCGGCGCCGAAGGTCGGCGCGCTCCAGCCCCTGCGCCGGGGAGTCGCCGATGATCGTCATCGGAGTCGGGCGAAGACCATCGCGTAACGGCCCCGATCATCGGTCGTGAAATCGGTGACCTCGAGCCCCGCCGCGCCGAAGAGCTCCCCGAGGACGTCCCGGTCGTACTTGCTCGAAATTTCGGTCCGCAGTGATGCACCCGGCTCGAACTCGACGGTGCCGCGACCCGGAATGTGAACCCGGCAGCCGTGGGGGGTGACCAGGTGCATCTCGATCCAGCCCGCGTCGGGGTCATAGAAGGCGTGGTGCCGGAAGTCGGCGAGGTCGAAATCGGCCCCGAACCTCTCGTTGAGGACCGCCAGCATGTTGAGGTTGAACTCGGCGGTCAGGCCCTTCGAATCGTTGTAGGCCGCCTCGAGCTCGGCGACCGTCTTGCCGGGCCCGGGCCGCAGATCGGCCCCCAGAAGGAAGGTGTCGCCGGGGACCATGGCCTCGCGCACGTGGCCCAACACTTCGATGGCCGCCGGTGGGGGAAAGTTTCCGAGGGTGCTGCCCAGAAGGGCGAAAAGGGTGGGCGGTTCGCCGTGCCGACCCAGGCGAAGCGGTTTCGTGAGGTCGGCCACCTCGGGCTCGATGCGCAGATGGGGGTACTCGGCCCGGAGCGTGTCGCCCGTCGCCTGGAGGAAGTCGGCGCTGACGTCGAGGGGAACGTAGACGGCGCCGGGTCGCTCGACTTGAAGGGCGTCGAGGAGCACCCGCGTCTTGCGCGCGCTTCCTGCCCCCAGTTCGACGAAGACGCCGGGCCGCAACGCGCGCATCCACTCGGCGGCCCCCTCGTGGAGCAGAGCCAGCTCGGTGCGGGTCGGATAGTATTCCGGAAGGTGCGTAATCTCCTCGAAGAGCTCCGAGCCGCGCCGATCGTAGAACCAACGCGGCGAGAGGACACGTCTCTGCAGGCGGTCCCACACCTCGTCGAGAAGCGCCCTTCGTTGCACGACCTGCACGCTGGCGGCTCCGCCGGAGGAATCAGACATCGCGCGCACACCGAAAGCCGGAGAAGATCTGCCGCCGGATCGGGTAGTCCCAGTTTCGAAAGGTGCCCCGCACAGCACCCGCGCGGGACGCCCAGGAGCCGCCCCGCAACACCCGGTATTCGTCGCCGAAGAACACCTCGGAGTATTCCGGATAGGGAAACGTCTCATAGCCGGGGTAGCCCCCAAAGGGCGATGAGGTCCACTCCCAGACGTTGCCGATCATGCCGAGGCATCCGGCCGGCGAGCGACCCGCCGGGTACGCCCCGACCGGAGCGGTATCGAAGGCGAGCTGATCGACATTGGCGACGAGGGGCGTGGGTGGCTCGTCGCCCCACGGATACCGGCGGGCGGCCCCGACCTCGGGGTCCCACAACGCCGCCACCTCCCACTCCGCCTCGGTCGGGAGACGCTTCCCGGCCCAGCGGGCGTACGCGTCGGCCTCCCAATACCCCACATGACAGACCGGCCGCAGGGGGTCCAGGGGCCGCTCGCGATCCATCACCCGATCCCAGCGCCGACCATCGCGCTCGAACCAGTACGCGGGGGCGCGCAGGCCCTCGTCGTTGATCCATCGCCAACCGGCCTCATTCCACAACTCCTCGCGGTCGTAGCCGCCATCGTCGATGAACTCGGCATACGCGGCGTTGGTGACGGGGGTCACATCGATGTCGAAAGCCGCGAGATCGACCCCGTGGCGGGGCCGCTCGTTGTCGTACGCTTCGCTGGCGTCGGAAGTGCCGAGTTCATAGTGCCCCGCGGCGACTCGCACCGAACCGCCGAGCGAAACCGTTTCGTCGGGCCTGGGGAGTCCGACGGCCCGGGGTGCCGCGTATGGAGTCCCCTGTTTGAGCTGAAGGGTCTGCAGAATCGTCTCTCCGTGCTGGTACTCGTGTTGCAGGACCATGCGAAAGACGAAACCGTCTCGCAGCAGCGGTGATTCGGAGGGCGTCGCCGGCACTCCGAGATCGGTCGAACGAAGCCGTTCCAGAACCGCCCGGCGGGCCTCGCTCATATAGTCGAAGGCGTCGGCTCTCGAGGGCAGATCCAGCCCCGCACGCGTTGATCGGGGGTTCCGGAAGGGGTCGTACATGCCTCTCAACCCCTCGCTTCCCGGGCCTCCGCCCTCGATGTTCTCGAGCAGCCAGACCTCTTCGAAGTGAGCGATGTGGCCGAGATCCCATACGATGGGACTCATCAGGGGACTGTGCTGTCGGCGAAGGTCGTCGTCCGACAGCGGGGCGACGAGAAGGAGAGTCCGGCTGCGAGCTTCGTGAAGGAGTGAGGTGATTTCGTGAGGAGTGAGGGCGCGACCGACGTGCAGGTCCATGGAGGAGGGATCAGAGGAATGAGAAAGGGCGCAACGTCAAATCCCCAAGGGGCGGCCTCGGTTCCCCGGCGGGCGAAGGCGACGTGAAGGCACCGGCGATCTATGGCCGCGCGATCGTGAAGAGCTTCGGCGCGATCACGGCACTCGATGGCGTCGACGTGCGTCTGGAGGCCGGGCAGTGTCTCGCCCTCGTGGGCGAAAGTGGATCGGGCAAGACGACGCTCCTTCACTGCTTCAACGGCCTCACCGTGCCGGATCGTGGTGAGGTCGAGGTCGCGGGGCGCGCGGTCTCGAGTCTGCGTCCCGAGGTCCTTCGCAGGGGCGTGGGCTACGTGCCGCAGCATGGCGGGCTTCTCCCCCATTGGACGGTGCTCCGGAATGTGTCTCTCGTGCCGCGACTTCTAGAACGACCAGACGCCGGCGCGCGCGCCCGCACGGCGCTGAAGCAGGTGGGCCTCGAGCCCGACGAGTTCGGACCTCGATGGCCCCGCAGCCTTTCGGGTGGGCAGCGTCAGCGGGTGGCGCTCGCGCGAGCGCTCGCCGACGGGCCCGACCTGGTTCTGCTCGACGAGCCCTTCGGCGCGCTCGACGCCCTCACGCGCAACGAGGTTCAAGGCGTCTTCGCCTCGCTGAGGCAAGAGCGGGCGTTCAGCGCCGTCCTCGTCACCCACGACCTCGGCGAGGCCTTCAAGCTGGCCGACGAGGTGGCGGTCATGCGGCGTGGGCAGATCCTTCAGGTCGCACCTCCCGAACAACTGCGCCGGGCTCCGCGGCCGGGGTACGTCACGGCGCTGCTCGCACGCGCGGGCGTCGGCGCATGAGAAGGGTGACCGGAAAGACCGGAGTGGCCCTCGGCTTCGTCGGGGTGCTTCTTGTGGGTGAAGCGGGGGCCGCTTCGGCGACCCTACAGGAGCCGGCGGCCGAACTCGCGACACGCCCGGTGGTGGTCGCCTCGAAGCCCTTTGCCGAATCGTTCGTGCTGGCCGAACTCTTCGCGGGCGTGCTCGAGGCGCGTGGCATTGCCGTCGAACGTCGCCCCGGCCTCGGCGCGACTGAAATCGCCTTCCAGGCGTTGCGAAGCGGGGCGATCGATGTGTATCCGGAATACACGGGCACGGGGCTGCTCGCGCTGCTCGGCGAGACCCCCTCGGGCGACGCCGGAGCGGTGTTCCGGCGGGTGTCGCGCGCCTTCCTCGACCGTTGGGGACTGCGTTGGCTGCCCCCCCTCGGGTTCGAAAACACCTCCGCGGTCGCCGTGCGTCGCGCGACCGCCGACTCGCTCGGGCTCGCCACCTTGTCGGACCTCGCCCGCGAGGGCGGTTCGCTCATCGGGGGATTCAGTCCGGACTTCATCGGTCGCGACGACGGTCTGCCGGGTCTCGAGTCGGCGTATGGCGTGGCGCTGGCCGAGGTGCGCCCTCTGCTCCAGGCTGTGAAATACTCCGCGCTGGCGGAGGGTGCGGTCGATGTGATCGACGGGTATTCCACCGACGGGGCCATCGCCCGATTCGACCTGGTGGTGTTGCGTGACGATCGAGCCTTCTTTCCGCCCTACGAGGCCGCAGCGCTGGTCGGCTCGCGCCTCGCGACCGACGTTCCCGCGGCCGTCTCGGCGTTGACCGCCCTGTCGGGGCGGCTCGACGAGGCGACCATGCGGAGGGCGAACGAACGCGTCGAGGTCGAGGGAGTGGCTCCGGCGACGGTCGCCCGCGAACTCCTGGTCGAGTTGGGCCTGATCGGGTCGGTTCCCGGCGCGAGCGCCACCGCAGCGGTCGCGGAGGACGAGGGACTGGCCCCCTATCTGTGGCGGCGCCGGGCCGAGACCGCTCGACTCACACTCCGGCATCTCGAACTGGTGGGTGTATCGCTCGTTCTGGCCCTGCTGGTCGCGATTCCCCTGGGACTGCTGTTGGAGAGGCTGCGAACGGGGGCCGAGGGGGTGATTCGTGGGGTCGGGCTTCTCCAGACCGTGCCGAGCATCGCGCTCCTGGCCTTCATGATTCCGGTGCTCGGCATCGGGTTCGTGCCGGCCGTGGTCGCCCTCTTCTTGTACTCCCTGCTCCCGATCGTGCGGAACACCTACACGGGTGTGCGGGACGCCGACCCGGTGGCCGTGGCCGCGGCCATCGCCCTCGGGATGACGCCTCGCCAGGCCCTGCTCCAGGTGCGCCTTCCGCTCGCCGCGCCCGTCATTCTGGCCGGCGTGCGAACGGCCGCCGTGATCAATGTCGGGACCGCAACCCTGGCCGCCTTCATCGGGGCGGGCGGCCTGGGTGATCCGATCGTCGCGGGGCTCGCGCTCTCCGACACCCGGTTGATTCTGTCTGGAGCCCTGCCCGCCGCCGCACTGGCGCTGCTGGTCGATGGGGGGCTCGAGATCGTGGAGCGTCGCTGGACGCCGAGGGGACTGGACCCGTCGTAGGCCGCTCGCGGGATCGGCGAAGACACCTCCCCGAACTCCGGTTCTCACACCTCACCGTGCGGGACGGACCTCGTCGTCGACGACGAGGGCGCCTACGGCAACGGGGCGCACTTCGAAGGAGCACCGGTCTCCGGAACCGCCGACCTGCGCAAAGACGGCGTCCATCGCCCTCGCCATGTCGGCACAGACGCGCCGCGGTCCGAGCGCGATCACGCCCGA
The DNA here is from genome assembly GCA_965366355.1 of uncultured bacterium. GTDB lineage: Bacteria > Gemmatimonadota > Gemmatimonadetes > Longimicrobiales > Gaopeijiaceae > Gaopeijia. Next base: position 5,501 of record CBDUEZ010000152.1, read on the forward strand.
CCCGCTCCCCGACAAGGTGACCCCCCACGCTCCGGCGCCGAGGGCCGCCTCCCGCGCCCGGTCCGCAAGGGGCACGAGCGGCCAGCGCCAGGGCATGTGGAGGCGATCGTGGAGTCCCCACGCGATCCGCTCCCCGTCTGCGCGAGCAAGCCCCGTGAGCAGTTCCGCGAGCCGACCGACGTTCGAGACGGCATCGGCGTGGGGCACCGTGTCGGGCAGCGCCCGTCGGGCCTCGTCGGTGCGGATCTCCACTCCGGGGGCGGCGAAGACGAAGCCCACCGCCGGACTCAAGGGCAGCGGCGTCCACCGCACGGTTCCGTCGTGGAGGGAGGTGGCGACGAGTCCCCCCACCAACGAGGGCACCGCGTTGTCGGGGTGGCCCTCGGCGCGGGCTACCGCCTCGATCAGAGCCGCGCAGTCGGTCGACGTGACCACGAGCGATCCGTCGTCGCCCGAGGAGGTTGGATGACGGAGGGCGTGGGCCAGCACGCGGCCGGCGACCCGGGCGGCCGCCGATGAACCCATGCCACGGGCCATCGGAATCGCGGAGGTGAGCCGCAGCCGGCCCGTGAGTTCGCCCGTTTCGATGCCCAGGGCGTCGGCGAGAGTGCGGTGCACGAGGTCTCGCTCGGGGTCGAGATGCTCGAGAGTCCCCTCGCCCACGATCTCAAGCCGCTTCTTTCCGGGGTCCCACTGTGCCGTCAGCGTGCGATCCAGGGCGAGGCCGAGCACATCGAATCCGGGACCCAGATTGCTGGTCGAGCCGGGGACGACGACCCGGAGGGGCGCGAGCGGCGTCGTCACGAGTCTCTCCGGTCGGTGCCCGCGAGCGCGGCTCGAAGCGCGGGCAACTCCGGTGCGAGCGGACCTTCCAGACCGGCGAGAGCCTGCGGCACCGGTGGGGTCGCACCCGTGGCCTCGGCGACCGTATCGGGAAACTTGCCTGCGTGAGCGGTGGAGAGCACCACCACGTCGCCGGGAGCGTCGAGGTGTTCGGCGGCGGCGAGTCCCACGGCCGTGTGTGGGTCGATGAAACGCCGGGTATCGCGATGATGCCGGCGCATCGCCTCCAGCGTTTCCGGTGCACCGATCGAGATGCCCGAGAGCCGCTCCCGGAGGGAGGGCACGCGGGCGACGAGCGCCTCGATTCGTTCCAGATTGCTGGGGCGCCCGACGTCCATCGCGCTGGACGGCGTTCGAACGGTCGGCCGCTCGAGCGACGTCGCGCCCCCCAGCCAATCCATGAAGGCGGTATTGTCGTTGACCGCCGCCACGAATCGCGCGTCGCTGTCGAGCATGGTGGCGGCGATCATGCCGGCGGTGAGATTGCCGAGGTTGCCCGACGGAACCACGAAGGTCAGCGATCGGCCCGCGGCCGGGCGCTCGACGAGCGCTTTGACGTACCACGACATCTGCGGGAGAAGGCGACCGATGTTGATCGAATTGGCGCTCGTCAGCAGGTGGCGCTCGACGAGCTCCGGGTCGCCGAGCGCTTCTTTGACCAATCGCTGGCAGGCATCGAAGGGGCCCGAGACCCCCAGCGCCACCACGTCGTCGCCCAGTGTCGTGAATTGAAGGCGCTGTCGCGGCGACACGGCTCCGGCCGGAAACAACACGACCACTCGCATGCCCGGCAGACCGTGAAAGGCCGCCGCCACCGCACCGCCCGTGTCGCCCGAGGTGGCGACGAGTACCGTACGCCGGCTGCCGCTGGGGACCGGGGCGAGGGTGGCGAGGGCCCGCGCGAGAAATCGGGCTCCGACGTCCTTGAAAGCCGCCGTCGGTCCCCCGGTGAGATCGAGGAGCGCTCGGTTCGGCGCCAGCGGCACGAGCGGGGTGTCGAACGACAGTGCCTTCCGAACCCATTCCTCGGATCCACCAGGAAGAAACGGGGCCAGGAGTGGGACGGCCACATCGGCCAGCGTGCCCCGGGTGGGTGGGTCCAGGCGGGGGATCCGGTCGGGCAGGTAGAGCCCTCCATCCGGCGCGAGTCCCTGGACCAGGGCCTCGGCTAGACCAACCGGCCCGTGGCCACGCGTCGAGCGGTACAAAGGCGGAGATGTCATGGTCGGAAGCTAGGGCCGATCCCCCTATCGGCGAAGTCGCCGCATGCAGAATATTCCGACCGCCGGGCCGAGGGAAAGCAGGCTCAGTCCGGGCCCCCATCCTACCGATTCGACGATCCGCACGCCGAGTTGCATCGACACCCCGGTGAGGGCGAAGCCGAGCATCGTCTGGAGGGTGAGGGCGGTCCCCACCGCGTCGCGGGGAGCGACCTCGGTGACCACGGCCGAAAATTGGGCCGAGTCGGCGACGATCGTGGCGCCCCACACGAGCGCGATGGGCCCGATGATCCAGAGGGGGGCGCCGATCGTCCATCCCAGCCCGAGCGAACACAACCCCGAAATCGCCATGGCCCCGTTGGCGACCGTGCTGCGGCCCCACTCATCGGCCCACCGCCCCGCGACCACCGCCCCCAGCCCGCCTATCGCGATCACGGCGAACCCCCACAGCGCAGCGGTAGACGCCGGCTCCACGACCCCACGGGCGGAGAGCGCGGCCACGAAGAAGGGCGTGACCAGAAGCCAGCCCGCATAGAGCTCCCACATATGCCCGAGATATCCTCCCGTGGCCCACATCGTCTCCCGATGCGTGAGCACCCGCCCCACCCGGCGCCATTCGAACGGCCGTCGATCGAAGCGGTAGGGGCCGTCGGAGTAGCCGCCGAGAACGATCAGGCCCGCGATCACTCCGCCGATCGAGGCCCCGATCACGACGGGCTCGGCCGCCGTGGCCCCTCCCAGGCCTTTGAGGAGGTAGGGCGCCGCTTTGCCCACGGTCAGCGCACCCACCACCGTGCCGATCGCGAGACCGCGTGCCGACCGGAACCAGGTGGCCATCATCTTCATGGCCGGAGGGTAGACGCCGGCGAGAAACAGGCCCGTGAGGAATCGGAGTCCGAGGGCCGATTCGAAGGTGGGCGCGATCAACAGCGCCGCGTTGGCCCCGGCGGCGAGAAAGGCGGAGATCCCGAAGTAGCGTCCAGAGGGCCAGATGTCGGCGAAGTTCAAGATCGCGGCCAGGGCCGTGCCCACGACAAAGCCGATCTGGACGATCGTGGTCAACCAGGCGACGGCACTCGCGTCGAGGCCCCATCGCAGCTGAAAGGACTCCGAGACCGCCGTCGCGGTGAACCACGCGCTCATCGACAACAACAGCGCCAGCGACACCAGCGCGAGCTGACCCCAACGGCGCGGGTCCTGGTCGAAGGGCTCCCTCGTGCTCAGCGGGAGACCAACTTCCGGAGGACGAAGCCGATGTTCGCGGGGCGCTCGGCGAGGCGACGCATGTACCACGGAAACCAATGCGTGCCGTAGGAGATGAGGACACGGAGGGGGACCCCGGATCGCACGAGGGCCGCCTGCGAGTGCTCCGCGATCCCGTAGAGCATGTCGATTTCCCAACGATCGGCCGCCAGGCCGATCTCGAAGGCGATGCGTTTGGCATCACCGACCAACCGCTGGTCGTGCGTGGCGATGGCGGGCCTCCCCATTCGGTCGGCCAGCCTCTCGCGCAGCATTCGGCTCGCGAGCTTGCGAAAGGCCTCGTCGACCGCCGACTTCTTCGCGATCGCGATGTCGGGTGGCTCCATGTAGGCGCCCTTCACCAGCCGAATGTGTGGCGTGTCGGGGAGAAGCTCCTCGAAGTCCCGTTCGGTCCGGTGGGCTTGAAGGCAGATCCCGACGTTGTCGTGCTGGGCACGGGCTTCGCGCCACGCATCGAGCGTGCGATCGACGTAGTCGCTTCCTTCCATGTCGACCCAGACGACTCCGTCGGCGGCCTCGGCGATGCGCGTGAGGTTTCGCGCGGCGAGGCCGACCCCCTGATCGAGCCCCAGGTGCGTGAGCTTCACCGACAGCTCCATGTCGAGCGAGGCCGCGCGCACCGACTGGGCAAGGGCGCAGTAGTCGTCGACCACGCGGGTCGCCTCGGCCTCGGTCGACACGTTTTCGCCGAGGCAGGTCACCAACGTGGGGATCCCGGCGGCTTGAAGGCGCCGTCCCTCCCGGAGTGCGTCGTCGGCGTGCTCGCCCGGCATGAAACGTTTCACCGCTCGGCGAACGAAGCCGTACCGGGGCAGGCGCTCGGCGAGGCCGGGGTGGGTCGATGCCCACAACAAGGAGGCTCGAAGCATGGAGGGGATCCTACGTCGGCCCCGAGCGATCCGACAGGCCGTCGTCGCTCTCGTTCGGCCGAAGCGCCGGCCGGTTCCAGCGAAGGTGTTCCACATCGGAACCGGGGCTGCGTCGCTGAACCAGTGCGGCGATCGCCTCGCCGATGGCCGGCGCGAATTTGAAGCCGTGCCCGCTGAATCCGCACCCTACGACGACGGGCGAATCGGGGACGCGGTCGACGAAGAAATTCGTGTCGGCCGAGATCGTGAACATGCAGGGCGCCGTGTCTTCGATCTGGCCCGCCCCCCGCAGATAGAGATCGGCGAATCCCTGGAGCAGCGCCCGATCGGCGGCCGTGGCCTCTCGCCGTAGATGGTCGGGATGCACATCCTCGCCGAGGTGACCGAAGAGACCGAACTTGGGCCCTCGGCCGCCGAGG
>CBDUEZ010000153.1:0-10093 GCA_965366355.1 uncultured bacterium
CTCCCCTATCTGCGGCTCCTTCTGAGCACCGTCGACGAGAACTTCGAAGACATCGACCGGCGACTCCGGGGCGCGCTCGACAACTGGCGCATGGAGCGACTGGCGGCGATCGATCGGGGCGTGCTGCGTCTGGCCGCCGCCGAGTTGCTGTATCTCGAGGAGATCCCGCCGAAGGTCGCCATCCAGGAGGCCGTGCGACTCGCGGAACAGTACGGAGGGGGCGAGTCACCCCGTTTCGTGAACGGAGTCCTGGATGCGCTCTATCGCAGCCTCCTCGCAGAAGCGGGAGGCTGACCTGCGGATTCTGGTCGTCAACTGGCAGGATCGGACGAACCCGCGAAGCGGGGGAGCCGAGATTCACCTCCACGAGGTGTTTGGGCGCCTCGCCGCGCGCGAACACGAGATCCACTTGCTCTGTTCGAATTGGGAGGGCGCGCCGGACCGCGATCTCCTCGACGGGATCCACGTACATCGCGTCGCGCGGCGGTATACGTTCCCGCTCCACGCGCGCCGCTATTTTCGCACCCACCTCGCGCCTCTCGACTTCGACGTCGTGGTCGAGGATCTCAACAAGGTCCCGCTGTTCACGCCGTCCTGGGGCCCCGTGCCCGTCGTGGTTCTGGTTCATCACCTGTTCGGCACGACCGCCTTCGAGAGTGGGCCCATCCCGCTCGCGGCGGCCACCTGGCTGCTCGAGCGGCCGATCCCCCTTCGGTATCGGGGAATCCCGATGGTGGCGGTGAGCGAGAGCACGCGGGACGACCTCGTCGCCCGCGGTCTCGACGCCGATCGGATCGAGGTCGTGCCCAACGGGGTCGACCTCGAGCACTACTGCCCCAACCCCGAAACGACCCGTTTTTCGACACCGACCGTCTTGTTCCTCGGGCGCCTCAAACGGTACAAGGGCGTCGATGTGTTGCTTCGGGCCGCCGCCACGCTGAACGAGGAGGGAGCGCCTGTACGCGTTCTGATCGGGGGCAAGGGCGACGACCTGGAGCGACTTCGGTCACTGACCTCCGAGCTCGATCTCGAGGAGCGCGTTGAGTTCCTCGGCTTCGTTTCGGAAGAACAGAAGGTCGATCTGTTTCGTCGGGCCTGGATTCATGCCCTTCCATCGGCCAAAGAGGGCTGGGGAATAGCCGTGATCGAAGCCGGCGCCTGCGGGACGCCCTCGGTGGCGAGCGACGTGCCCGGGCTCCGGGAGTCGGTGCAACATCAGGAGACGGGGGTGCTGGTTCCCCACGGAAACAGCCGTGCCCTGGCCGATGCGATCCGGGGGCTGTGCGACGATCCTCCGCTGCGTGAAGAGATGGGTCGGGCGGCGTTGGAGTACGCACGCCGGTTTACCTGGGATGCAGCGGCCAACCGGATCGAAGAAATCCTTCGGGCGCGGGTAGCCGACGCCTCGACGCGTCCCTAGCTTTCGTATACAGGTGTCTTTCAACCCGTTGGGAGGGTTCATGCGAGTCCAGGTCACAGCACGACACTGTGAAATCTCTGACACGATTCGGGAGCGAGCCAACGAACTCATGGAGAAGGTTGCACGGTTCGATCCGCGCGTGTCGGCGATCGAACTCATCTTCGAAGAGGAAAAGCGGACCAACTCCGTAGAGGCGATCGTGTCGAGGGACCGGGTCGACCCCGTGGTGGCCAAGGCCGAGGCGTCGGAGTGGACCGCCGCCCTCGATATTCTGTTCGACCGGCTGTCGCGCCAGATCCGTCGGGGCCGCGCGCAAGCGGTCGATCATCACGCCAACTCCAATGCGCAGGAGACGTTGGGCGACTGACCTCGACATGACTGCTCCCCTCCCTTCGCCCAGTAAGCAGATGACGGTCGGTGACATCTTCGACACCAAGCGAGATACGCTCGGCCTCGAAGTACTCACTCGCCGGGCGAGTCTCGACCGAGTTGTCGAGGAGTCGGACATCTCGTCTCCGGGGCTCGCCCTGGCGGGGTTCACCGCGCGCTTCGCGGCGGGACGAATGCAGGTGTTCGGGGAGACTGAGATGACCTACGTCTCGTCGCTGTCCGACGCGGAAGCCGAGGCGCGCCTTCGCGAGCTGTTCCGGTTTCCGATCCCCGCGGTGTTCGTCACGAAGAAGCTCGATGTCCCGCGATCGCTGGTCGAGCTGGCCGACGAGGCCGGGGTGCCGGTCTTGAGGTCGGCGCTGACCACACGGGACTTCTACCGGCGGATCAAGCCGTTTCTCGAGTCGGCCCTGGCCCCGACGCTCAGTCTGCACGGATCGTTGGCCGACGTGTATGGAGTGGGACTGCTGTTCGTCGGGAGTTCGGGGGTCGGCAAGAGTGAATGTGTTCTCGATCTGGTGGAGCGAGGGCATCGGCTCGTGGCCGACGATCTCGTCCTCGCGAGCCGTCGAGGCACCGACGTCCTCATCGGGAGGGCGCACCCGCTCCAGGGCCACCATATGGAGATCCGGGGCATTGGGATCATCGATGTGCAGATGCTCTTCGGGGTGCGCGCGATCCGGCAGCAGAAACGGATCGAGGTGATGGTACAACTCGAGCATTGGGATGAAAATCACACGTACACGCGAACGGGGCTGGAGACCGAGAACGTCGAGATTCTCGACGTGCTCATTCCCAAGGTTACGGTGCCCCTCAATCCCGGGAAGAACATTACGGTGATTTCAGAGGTCGTGGCAATGAATCACCTGTTGAGGTATGCGGGGCACGACTCGGCCAAGGCGTTCGATCAGCACATCCGCGCCTACCTCGAGCAGGACTATGAGTGAGGCTCGCGCCATCGTCGTCGCACACGGCGATATGGCGTCCGGCCTGATCGACGCGGCACGACGCATCTCCGGCGCGCCGGAAGAGGCGCTCGTCGGCGTCTCCAACGAAGGGCGGTCACCCGATTCTCTGCGCGCCGCGATCCTCGAGGTGCTCAGCGACAGCCCCACCGTGGTCTTCACCGACCTCGGGGCCGGCAGCTGCACTCTCGCGGCCCGACTCTCCTGCGCGGAGCGGCGACGCGTGGCCGTCGTCACCGGTGTGAACCTGCCGATGTTGCTCGACTTCGTATTCCACCGAACCCTTCCCCTCGACGAATTGGCCGAACGGTTGATCGACAAGGGACGGTCTGGTGTGCAACTGCTCACGGCTCCCCGGCGCGATGGCGATCCTTCTCTATCGCGTTGACGAGCGGCTGATCCATGGCCAGGTGGTTCTGGGATGGGGGGTCGACCTCCGCCCCGGCCGCTACCTGGTGGTCGACGACGAGCTGGCGGGCAGTGAATGGGAACAGGAGCTCTACCGCCTGTCGGTTCCCGAGGGGGTGGAGGTGGTCTTCGCCGACCGCGACACCGGCGTGTCGGAGCTGGCGCGCTGGAGAGACGAAGTCGTGCGATCCGTGCTATTGACGCGCGACACGTCGATGATGGCCGCGCTCGCCGACGACGGACGGCTCGAGGGGGTCGAGGTCAACCTGGGGGGGATCCATCATCAGCCGGGGCGCCGCGAGGTGGCCTCGTACCTGTTCCTGGACGACCGCGACCGGGAGGCGATTCAGCGAATGGCCGATGCCGGAGTGGTGGTCACCGGCCAGGACCTTCCAGGCGCAGGCCGCGTCGACCTTTCACGGCTCCTGAAGTGATCGACGTTGCCCTGTTGACCGTGCTGGGGAGCCTGCTGACGCTCGATGCGGTCACGGTGGGGCAGTTCATGTTCTCCCGGCCCCTCGTGGCCGGCGGATTGGCCGGACTTCTGCTCGGTGATGCGGCGACGGGGCTGATGGTCGGCGGCATTCTCGAGGTCTTCCTGCTGGTGGTCGTCCCGTCGGGTGGGGGGCGGTTTCCCGAAACCGGACCTGCCGTCGTCGTCGGTGCGGCCGGCGCCGTCTGGATCGGCGATGCGGGGGGGCTGGCCATTGGGGTCGCGCTCGCGCTTATGCTCGGCCAGCTGGGTGCGCTCACGCAGGGGTGGCAGCGTCACCTCAACGAGCGTTGGATGCCCGACCCGCTCGCGGGCCGGCTCACGGTCGGGGCGGTCCGGAAGGGTCACCTGTGGTCCATTGCCCTCGACGCGGTGCGCGGTCTCCTGATCACGGGTCTGGGCCTTCTCATCGTTCGCGAGTTGAGGTCCGTCCTGACGGTTGCGTGGCCGCTTTCGCTCGATCAGACGCGGGCGTTGCTCCTGGTCGGGGCGTTCGTCTCGCTCGGCATCGTGGCCAAGGCCCTCCTTCGCGGTCGCCGGTGGCTCGCGCTGGTCGGTGGGGTCGTTCTCGGGGTGTCCCTTGCCCGGTGGTTGCCGTGAGTCCTCCGACACTTCCCGCCCGAGTGCGGCATGCCGTGGTGGCCCGTTCCTTCCTCGTGCAGGGGTCATGGAACTACAAGGTGATGCAGGGCCTCGGCATGGCGTTCGCCATTCTCCCGGCCCTTCGCCACCTGAACGATTCGGGGGGCGAGCCGCTGGGCGAACGTCTCGCGCGCCACGCGGAACACTTCAATGCCCATCCGTATTTTTCGTCGGTCGCACTCGGGGCGCTGGTCCGTCTCGAGGCGGAGGGGGAAAGCCCCGAGACCGTGCGCCGCTTCCGGTCTGCGGTTCGAGGACCCCTCGGTGCGCTGGGCGATCGCCTCGTGTGGGCCACCTGGTTGCCCCTGTCGGCGGTCCTGGCCCTGGTGCTCTATTGGATCGGCCTGCCCGGGTGGCTGGCGGTGGCGACGTTTCTGGTCGTCTTCAACGCTCTTCACCTCTCGATCCGCCTCCTGGGTTTCGGCCTCGGCTTCGACGCGGGTACGGCTGTCGGCCTCCGCCTGCGAGGGCTTGCGGTCACCGGTCGAATCGAACGGGTCTCGGGGGTACTGCTCTTCCTGGTCGGGCTACTCGGAGGGCTGCTGCTCGAGGGCGAATTTGCCGCGCCGAGCGGCGTCGGGGTGAGGTGGGCCGGGGCTGCAGCGCTCGCCTTCCTCGTGGGCATCGTGGGAGGCGTGCGGTTCTGGCGCCCCGCCGCAATCGTGACGGTGGCCTCGGTGGTTTTTCTCCTGGTTCTCGGCCTTCGGGCCTCTTGATCGGACACAACGATGCACGAAGAGACCGTTGAGATCGTGAACCGCGCCGGCATGCACGCGCGGCCCGCCTCGGAGTTCGTGAAGCTGGCCACCCGTTATGCCTGCGAAGTGCGGGTCGAGAAGGATGGTTTGGAGGTGAATGGCAAGAGCATCATGGGCGTGCTGATGTTGGCTGCCGAACGAGGGAGTCACCTGACCATCCGGGTCGACGGTGACGACGCCCCAGCGGCGCTCGCGGCGTTGTGTGGGCTGGTGGGCCGCGGGTTCGAGGAGGATTGATGTCGGAAACACTCGACGGATTCCCGGCGTCGGAAGGAATCGCCTGGGGACGGGTCCGGACGATCGCCTGGGGCGTTCCTACCGTTCCTCACGCGGTGGTCGACCCCTCGGCGATCGAGACCGAGATCGAACGGTTCGCCGAGGCACGAAAGGCCGGCCGCGAGCGACTCGCGATGCTGAAGGAGAGCACCCAGGAACGGCTCGGGCCGGTCGAGGCCCGGATCTTCGATCCGCAGATCCTCATGCTCGACGACGAGACGATCGTGAAGGGCACCGAGCGCTACATCCGCGAGACCCGGCTCACGGCCGCTCGGGCCTTCGAGTGGCGGATGCTCGAACTGAAGGCGCAGTGGGCGCGGACGGCGAATCCGATGGTTCTGGACCGCCTCAACGACCTCGAAGACATGGAGGTGTGGATTCTGCGGTACCTGCTCGGCCAGTCCGATCCCCTCGACCTCTCTGGCGCCGACGAGGCGGTGGTCGTCGTGGCACCGAACCTGACCCCGTCGCTCATCGCTCAGCTCGACCCGGATCAGGTGGCGGCGCTCGCCACGGATCAGGGGACGCGCACCTCGCACTGGGCGATTCTGGCGCGATCCCAGGGGATCCCGGCGGTGGTCGGCCTGGGCGATGTGAGTCGGCGCGTGACCGACGGGCAGGAGGTGATCGTCGACGGACGGATCGGCCGTGTGGTCTTGAACCCCGACGAGCGTGATCGGCGGGTCTTCCAGGAGCGGCGCAGCCAGATCCGGCTTCTCGAGGCCGAGGTCGAAGACGTCGCGCGCCTCGAGTCGATCACGGCCGACGGTCAACCGGTCGCCCTTCGAGCGAATCTGGATCTGCCGGTCGAGGCGGCCAACGCGCGGCGGCACGGGGCTGCGGGTATCGGCCTTTTTCGCACCGAATTTCTCGTGGTCGGGCGTAACGCGATGCCCGACGAGGAGGAGCAGTTCGAGGCCTACAAACGGGTCGCCGAAACCTTCTCGGGTGAGCCGGTCTACATCCGCCTCTTCGATCTGGGGGGAGACAAGTTCCCGTCTTTCCTGCACATGCCGCCTCAGGAGAACCCCTTCCTGGGATGGCGCGCGGTCCGGGTACTCCTCGACGAGCCGGATCTCTTCCGGGTTCAGTTGCGGGCCATTCTGCGCGCGACGATGTATGGCGACGTGAGGATCATGGTTCCCCTCGTGAACGACGTCGAGGAGGTGCAGCGTGTTCGCCAGTTGCTCGAAGAAGAAGAAGACGGTCTCCGTCGCGACGGGCTCGCCTTCAACCGGGGCTACAAACTCGGCGTGATGATCGAGACCCCGGCCGCCGCGCTCGACGCCGCAGAACTCGCGCGGCACGCCGACTTCTTCTCGATTGGTACGAACGACCTCGTGCAATACACCCTCGCCGTCGATCGGAACAACGCGCGATTGGCGCGGCTCTTCAATCCGTTTCACCCGTCGGTCGTGCGCCAGCTCCACTCCGTCTCCCGGGTCGCCCGCGCCGCCGGGATCGAGGTGAGCGTCTGCGGAGAAATGGCGGCGACATCGCTGGGGGCGTTCCTGTGTATCGGCCTCGACATCACCGTCCTGTCGGTGGCGTGGCCGGCGCTTCCCGAGTTGAAGAAGGTCGTGCGCGACGTGCGCATCGAAGATGCTCGGCGGGCCGCTCGGCGGGCCCTTGCCGCGGCGACCTCGCACGACGTGATGAAGGCCCTTGCCGAAGGCATCGGGGATCGCGTGGATCTTTCGGCCTATATCGGCCGTTGGAACCTCTCCGCGCGCTCCTGAGAACCCCCGGCCGGTCGCCTTGTCGCTGGTCTGCCCCTCGGGTAGCTTGCGGTTCAATAGCAGGTCCTTTTCGTTCTTCCAGACTCGTCCATGCGCCTCTTTTCTTCCGAGTCGGTGACCGAGGGTCACCCCGACAAGATCGCCGATCAGATCTCTGACGCGGTGCTCGACGCCATGCTCGCCGACGACCCGAGCTCACGGGTCGCCTGTGAGACCCTCGTCACCACGGGTATGGCCTTGCTGGCCGGTGAGATCACGACGGCGACCTGGGTCGATTTGCCGTCGGTGGTTCGGGCCACCCTGCGCAAGATCGGCTATACGTCGTCGGCCTACGGAATCGATGCCCACACCTGTGCGGTGATCTCGACCCTCGACAAGCAGTCCCCCGATATTGCGCAGGGCGTCGACACGGGTGGGGCCGGCGACCAGGGCATGATGTTCGGGTACGCCTGCGACGAAACGCCGGAACTCATGCCGGCGCCCATCGTGTTCGCCCATCGGATCACCCAGCAGCTCGCTCGGTTGCGGCACGAGGGTGTGGTGGGGTGGTTGCGTCCGGACGGGAAGTCCCAGGTGACGCTGGAGTACGACGGTGACCGCCCGGTGCGGGTCCATACGGTTGTCGTGAGCACACAACACGACCCCGACGTCGATCAGGCGACGATCCATGACGTGGTGCGGCGCGAGGCCATCGCCCCGGTGTTGCCGCCGGAGCTGTTCGACCTCGACGACTGCATCTTCCACATCAATCCGACCGGTCGTTTCGAGGTCGGCGGACCGCACGGCGATGCCGGACTGACCGGGCGAAAGATCATCGTCGACACGTATGGCGGAGTCGGCCGACACGGCGGCGGAGCGTTCTCGGGCAAAGACGCGACGAAGGTCGATCGCTCGGCGGCGTACGCCTCGCGATGGGCCGCGAAGAACGTGGTGGCGTCGGGAGCCGCGCGGCGTTGTGAGATTCAGCTCGCGTACGCCATCGGCGTCGTGGAGCCGGTGTCGGTCTACATCGACACCTTCGGCACCGGCGTCGTGCCCGACGAAGCGATCGAGGCCGCCGTGCGCGACGTCTTTCGTTTTTCGCCGGCCGAGATCACCAAGCGACTTCGGCTGCGTGATCCAATCTTCCAGCCCACCGCGGCCTATGGCCACTTCGGGCGTGAGGTACAGGAGGTCGAGGCCTATGGGCGCACCGTTCGGCTCTTCCCCTGGGAGGCCACGGACCGCGTGGACGAACTCAAGACCGCCCTCGGGCTTTGAGGGGCGCGCGCCCTCGAAGGAGTCCCTGAGATGTTGGTCGAGGTAGAGGTTCAAAGCCTGGGACTGGATCGAGCCAGTCGAAGCCCGGTCGTGGTGCTCCGCGAGCGTGACGGGGTCCGCGTGCTCCCCATCTGGATCGGCCCCGCCGAGGCGAGCGCCATCGCCATGCATATGGCGGGAATGAGCTTCCCGAGGCCCCTGACCCACGACCTCGCCGTGTCGCTGGTCGAAGTGCTGGGCGCACGGGTGGATCGAATGGAAATCGGTAGGGTCGAGGCCGGGGTCTATCACGCTGTACTCGTCCTGAAGGTGCTGGATCAGGTCTTGAAGGTCGATGCGCGGCCCTCCGATTCGATCGCCATCGTGTTGCGAGCCCAGGCCACCATCGTGGTCGCCGACGAGTTGCTCCGGCAGATGGATCTGCAACTCGACGAGTCGGACGCCCCGGCTTCTCCCGACCTGATCGAAGAAGTCGACTTCATTGGGGATCAGGGGGGGCTGTCGTCGCCCGAAGACCTCGCCGCGTACCTGCGCAAGCTCGACCCCGAAGATTTCGGCCGATTCACGCCATGAAGGTGCGCGGGTGGGTCGGGCGCGCGTGGATCGGGTTCGTGTGGGTCGTCTTCGGCGCGCCGAGCGCGCTGGCCGCTCTGCCCCAGGTCGAGGCGCGCCCCGAGCTCGAGGGGCGGGTGAGCCGCGCGGGCGAGGCCTTCCCGGGGGCCGAGGTCGTGCTCCACCGGGTCTCGATTTCGGTTGCCGGCGAGATCGATACCGTGCGGGCCGATCCGCAGGGCCTGTTTCGCTTCGAGCTGCCCTCGGTCCCCCGCGAAGACCAGGAAGGCGACATCTACTTCGCCGCCGTTCGTCACGAGGGGATTCTCTACTTCGGTCGCGCGATCAGCCAGGCGATCCAGCTCGACAGCGTGTATGCAATCGAGACGTACGATACACTCACGGCGCCGGCCGGCGGGGCTCCGCTCGCGGTCGCCGTTCGTTACGTCATCGCGGAGCAAGGTCCGACCGGATGGCAGATCACGGATCTCTTCGAGCTCTCGAATGACAGCGACCGCACGCTGGTCGCGGCGCCCGACGGGGGCATCACGTGGCAGCATCCCCTCCCGACGAGCGCGCGTGACGCCACGGTGGGCGGCGGTGATGTGTCGCCCGATGCCGCGACCGTGGTCGACGGGCGCCTCAGACTCACGGGGCCGATCCCTCCCGGACAGCGTCAGTTCGTGCTGCGCTACGAGGTCGATGCGCTCGACGGACTCGCGATCCCGCTGAGCGCGGGCACGGTGACGGTCGAGTTTCTCGTGCGTGAGCCCGCGCCGCTCCTCGAGGTGGATGGGTTGCCTGGAGTCGAGACCGTCGAGATGCAACCGGGAGTGTCGTTTCGACGATACGCGGGCGATGCCCCCGCCTCCGGTGAGATTCGGCTGCGAGTGGGCGAGCCGCCGGCGGAACTCCCCGTCAGGGAGTTGTCGGTCGCCCTGGCCCTTCTTCTCGCGGGAGCCGGCCTTTTCGCCGTCTATCGGGCCGGGGGCCGGGGGGGCGAAGCGGTCCCCGTCGGCGGTCCGCACGCGCCTCTCGACGTCGACGACGTCCGGCGCATGGTGGTCCTCGAGGTGGCGCGCATCGATGTGCAGCTGGACGACCCGGCGCTCGACGACGGCGAGAAGGCCCGCCTCGCGGCTCGACGCGCAGAACTGGTCGCCCGCCTGTCGGGTCGCGCGTGAGGTCGT
>CBDUEZ010000154.1:0-10020 GCA_965366355.1 uncultured bacterium
GGCGACACTCTCAAGGTCGTGACCTTCGGGGACCGCGCCCAGGAGATCCCGCTCTCGCAGCTCGCGAAGGCGCAGGTGGGGCCGTTCCACACGAACACGGCCGAGGGATTCGAGGTCGCGCGCCGTATCCTCACGGCGTCCAAGCAGGACATGCGGCAGATCATCATGATCACCGACGGAAAACCCTCGGCCCTCACGCTGCCCGACGGCCGGGTCTACACGAACTCCGGCGGCATGGATGCACACATCCTGAGGCGCACCTTCAAGGAGGTGGCCGCCTGCCGGAAGAGCGGCATCCTGATCAACACCTTCATGCTGGCCCGCGACCCCTATCTCGTGCAGTTCGTGAAGAAGGTCTCGGAGATCGCGCGCGGGAAGGCGTACTTCACCAGCACGCTGACGCTGGGGCAGTACATCATGATGGACTTCATGAAGAGGAAGCGGAAACGGGTGGGGTGAGGTAGGCGTCATCGCGGTACCGGACGCCGCGCCGGAAGCGGGCCGACCGTGGTCAGCCTCCGGGGGGACCATTCGCAGTCCGCGCGAGCCCGCCTGGGAGCCCGCGTGACCACCAGGCCGGTTTACACAGGAAATCGGACCCTTCCTCCGCTCACGCTCGGGAGCCACCAACCCGACGCGCCCGCCCGCCGTCCCATTCCGACCCGGCCCCGACCCGTTCCCTCATCTCCCGCTTGAAGCGCCCGAAGCCTCACGGCGCAGACCCGATCCCTCCCTCGCCCAACCGCCGACTCGGGCCCCGAGCACGTGCTTCAGGGGTGAACACCGCCAGCGCTGGGCAGACGCGTCTTCGCGGGCAGCTGGCGGGTCCTCCTACTATGCGAGCCCCGCCACAAGCGGCGACTAGTACCAAACGGTCTTGGAGAAGAACCCTCCCAGGTAGGGGCGGTTACCGGAACAACACCTGGTCCGGGCGAATGCTTCCCCGGTCGACGACCAGGTGCTGGTAGCCCGTCTGGGGCCCGCCCGTGCGCACGTAGTCGTCCGGTCCAGCGGACTTCACGTCGGCTCGGTACCGCTCGTAGAGATACTGACTGAGTTCGATGGCCGAGATCGCGGCGTCGCCGTTGGCGTCGGCCAGCCGGTCGCCTTCGGCATCGGCCATGAAGTGGGCGAGGTATCCACAGAACCGAGGCGTGGACCGAGGTTGACTCTCGCTCCCTCCAACTAGCGCTGGTCGCTCGCGCCGGCCGTCACCCGGATGACGGCTCGGCTCAATCCGAATCCGAGTTGCCCGACAATGAACGTTCGCCCCGGACCGATCGCCCGGATCGTGGCGAAAGGCGACTCGATCGTCACCACCTCGGCCACCAACGGGTCCTGGCTGTAGAGGTCGGTGCGCCCGACCCGATCGGGTAGCGAGTCTCGGTTCTGGTCGAAGGCCTGAATCGCGATCTCGATGGTTTCGCCCGCTACCAGATCGACGGAGTCCGGGACCAACCGCACGACATTGACGTAACGGGGGCTCGTGAACGTATCCGCGCACGCGAAGAGCGCGGCGCACAGCGCCGCCATCGGCCACCGCATACCCCGACTCATCGTCGAGCGCCGTCGAAGGTGACCCGAGCTCCGATCTGGAACTGCCACTGGGACTCGGGGGAGAGCGGGCTCCATGCCGGGGCGGGCGCGACGGGGCCCTCGGCGCCGGTGCGCCGCTGGAATCCGCCGCTCCAGCGCAGGTAGTCGTCACCCCCGCTCCCCCGTTCGTAGAGGGGCACCACCGACGATGTCTTCTGGACGTGGCCCCATGAGCCGTTCAGGAGGTTCAACACGTTGACCAGGTCGGCCTCGAGGCGAACGTCGGTAGCACCGAACGTGAAGCCCTGGGCCAGACGGAGGTCGAGGCGGTTCTCCCAGGGGTTCCGGCACGAATTGCGAACCATGATGTCGCCCCGGCGCTCCTGGAGGCAGGGATCGGTCCGAAGTGCCGCATCCGTCAGGATTCGGGTCGCGATGCCAGCGGGCAGATCGTCGGCCGACTCGGGCACATAGATGGGATCGTTGAACCGGTCCTGGGCCGGACCGGTACCCGGGAACCCGTCGCCGTTGACGTCGAAATCGTATACGTAGGTGAGGGTCGTGCCCGATTGGCCCGTGTAGACCAGGGAGACTTCGCTTCGGTCCAGGCCCGGGATGGATCCGTACAGCGCGGCCACGAACTTGTGGGGCCGGTCGAAGGTGGATGTCTCCAGGGGCGGCTTGTTGATGTCGACCACAGACGCGTTGAAGCCGAAGTTCGACATCATGTCCGGGTACACGAGACTGACGCGATCCCACGACCGGGCCAGCGAGTACCCGAACTGCACCTCGAGCTGTGACGCCAGCCTCCCCCTCGCCTCCACGGTGAGCGACGTCGCCCAGTCCTCACCGTCGTTGACCATGACGACGGCCCGATCAAAGGGGGCGTAGACGTCTGTGTCGAGATCGAGGTATTGCTTGCGGATGGTACCGTAGAAGTACCGCTGCGACCCGAGTTGAAGGGCCTCTGGATCGGGGTTGCCTCCGAGGTCGACGTTCACCAAGGAGGGCTTCACCTGGTGCAGCGCCTTGCTGAAGAGCCCGCCAAGCGAGATTGACCACCGGTCCGTCACTTCCCGATCGACGGCGATCGAAAACTTGAGGTCCTGGGGAAACCTGAAATCTTCTGCGAACACCACCGCGTCGCGCTCAGCTTCACACCCCTCCGGTGCCACGTCGACCCCGAAACCGGGCACGTCGTCGCCCTCGCACACGAACACTTGCGAGCGCACTCCGTTGTTGTGTAGGGCGTCGGCCATCCAGACGTAGGGCAGCTGTCCGTTGAACATGCCGGCGCCGGCCCGCACCTGGGTGCGCCGCTCTCCGCCGCTCTGCCAGTTGAAGCCCCAGCGCGGTGAGATCAGCACGTTGCCCGACGGCACCTTCGATGTGCGGTGCCCGAAGTAGTCGTAGGTATCCCAGTTGTCGAGGGGCGAGGCGAAGAAGTGGGGCACGTCGAAGCGGAGTCCCAGGAGCAGTGATAAGCCGTCACCGAACGTCAGGCGGTTCTGAACGAAGGCTCCCCACTCCACGACCTGGAAGCCCACCGCCGGCTCCTCGCCATCGGCAAGGATGGCCCGCTGGTAGCGCGACGGTAGGTTCGCCTCCAGGGCGGCGAGATTCGGGAAGACGTAGGCCCCCGCCGCGCCTGGAAGGTACCGCTGTTCGATGTCGTAGAACGCCGCGGTCGCCCCCAGCGTCAGCACGTGGGACCCGCGCACGATGCTGAACGCGTCGGTGAGGCGTAGCGCCGTCTGCTCCAGATGGTTGTCCTGGGCAAACAGTTCGCTACCGAACCGCACCTCTCGTTGTAGAGGCGTACCGTCGGCGTCACTGAGCAACTCCACCTCGACCTGGGGCCAGTCGACCGCGGGATCCGACGAATCGACGCTCCGGGTCAGCGACAACTCGAACTCGTTGGTGCCGATTCCGGTCACGTCGCTGAACAGCTGGAGTGACGTCGTGTTCGAAGCCGACTCCCGATGGACCGCATTCGAGCCCAATTCATAGCGGCCGAAGTCCGATCGGTTGGGCTCCTCGTCGTTGGCCGCCTGGGCGAACACGTTCCGCACAGTGAGGCGATGCCCCGGGCCGACGTTCCAGTCGATGCGGCCGAAGAGGTTCGTGACGGACTGACCTAGCGAATACGGGCCGGGCTCGCCCGCCTCGAGTCCCCCGGAAATGCCGGCGAACGCCTGCTGCAGTGCCTCCATCCCCTCGGGCGAGATGCGGGTCAGGCTCGGGGTGTCCCGGCCCAGATTGTAGCCGGTGGGGACCCGGTGTCGCTCCTCGATCTCGCCCGCCACGAAGAAGTGGACCTCGTCTCGAACCAGGGGACCCCCGACCGACAGGGCCACCAGAGAGCGATCGACGCCCGAGGCCTCCACCGGGCCCGATACCAGGTTGAGGTCTCCCGTGAGCGCTTCGGCCCGGCGCACCGCCGACGCCCGCACCCGCCAGTCGTTGGTACCCGTGCGCGTGACCGCGTTCATCACCCCGCCGGTGAACCCCGAAAGCCGCACGTCGAACGGGGCAATGAGCACCTCGTATTGGGAAATCGCGTCGAGAGGAATCAGCTTGGCACCAGCCTGCCCTCCCGGCACGCCTCCCGGCGTGAGTCCAAACATGTCCTTGTTCAGGATTCCATCGACCAGGATCGCGTTGTACCGGTCGTTCTGCCCCGCCACGGAGAAGCCGCCCCCGTCCGTCGGTTTCACCAAGGGGGACAGCAGGGCAAGGTCCATGATGTCGCGGGACAACAGCGGTAATGTCTCCACCATTCGCTCCGTAATCCGCGCCGCCGGCCCCACCTGGGTGCGATCGAATACCGGTGCGCGCTCTACCGCCACGTCGACCCCTTCGATCTCGAGCGCGTCGGCCTCAAGGACGACGGGAAGGGCCGTCGTCTCACCCACCTGCAGAGCCATGCCCTCGATCTGGAACTCAGCGTACCCCAGACTTCGCACCGTCAACGCGTAGGGTCCCCCGGGCTGCAGCAGCAGCACCAGGGCCATGCCCTCGTCGTTGGTGACCGCCGACCGTACGGTACCGGTGCTCTGGTGCCGAACGATCACCTCGGCACCCACGACCGGAGTGCTGTCGGTGGCACGCACGGTGGCACGCACTGCCGACGTCGTGCGGGTCTGGGCTGAGGCAGCATGGGGCACCCCCAGCAAGAGCCCCGTGACCGCAATAATGACCCTAGCCGTCAGACGAGGGGCGGGCCGAAGCAGCGGTGCCAAGGCCCCCCTAACGAGACACACGTAGCGGGACCTTGGCACCCCTGCGGCGTGGACTGTCCGCATCAACGGGGGGCAGTCAGGAGCTCCCTCAGCTCTTTAGTTCCGCGGTACATAATCCACGCTGTCACGGGTATCTCGACATCCACCATCTGAGTGCCACACTCAACCGTGACCGAAGCACGAGTGTCGTCTACTTCGACGAAATGCGCTCCCAGAAGCGCCTCGACGACAGCCCGATCATCACCGGCTTCCACGAGCGAAGCAAGCTCTTCTTGGAAGCAATGGTCGTGTCGATCCTCACACCTGCCGGACAACCAGTAGGTGTGGCCTGAGTCAGTCCAGTGCTCGGGTGAGTAGGATTCCTCAAACATCCATTGCTCGTTCTGCATCTCATAGCCCGCCGGCGGTTCAGAGTACGTGAAGGCATGGACGTAGTTCGGCCCGTTCGCTGCGGTCCAGCAGTGCTCACAGCCCTGGGCGGCGGAAGCGTCAGGCACGAGAACCAGCGCCATTGCCGCCACCAGCGAGAGTAGGGTGGTACGACTCATGACGTGCCTCCTGTCGAATGAGTGGGGGGCCTCACCACCAGTATACCGCGCGCGCCTAAAGCGCAAGCAGCTTATCATGGGGCATGGTTCGCGGCTCCCAGCGCACCATAATTCCGTCCGGGCGGGTCGGCGTCTGAGCGCCGACCGTGGTCACCCTCCGGGGGGACCATTCGCAGTCCGCGGGAGCCCGCCTGGGAGCCCGCGTGACCACCAGGCCGGTTTACACAGGAAATCGGCCCCTTCCTCCGCCCCGGCCGGCCCCCGAGGGTCGGCCATGGCCCTATCTTCTCGCAACCCCACCCGCCGAGGCCGTTCCACGCGCTGGGTGCCCGCGCCGCCGGGCCCACCCGCCTTCGCCCCCTCGCCGGTCTATCGCCCCCGACGGCCCACTGAAACGCCCCTCTACCCCGTCGTCCAACACCACCTCGAGACCTTCCTCGCCGAGGCGGAGCAGCCGGACGGCCGCAGCATCCCATCCTGGGTCGAACACGACTTCCGCCGCTACCTCACCTGCGGAATCCTCGCCCACGGCTTCGCCCGCCTGCGCTGTGACGCCTGCGCTCAGGAACGACTCCTCGCCTTCAGCTGCAAGGGTCGCGGCGTCTGCCCCTCCTGCACCACCCGCCGCATAGGGCGCTTCGGGAAGCCGCCCCTACCGCTCCCCCCGATGCCGCCCTCGCAACAGATATCGTACAGGTATAGGATCCCCCTTCGCGGTAGAGACTGAGCAGCCAGGAACTAGACCGTCGGCACCATGTGTAGCTGCACCATCCCCCCAGAGAACCGCGCGACGTTCACGATCTCCAGCCCGAGCCTCGCCTCCAGCCCACCGAAGAGAGAGTGTCCGCGGCCCAGCGCGACCGGCGCCACGGTGATCACGAGTTCGTCTACGAGATTCGCCTCGCAAGCCTGGCGGATGATCACGCCCCCGTCGATGTAGACGTCGCGGCCCCGGGCAGCGCTCTTCGCCTCTTCCACGAGGTGTTCGATCGATCCCTCGACGCGTCGCGCACCCGCGGGCGCGTCGCCCTCGAGCTGGCGATGCGACGCGACCAGCACCGGAACCTCGTAGGGCCACGGCACATCGAATCCGCGCACGACGTCGTACGTGCGGCGTCCCATCAGCATCGACCCGACATCGGCCATGAAGGCCTCGTAGGTCAGTGCTCCGGGGCCCGGCCCCTCGTGCCCCGAGTCGGGGAGCCAGGAGAGGTCGTCGCCCTCTCCGGCGATGAAGCCGTCCAATGACGTCGCGCAGTAGACGCGAACCCTCGAGCCCTCGTGCTTCACCGGCCCGACTCGAGCACGGGCGCCCGACGCGCATGGGTGGCCTGCTCTAGATCATACGCCCAGGCCAGAAGGTCGGCCTCGGTCCAGCGATCGCCGATAAAGGCGAGTACGAAGGGAGTTCCGTCGTCGTACCATCCGTAGGGCAACGTGACGACCGGGACGCCGAGATCGTTGACGATGTTGCTCGGCAGTTCCGGCCAGTTGTTCGGATTGAAGTCGGGCCGCTCGGGGTCCTCGACGAGGTCGGGCGCGGGGGCACCGGCCTGCGGAAAGAGCAGGCCGTCGAGTTCGTTGTCTTCGAGCACCTGTCGGAAGAGCGCGATGAAGTCGGCCCGCCAGCCCTGGAACGCGTCGCCGGCCTCGGTAGCGCTGGGGCGTGTGGGCGGGACCAGCTCACCATTGCGCCGGCCCCGGGGGTAGGGTCGTCCTGCCAGGGCTTCCCACCCCTCGATCGTGTTGAACGGCGCGTCCGGCCCCAGCTGCTGGAAGTAGAGATACATGTCGTACGCGCTCGTCGAGCCCCCCTCCCTCGCGTCCCACAACTCCACGAAGCCGCTGCCGGCGAACGGATCTTCGACCGTCTCGGCGCCGAGAGACTCCACCGTGGCGATCGCCTCCCGGTAGCGCGCCTCGGTCTCGGGTGCGAGGGGGAGGAATCTCTCCCGCCAACCGGGTCCGACCAGCCCAAACCGTTTCCCCTCGAGCGCTCCGCGCTGGAGTCCCGCCACGTAACCGCTGTCGGGAATGTGCTCCGCACCGGCGAAGGTCGCGAGGTCGTCGTAGGTGGGCCCGGCCAGGACGTCGAGCGTGAGAGCGGCATCCATCACGGATTTCGCGAGCGGACCCACGACGTCGACGTAGCTCCCGCTCAGCGGCACGATGCCTTCGAGGGGCACGAGGCCGTACGTCGGCTTGACCCCCACGAGCGCCTGTGCCGCCGCGGGATTTTGAATCGAGCCGCCCGTCTCGGTACCGAGGCCGAGCACGGCGAACGAAGAGGCGACGGCCGTAGCCGTACCCCCGCTCGACGCGCCGGGCGCCTTGTCGACGTTGTAGGGGTTCAGGGTCACGCCGGCGACACTGCTCTCCGTTCGCGTGCCGTGGCCCGCAAAGTCAGGAAGATTCGTCTTGCCCAGGATCACCGCCCCAGCGGCATGGAGTCGCTCGACCACGGCCGCGTCGTCTTGCGGGACCATGTCGACGCCCCCCATGGCCGACGAAAATCCGTCCCACCCCGCTGTCGTTACCAGACCGGCCATGTCGATGTTGTCTTTGACCACCACGGGAACTCCATGGAGCGGTCCGCGCAACGAGCCGGCAGCGAGTTCGACGTCGAGCGCCTGAGCGTCGGCCAATGCCGCGGGATTCATGGAGATGAAGGCGTTGTAGCGCTCCTCGTAGATCGCGATCCGATCCAGGAAGGCGCGGGTAACCTCGGTGACGGTGAAGCGCCCCTCCGCGTAGCCCCGAGCGATCTGCTCAGCCGTGAGTTCGACGACGTCGACGGGGCTCGCCTCCTGTGCGGCCCGCACGGGGGTCGACGCGAATGTGGCCAGTAGCACCACGGCGCTGGCGAAGAGGGTTCGAGCGAAGGTCTTCGTGATGAGCACCGTGGATCTCGCGGGGCGGGAGGGTTGGGATCGAGGTCGGAATGTAGGCCCGGCTCGGGCGGCGCGGCCACAGGGGGGAGCGTGACCCCGGGCTGCGCTCGAGGGCATCACGCTGGCCGGCTCCCGGTCGATCGGCGGAGGCACTCGGCTGCGCGCTCCTCATCTGTGACGCCCGAATCAGGGATGCACCCGGCCTCGGTGCCCAGGCACGGGTGGTGGCGTGAGGCGATAAAACTGTCGCCGACTACCCCATTCGCCGCATCCTGAGTGTGACGTCCAACCCAACCCTCTCGCAGAGGAGAACCCCGATGGAGCCAGAAACGAATCGAAACCCGGAGATCTACTCCGTGCCCTGGCTGCTCGCGGCGGCCTTCGTCATGCTCGCCGCCGCCATGGTCGAAAAGGCCCTGAACACCGTGGGCATGAGTATTCCGCTCGTCAACGTCTACCCCCGGCAACTCCTCGACTGGTCTGTGGCGCTGGCGGTCTTCGAGATTGCGCTGGCGGTGCGCCAGATCCACGATCGTCAGGCCTGACCGACCTACCCTGGGGCGTCTTCCGCGCGGAAGGCGGCGGCCAGACGCTGGAGGACCGGCGCCGCCCGGTCGAGCGACGCCCTCAGTTCGGAGAGTTTCGTCACCACTGTCGGGTTCTGCTGAAACTCGAGAATGACGACCTGAACCTCGGCCCGCGTGACCGGGATGCCCTGCTCACGCATGGTGTCGATGAGGGTGTTGGCTGCCGACTCACCTCGCGCCACGGCACCTCGCGCCGATGCCGCCGGGAGCCGGCCTGCGAAGGTGCCGGCGGTCGAGGCGAGCAGGCGCAGTAGGGGTCCGAAACCGGCCTGCGGAGCCGCACTCAGTCCTCCGAGAAAGCGGCCGAAAGTCGCCGCCGCGTCGGTGGCATCGAGACCTTCGGGGACCGACACCAACGCCTGCCACGCGGCTTCCTGCATCACTCGGCCCAGAAGCTCCCAGGTCTTCGGGCAGTGTCGTTTGATCCAGTCGAGGATCTCGATCGCCACGCCCAGCTCGGCGATCGCCATGTCACACTGCTCCTCGTGGTTCGTGTAGAAGATCCCGATTTTGCTCACGAACACGCCGATGGAGGCCACGGTCGCCAACGCCCCGAACGCTCCGGCGGCGATGCCCATCGAGAAGGCCATGACGATCTTGCCGGCGGGCTCGATCCACCGGGTGCGCTCGAGCACACGACCGGTGACATCGGAGATCTGGTAGTTGTGGAGCCAGGTGTGCTTCAGGGTGGCGTGAAGCTCGACCCCCTTCAACTCCGCGACACTGTTGTAGGCCAAGCCGATGATGATGGTGCCGTTTCGGTCGATCGTGCCCGGCGCGATGTCATAGCGCTGGCCGATGTTCGTCACGCCACGAACCGGAAAGGCCGTGGGGAGGAGCGCTCGCGCACGGAGGAGCGCCTCGCTCCCCGTCGCTACGACCGGCACGACCGCCCCCCCGCCCGGGTCCTGATCATCTCGAGGCTCCTCCTCATGCCGCCGAGGTCAGGCACCGTCGGTGATATTCCGGCCCTCGGCGAGCCAATAGTCGAACCACTGGCGCAGCCGCCCGAGCCGATCGACCAACAACCATGGCTCACCCGTGCGCGACAGGTCGTGCGTCGAGCGGGGGTAGCGCATGAACTCGACCGGGACGCCCTGTTTTTTCAATGACATGAACCACTGCTCGGCGTCGGTCATCGGCGTGCGATGGTCTTCTTCGGACTGCACGATGAGGGTCGGGGTTACGACCTGATCGACGTACTTGATGGGAGATA
>CBDUEZ010000155.1:0-9958 GCA_965366355.1 uncultured bacterium
TAGCCCCAGTGGACTTCTGGAGGACCCAAAGCTGAATCGTCTCGAGGTCGTTGCCATTCGGGCGCACATTCACCGTTACCTCGACCCGTCCTGCAATCGAGTCGGGATCGACCGGAACCGTGGTCCCGGCGCCCGAGGCGGTGATACGCTCGATCTGAATCTCCGGCGGCACGATTTCGGTCGCGCCAACGAAGTTGATCTGAACGGCCTGGCCGGTGTTGACCGTGACGTTCTGATCGGTGGAAGCCTCGAAGCCCTCCGGCGGGTTGACCAAGGAGGCGGTGTAGCTGCCACCCTTGAGGCCCGAGAAGGTCACGTTGCCCTGGGCGCTGGTGCCGAGCGTCTGGTCGACGCCCTCGCCCTGGAGACGAACGTTGGTCACGACGCCCGAGCCATCGGCCCGAGTGACAGTGACGAGGACCGAGGCGGTACGAACGAACTGACCGTTGAAGTCAGCCGTGGCCGTCTGGCCGTCGGTTGCGATGGAGACGCTCTGGGTCGTGTTCGAGAACACTACATTACCCGGGATGCCGCTCAGGGTGATGGAGTAGTTGCCCTCGACCACATTGGCGAAGGAGTACGATCCGTTCGCGGCGGTCGTCGTCGACTGCGACGTCGCACCTGCGATCTGAACCGTGACTCCGGCCAGGCCAGCGCCCTCGACCATAACGGAACCGCTAACGGTTCCGACGGCCGGCGTGGGATCGACAGGGGTGATGGTGTCATCACCCTCGTCGCACGCTGCGAGAGGCACTAGAACCAGCGCCGCCATGAGGAGCCTGTTGAGCTTTCTCATGTCTGCTTAGTCCATGGTGTGGTTGGAAGATTGCGCCCGGCTGAGCCGGACGGCGCCGCACGGGCGCAAGACCGACCCCCCGAACGGCAAGACACGTGCCATGATTCGTGTCTTGGAAATAGACTACCACACAAGGACTTACGGGCGATGCCCGGAATCGAAAATCTGTGATTCAGAGATTGAATGGTCGGAAATCTGTCACCCCATCCGGAACATCTGTTTCAGTCGTCGGAGCCCATGGGGCCGGCCGCGAGGTGGCGTTCGGCGAGGTCGACGAGGTGCGAGGAGCCCATATACAGCGGGGTTCGCTGATGGAGCGAGGTGGGCTGGATGTCCATGATGTCGACCTCGCCCGTGCTCGCCCGCCCCCCGGCCTGCTCGGCGATGAAGGCCAGGGGCGCGGCCTCGTAGAGCAGCCGCAGCTTGCCCTCGGGCTGGAGGCGCTCGGCCGGGTACATGAACAGGCCGCCTCGAAGAAGCGTGCGATGGAAGTCGGCGACCAGCGACCCGATATAGCGCCCCGTATGGTCGCCCTTGAGCTCGGCCACGAGGGCTCGCTGTCCCTCGGACCACCGCGGAGCATAGCCCTCGTTGACCGAGTAGATCGGTTTCGGGGGGTCGGGCAACCGCACCGCGGGATGGCTCAGCACGAATTCGCCGATGGACGGATCGAGGGTGAAGCCGTACACGCCGGCTCCGCTGGTGTAGACCAACATCGTCGACGAGCCGTAGACCACGTACCCGGCCGCGACCTGCCGTCGGCCGGGTTGAAGGCAGTCCTCCAGGCTTCCGCGGGGCCCCGCCGAGATCTTGCGATGGATCGAGAAGATCGTCCCGATCGACACGTTGACATCGATATTCGACGAGCCGTCGAGGGGATCGAAGAGCAGGGCGTAGTCGCCGGTCGGGAACCGCTCGGGAATCGGAATGAAATGCTCGTGCTCCTCCGATCCCATGCAACACAGATTCCCCGTGTGATCCATCGCATTGAGAATCACGAGGTCGGCGTATTCATCCAACTTCTGAACCGACTCTCCGTGCACGTTCACCTGATCGGTGCGGCCGAGAATGTCGACGATCCCCGCCTTGTTCACCTCGCGCGCGATCACTTTCGCGGCGAGGGCGAGGTCGAAGAGAATGTTCGTGAAGCGCCCCGTGGCATCCGGGTAGAGACGCTCCTGCTCGACGATGTGCCTCGACAGAGTGACGATGTGGGTGTCAAGCATAGTCGGATTTTCCAGAGAGGAGCCTCGAGGGGACTCCTCCAATAGACAGGCCGATTCCGACCGGGTCAACGTCGATCGCCGACGCTCAGTTCGCCCGCCCGCGAGACCCGGACCACCACGGGCCCCGACACATCCGTACGCCACACTTCGGCACCCACATCGACCAGGCGGGCGAGCACCTCGGCCTCGGGGTGACCGTATCGGTTGCCGCGCCCGGCCGATACGAGCGCAACCGAGGGAACGATGGCGTCGAGGAACCCGGGATCGCTCGAGGTGAGGCTTCCGTGGTGTCCCACCTTCAGAACGTCGATCGCGTGCGGGTCTGTGACGATCGTCCGCTCGACTTCGGCGGGGGCGTCACCCATGAAGAGGAGCCGCACGCCCCGCCACTCCACCTCCACCACCAGAGAGGCGGCGTTGGGGTCAACGCCCGCACCCGGCCCCGGCGCGGGATGCAGAAGGCGAAAGGTCACTCCGTCGACGTCGAAGTGGTCGCCGCGCGCGAGGACTCGCCACGGCACGCCCTCCTCCCGGGCGACCCGAACGGCATCCTGCCACGGCCCGCTCCCCCGCACCGTGCCCGGCCCCGCTACACCACGCACGCGGAGGCCCTCCAGCAGCGCCCCCGCGCCTCCCACATGGTCGGCGTCGGGATGCGACAGAAGCATGAGTTCGACGGTTCTGGCGCCCAGTCGCCGAAGATCGTCGGCCAGCCACTCGCCCGGCGGCGGCCCCGCATCGATGACGACCCATCGCCCGCGAGGGGACCGCAGAGCAAAGGCATCGCCCTGCCCCACGTCGAGCATGTGCACTTCGAGCGACCCGTTTCGGAGCATGTGGCGCGAAACGGGCCAGACGAGGCCGGCCACCGCGATCCCGGCCGCGACGACCAGCGCCCGCACTCCGCGCCCCACCCTCAGGTGTACCCGGCTCGACGCCCAGCCCGCCCCGGCGCCGACCAACGCGGTGACGACCTCGGGCCGGGCCACGGCGAGGCTGGCCCCGGGGAGCGCCGCCCACGCGCCCACCCAGAGCCGGGTCGCGCCGAGAAGGCCTTCGGCCCCCGCCACGGCGACGGCCACCCCGGGCAGGTGCAGGGTGTCGAGCAGCATCGCCACCACGATGGACGGTAGAGCGAGGGCCACGAAGGGCGTGGCGCCGATCGAGGCCGGGATGGCCACGACCGATACACGCTCGAAGTGCCAGGCCACGAAGGGGAGGGTGGCCAGGGTCGCAGCGGCCGTCGCGGCGAGGGCGTCGATGAAGCCTCGAGTGCGCCTCCCGGGGCGCGGATGAACCCGACGTCGCCACCAGGCCAGGAGCGCCTTCGCCCATGGCCTCGCCCACACGGCCAGCCCCAGGGCCCCCGCAAACGAAAGCTGCGCCCCGATCCGGGCTGCGACCCCCGGATCGAGCATGACCAGCAGGAGGAGCGCCGTCCCGAGCGCCCCCGCTGCAGAGACCGGCCGACCGATCAGGCGACCGAGCGTGACGAGCGACAGGAGCAGGGCGGCCCGGGTCGCGGCGTCGGGGAAACCGAGAACCGCCACGTACGTCCAGGCTGCAACGGTGCCGACGGCGAAGGCGCGGCGTGGCGGGACGAAGCGCCCCAGGGTCCAGATGATCAGCCCCACCAGCACGCCGACATGAAAGCCGGAAATGGCTAGCAGGTGCGCCGTTCCCGTCGCGGCGAAGGCGTCGCGTAGGTCCGGATCGAGCCGGTCCCGGCGGGCGAACAGCAGGGCTGACACCAAAGCGCCCTCCCGCTGGAAGCGTCGCTGTACCCGCTCCACACCCGCCGCCCGCACCGACGCCCAGCGGAGAGCGAAGCCCCGAACCTCGAACGCCTCGGCCCGGATGGTGCGGGCGACGAGAACGCCCGCCCGAACGGGGTCCAAGCCCGGCAGAGGATCGGCGCGCGGGACCCACCGCCCCTGCGCCCGCACCACCATGCCCTCCTCCGCGCCGCGGGGGAGTGATCCTTGAACGCGAATTTCGCCCCGGCAGGTGTCGCCGTCGGAGGCCACGGGCACGAGGCGCACGCGAGTGGGGGTCTCGACCTCCCGCACCCATCCCACCACCTCCACCGAGCCGGGCACCCGGTGCCAGCGACAGTCTGTCGACTGCCCCCGTTCGTGAACCGCACCGTGCGCGAGCCCCGCCAGCGCGGCGACAGGAATCCAACGAAGGCGCGACAGGACGGCGGGGCGATGCCCCGTCTGGATGGGACGCCAGGAGGCGAAGAGAAGGAGGAGGGTGACCGGCGGGAGTGGAAGTCCGGTCGAGGGGAGGGCGGCGCCGGCCGCGAGGGCCAGGGCCAATCCCGTCACGGGCGGGAGCCGTCGGCTCAGCTCGTCTCCGGCTCCGAGTTCGCAGAAAGGGGCGCGGGCGTGTTCGGGGTCTCGCCCTCGAAGAGATTGGTTTGACTCTGGTCGACGAAGATGCGGGCGCGTTCCTCACGATCTTCTTCGGCCAGCCGCTCGCGGAGAATCTTGCGCACCCGGAGATCGGAGTGGATTCCCGCCACCAGCATGACCACCATGCCGAGGATCAGCGCGCCGAATGCCACCGCCGTGAGGGGGACCCGGTACAGCGTGGTGATTCCCAGTCGGAGCGTGACCCGCTGGCCCCCGTTGAGCGCCGCGAAACCCATCGAGGCGACGAGCACCATCAGCACCCCGACCGCCCCACCCAGACGATTCATGACGGGCCCACCACTCAGGTCCCCGCCGCCACGGCCCGCACAGCGCCGTGGGGCGAGTCGACTCGCTCGCCCGCGAACGTCGCGCCAGTCGTGGACGTCAGCAGGGTCGTGTGCATCTGCCCGACCCATGCGGGGTCGCCCGGGAAGGCGACGACTTTGTTGCGCCGCGTGCGCCCCAGCACCGAACCGGGATCACGGGCCTCCTTCTCGACGAGCACCTCCTCCACGCGTCCCACCTCGTCGCGATTGATCTCGGCCTGGATTCCGCGAGCGACCGTGATCAACTCCTCCAGTCGCGCCTGCGCCTCGTCGGCGGCGATGAAGTCGCTCTCGGGCAACCGGGTCGCGGGCGTGCCTTCGCGGAGGGAGTACTTGTAGGTGAAGGCATCGTCGAAGCGCACGGTACGCATCAATTCCAGCGTATCGCGAAACTCCTCGTCGGTCTCACCGGGAAAGGCCACGATGATGTCGGTCGAAAGCGCGAGATCGGGAATCACCGACCGGGCGAGTTCGACCTTCTCCAGGAAGGTCTCGACCGTGTAGCGCCGGAGCATGCGCTTGAGCGTGCGGTTGTTACCCGACTGGGCGGGAAGATGCAGCTGTTCGCAGACTGCGGGTTCGGCGGCCATCACTTCGACCAGCTCTTCCGTCAGGTCGCTCGGGTGCGGAGAGGTGAATCTCACCCTCCGAATGCCGGGCACGCGGGCGACCTCGCGGAGCAGGCGAGCGAAGCTCCAGTCACCCGACACGTACGAATTCACGGTCTGCCCGAGGAGAGTGACCTCCCGCACGCCACCCGCGGCGATTCCCGCGATCTCCGCGAGCACCTCGTGGGGCGACCGGTTCTTCTCGGGCCCTCGCACGTAGGGCACGATACAGTAGGTGCAGCGATGGTCGCAGCCCCGTTGGATCGGCACCCAGGCCGACACGTCCGACGTGCGGCGCTGCTCCAACCCTTCATAGTTCTCGCCCGTGTCGAGGTCGAGAACGGTGAGTTGGGGACCGCGCCGCGCTCGGGGCACCTCGCGCGCGACCGTAGGTGCGCCCTCGGGCTCGCCCCCCCGCCGACGCGCCTGGTCCAGGGCCTCCGGAAGGCTCCGGTACCCGTCGGGGCCCATGACCAGGTCGACGTAGGGCGCCTTGGCGAGCAGTTCGTCGCCCATTCTCTGCGCCATACACCCGGTGACCCCGAGGATCAGGTCGGGATTGTCGGCCTTCAGTCCCTTGAGCTGCGACACCCGCCCAAGGACTCGGCGTTCGGCGTGATCCCGGATCGCACAGGTGTTGACCAGAATCACGTCGGCGTCCTCGGGACGGAGGGCGATCTCGTAGCCGCGCTCCTCGAGGATGCCTTGCATCAGCTCACCATCGCTGATGTTCATCTGGCAGCCGTAGGTCTCGACGTACGCGCGTTGAGTCCGAATCATGATGCCGACGTGGGGTGGGCGGGAACAGGCATGAACGGGTCAATATACAGTTCCCCGGCGATCTCTTGGAGACGCCCGTCGAGGAGACCCGACCGAACCGGGGCCGATGGCGCCGATGTGAGGCGTACCCGGAGGTAGTCACCGGTGAGGGCCTGGCCCCCGTCTTCGACGACGACCTGCGCGGTCTGGCCGGCGCGTCGCCGACGATATTCGGTGCCCTTTTCGGCAACTCGCTCACGCAGTTCACGCGACCGCTCCCCCGCGATCCTCTGGGCCACCGGCATCTCCCGCTGGAGCTCGGCCGCCACCGTGTCGTCCCGGGGCGAGAACGGAAAGACGTGCAGATAGGTGAAGGCGAGCTCGTCCACCAGCCGCACGGTGTCGTCGTGATCGGAGTCGGTCTCGCCGGGAAAACCCGTGATGATGTCGGCTCCGAGGCCGAGAATGGGAATCCGGGCGGCGATGTCGAGCGCGCGGCGGCGATATTGCTCCCGTGTGTGCCACCGCCGCATGCGCCGCAGCACGGGATCCGCACCGGACTGCAGCGGCATGTGCAGGTGGGGCGCGAGACGGCCCCCGGAGGTGGCGAGCAGGTCCACGAGCAGATCGTCGATTTCGGTGGCCTCGATGCTGCCCACGCGAAAGCGCACGTCGGGGACTTCGTCGAGAAGCCGCGCCACGAGGCGGGAGAGCGTGAGATCGTCGGAGAGATCGACGCCGTAGTGACCGATGTGCACCCCGGTCAGGACGAGTTCGGGGTGATGGAGCGCGAGGCCACGCGCTTCGGCCACGATCTCGTCGGCCGGCCTCGATCGGCTCTCTCCTCGCGCCAGCCGGGTGGCGCAGAACGCACACTTCCGATCGCACCCGTCCTGGATCTTGAGCCAGCCGCGGGTGGCGCCCGCACGGCGCGCCAGGAGTTCGGCGCCCAGGGGCTCGATGTCGAGGCGGTCGAGCGAGCGCCGGTCGGTGAGGTGCACGAGCGAGCGGGCAGCCGGGCCGGGGCCGACCGCCGTGGCGACCTGAACCGGATCGTGTCCGGCGACGACACCCGCGACATCCATCGCCTCGTAGGTCGGAGCCTTCAGCGCAGCCGAACACCCGGCGACCACGATCCGGACCCCGGGGTGACGCCGCTGAAGGCGCCGAATCATGCGGCGCGCGTCGGCGTCCGCCTGGTTCGTGACGGTGCAGGTGTTGACGACGACGACGTCGGCGGCGTCGGCCGAAGCGACCGTGGCGCCGCCGCGGGCCTCGACCTCCTGCCGCATACGTTCCGTATCGTACTGGTTGGCCTTGCAGCCGAACGTGTGGTAGTGAACCCGCACCAGCCGGCTCGACTCAGAAGCCCGAAACGCGAACGGAAGTGCTCAGACGCCAGAACTGCTCCTCGAACAGCCCCGCCGAACGAAGCCCCCGCTCGAGGGCCAGATCCAGGCGTGCGAGCAAGACCTCTCCGCTGGTCAGCAGGTTCATGCCCAGACCGGTGGAGAAGGCGGTCTCCTTGGGCTCCAGCGCCCCTTCGACGGTGAACGGAAGCTGGCTGCCCCGGTATCCCAATCGCACCGAGGAGTCCTTGCCCAGGATCCGGGCGCCGGCCCACTCGACGCCTCCTCCCCATGAGAAGGTGTCGCGCGCGCCCCCTACCAGGTCGCTCGCGGCATTCGACCAGGTGGCCCGGTGGAAACCGAGCACGGCACTCAGCTGCGGCGAGAGGATGGCCGTCGCGCCGGCGCGCAGTTCCGACGGCATACCGAAGGTCGCCGGCCCTCCATCGGTCTGATCGTCGGGGAGCGCGTCGAGCTCACCCGACCAGGTATACGCCGCCGAAAGGTGCAACACCGTCCCGATGTCGGCCGCGGCACCCGCCGACGCCATCCACCCTCGATAACTCCAGCGGCCCCCGGCCTGGAACGGCGAAATGACCGTCCCGACGTCGAGCGAGTCGAAGCGTCGCGTGAACACCCGCGACACGTCGCCGATGTTGCGTCCGATCTGAAAGCCCACGTCGACGCCCGGCGCCACCGAACGGGCGATCCCGAATCGCACCGACGAGATCCCGCCGTCAGACCGGAAACGATCGAACACCCTGCCCTGCCGTCCCTCGGCGTCGAGATCGATGATCTTCGATGTCTCGGCATTCCAGCGCTGGTCGAGCACACCGCCGAACGACACGGTCACCGTTCCGATCCGCGACGGATACCCGAGGGAGATGAAGGGAAAGCGGGTGCCTGAGAAGTTGCCGGTCACCCCGTCTTCGTCGGTATCGGCCCAACTGGACTGAAACGAGAACGCCACCGACGGAATCCGGAGTCCCGCAGGCGCGGAGGGATCGACGGCCGACAACTCCCCGCCGGTGAGGCCGATTCCCATGCCCCCCAGCGCGAGCGCCCGCGCGTCGGTGGGGATCAGCGGAGTGCCGAGCCCCCGCGACGAAAACAGAGACTGACCCTGCGCAGGCGCACCGAGCCCGATGAGCCCCGCGCACGCCAGCAGCGCCGGCAGCGAAGATCGGCGACGATTCATGAGATCTCCACGGTGTCGGCAACGGTCAGGATCAAGCGAAGCTGCGGGGCGCCCACCTGACCCGGTCCGGCGAACGAACCGAACCCGATCGAGAAGGGCTCGAGGGGGGTGAGCAGCACGAGGTCACGGACCTTCTGTCCCGATTCGTCGACGAGCGACCGGATGAAGGTCGTCACCGGAATCGAAATCGTGCGCCCCGGAGCCGATCCGAAGGCCGCGGGCCCGATCGACACGCCCAGACCGCCCACGAGCGACGTGCCCAGGGGCGACTTCGGAAGCAACTCCGGCGCCAGAACCGCTCGAGCGTCGAGAAAGAGGGAGTCCGACGGTTGGAACGCCGCCTGGCTCGCGACCGTGGTGAGAATCAACGTCGCGCTGTTGAGTCGCCCCGGCGTCAACTCGATCGGACACCCGAGTTCGGCGCACAGCGCAGCGGATCCCTCGAGGCCCTCCGGTAGATCCAGCGTCAACACGGTCCGCCAGGAGGGGGCCCCGCCAATACGGATGCCGCCGACTTCGGGCTCGGGAAACGGATCGTAGATGAACGTCTGCGCGATCGGCGGGGCATTGAGTGTGATCAGGGTATCCCGATTCACGTTCGGCCGGGAATACAGGCGCAGGTCGGTGCTGAGCAGATTCATACGCACACCGGGCGTGAGCAGGTCGAGGCGAATGCCATCACCCGACTGCAGTGTGTCACCCAGCTGGGAGAGCGTGAGCGAGTCGAGTTCGAAGACGATCGAATCCGACTCGGCCGGATCCCATTCCATGGTGCCGAAGCTCGCGACCGGTCCGGCACCGGGCTCCGCCCATTCCGAACGATCGTTGATCGTATCGACGGCCACCGCCCACGACACGCTGCGCGTATCGAAGCCTTTCGGGAGCGCACCGGCCGCGATCTGCACCGGGCCCTCGGGCCGATTGGCCTCGGTGGTGTCGAACCGCGCGACCAGGCGCCCGCCCACGAAGGTGAAGGCCGAGTCGGCCCGGGTGGTCCCCGTCGAGTCGAGCACGGAGGCGACCCAGGGAAACGGGTTGAACCGCACCAGGACCCGGGCGTCGAGAACACCCTCGAAGTCCTGGGCCAGCACCGATTCGAACAGTTCGCTCGGAGACCCGTATCCGCCATAGACCTGTACCCCTTCCGCGAAGTCCTCGAACGGAAGCACGAACTCGACCGTCCTCGGCTGGAGGGGGATCAATTGGCCGTCCGACGAGGTCGGGGTCGTCTCTTCGCAGGCCAACAGGCCCCAGGAGGCGGTGACCAGCCCCGCAATCA
>CBDUEZ010000156.1:0-9937 GCA_965366355.1 uncultured bacterium
GAGGTCGAGGTCGCCGGAGTTGTCGAACGGCGTCCCGCTCCGCCCGAACACTACACGCACATCCGCTGGACGATGCTTGGCACCGTGGCGTCCGGCAGTCAGGTCCGCGCTCACTTCCAGGCGCAGATAGCCCCCCGAAATAACGACGCTGTCGGTAGGAGATACCCATGATCCGCATACATTTCCCGTACCAGGGGCCCCGACTTTGGGCCCTCGCCCTGTTGGGGCTGGCGATCGGAGCCGCTACCCAGCCTCTCGCCGGGCAGACGGCCGAAGGCACGGTGATTACGAACACCGCGACCGTGAGCTTTACCGACGCGAACACCAATACCTACGCGTCGGTCCAGGCGTCGGTCGGGGTGACGGTCGGCTTCCAGGCCGGCCTCGACGTCACCCCCGGTGCAGCCACCGCGTCGCCCACCGCGCCCAGTTCCGACAACGACCTCACCTTCGACATCGACAACGTGGGTAACGGTACCGATCAGGTTTCGATCGGGACGACGATCACCGACAGCAACGTGATCGGCAACGTGCGCTACATCGTCGGTGCGACGACGTACAACGATCTCACGAGCCTCAACGCGGCACTCGCCACCACCGACATTCTGGCGGGCGGCACCCTGACCCTCACCATCCGCTACGACGTGGCGTCCGGGCAGGGCGGCGTTCCGTCCACCCTTACGGTCACCACGACCTCGGTGCGCGACAGCGGTGAATCGGCGAGCGACAACACGGTGGTCACCCCCGCCCTCTCGGGTACCGTCTCGGTCACCCCCGACGGCGGACAGGGTTTGCAGCTGCTTCCCTCGAACGGCACGTCGTACACGGCCTCGTTTTCCGTGACGAGCGGGCTCACGGGCACCGATGACCTCGACCTCGCAGCCAGCACCGACAACGGCAACCTGACGATCGTCTCGGTGAACGGGGTCGCGGGCTCGTCGGCGACGGTATCGTTCACGGCAGGACAGACCCAGACCATCGACGTGATCTATACGGTCGACCAGGTGGCCGCCCTCAGCACGGACAACCTCAATCTGAGCGCGACCGCCGCCTCGGACGGCGGCATCACCGACAGCGGGTTCTTCGACATCACCGTGGCACGGCCCGCGATCAGCGTGACGAAGCAGGCCTGGAACGACGCACAATCCGCCCAGATCGCCGGCACCGTGCTTCCCGGTGACTACATCCAGTACCGCATCAGCGTACAGAACACGGGATCGGCGACCGCCACCTCGGTCTCGGTGAGCGACCCTCTCCCGTCGGAAGTTTCGTACGTGTCGAATTCGGACGACGGCGGAACGCCGGCCTGGTCGATTTCAGAGTCGGGCGGGACGGTCACGGGCACGCTGACCACGCTCGCCGCGGGTGCGACCCGGGTCTTCTGGATCCGCGTTCTGATCAACTAGGCGCGCGCGGAAGCGCGTAGAATCGATGTTCGATCGCAGGAGTGACGGGGTAGGCAGGCCCCCCACCGGTCTCTGGACCGCGTGGGGGGTTTGCGCGCTCATCCTCTTCACTCCGCTCGCGCTCATGGCCGAGAATCCCACGGAGGCCGGAACGGCGATCGTCAACACGGCTCACCTCCGCTACCAGGTCGGTGGGAGCGTCGAAGTGGTTTCGTCCAACGCCGTCACCCTCATCGTGGGTCGGGTGCGGTCGGTGAGCCTGGCCCCGCCCCGCCATCTCGAAGCCCGCGGCGGCAGCACCATCGTGGTGCCGCACCGTCTGACCAACGGGGGGAACGGCACCGACCTGTTCGAACTCGCCATCGACGTGCCCAGCGGTTGGACGATCACTCCCTATCGCGACGTGGACGGAGACGGTGATCTCTCCGAAGCCGACACCTTGGTCACGTCGGCCATCGAGCTCGTCGCCGGGGAGGAAGCAGCCCTCCTCTTCGTCGTCGAGGTGCCCTCCGACGTGTCGCCCGGCCAGGCCACGCAGGTGCGAATCACGGCGACGAACCAGGCCGACCCGACCGTCACGGCGTCGGTCACCGACACGTTCACGACGCCCGACCCCATGGCATCTCTGGCCCTCGAGAAGGCCGTCGACCGTAGTCGCGCGGCATTCGGCGACACGTTGACATACACCCTGCACTACCGCGTGGTGGGCCAGGGCTCGGCCGCCGAGGTCCGGATCTCGGACCCGATTCCCGAGGGCTCTACCTATGTGCTCGGCTCCCTCCTCTCCTCCACCGCCTCGCTGACCGACGCCGCCGACGACGACGACGGTGTCTTCGAGGCGGCGAGCGGTCGGGTCGTCTTCAGTCCGGGCGAGGTCGCGGCGGGCGCGGACGGGTGGTTCAGCTTCCAGGTCGTCGTCGGGGCCCTCCTGACCGACGGCGCGACGCTGCTCAACCAGGCGCGAGCCGACTACCGAAGCGGCGGAGTGGCCGACTCGGTGGTCTCCGCGATGGTCGCGACCTCGGTGGTGGTGCCCCACGTCGCGATCGCCAAGTCGGTCGAGGCGGGCGACTCGGTCGCCCGGGGTGATCCCGTCACCTATACGCTCGTCTTGAGAAATCCCTCGGCCGACGCCGCCGCGCGAGCGATCGACGTCGTCGACACCCTACCGGAAGGTCTCGACCTGGTCGAAACCCTCCCGGAAGCCGACGTCGGAGCCGACGGTCGAACACTCACGTGGACGATCCGCGACATCCCCCCCGGAGATAGCGCCGTGCTGGTCGTCCGCACCCGCGTCGCCCTGGCGTTCAACGACCGCGAAATCGCCGGGAATCGGGCTCGCTTCGTCGGAGTCACCGGGCTCACCGGGGCCGACAGCACACGGGCCCTGCCCCTGGCTTATGAGAACGCCCCGGCAGCCCTGCTGAGCCTCACGCTGGTCAGCGCCGCACTGGAGGCGAGCGTCGGTGAACAGGTGCCGCTGACCCTCCATCTTTCCAACCCCGGAGAGCAGCCTCTTCGGGACGTGCACCTCGTTGTCGACGTCCCGGCGGGCACCCGCTGGATAGGGAGTCGGAGCGCCGACGGGAGCGACGCGCCTCCCCACCGCATCAACGGCCCGCAGGTCGACATCTCACTGTCCCGCCCGCTCGCGCCCGGCGATACCCTCTCTGTGCGTGCTCTCCTCGCGCTCGTCGCGGCCGACGCCCCCGTCCTCGAGATTCGCGCGCAGGCTTTCGGCGTGCTGGCCGAGTCATCGGGGACCATTGGAACCGTCGCCTCGCCGGAGACGGTTACGTGGATCCGCACGCGCCGCAATCGCGCCCTCGAGACGCGAACCGTGCTCGGCAAGGTGTGGCTCGACGCGAACGCCGACGGACGCCAATCCGAAGACGAACCCGGGGCGGCCGGAGTCGACGTCTGGACCGAAGACGGCGAGTTGGTGCGAACGGATGACGACGGCAAGTTCTCGTTCGTGAACCTGCGGCCCGGTCGTCACGCCGTGCGACTCGACCCCCTCACCCTCCCCAACGGCTTCGGCCTCCCTCGTGGGGCCGGTGGCGGTGAGATGCGGGTGATCGAGGTCACCGGATGGACGTCTCCCCGGGTCTCGTTCGGGCTGGTGCCCGCCGCGGTGCAACCCCCCGAGGGCCTACCCACCGAAGCGACCGAGTCGACTCCCCAAGCCGCGGATGTCGCGGGCGGAGGGTACGCCCGCGTCGCTTCGCTCCGGACCGACGAGGCGCGGGACGAAGATCGCGGTCGAGCCTTCGTCGAAGGGCCTGGCATCGAGTTCTTCCACCCCCACGATGGGGCCGTCTTCGGGCGGGATCGGCT
Source organism: uncultured bacterium (assembly GCA_965366355.1). GTDB lineage: Bacteria > Gemmatimonadota > Gemmatimonadetes > Longimicrobiales > Gaopeijiaceae > Gaopeijia. Next base: position 3,744 of record CBDUEZ010000156.1, read on the forward strand.
GTTCGTGGGCGTGAAGGGTGAGGCGGGCCGACCGGTCGAACTCTTCATCGGCGATTCGGTGGTAGCGACGGGCGAGACGCGGCCCGACGGCGTGCACGACTTCATCGCCGTGGCCCTCGAACCCGGGCCGCAGATTCTGCGCGTGCGCCAGCTGAACTCGTGGGGCAACGCCCGGTGGGACAGCCTTCGCGTGCACATTGCCGGCCCCGTCGCGCGCGTCGAGTTCGGAGTGGAGGAGCTGGCGATCGAGGCGGACGGGCGCGGCCGTCACCGGGCCCGCGTGCGCCTGCTCGATGCCTGGGACGCACCCGTGCCGCCGGGCAGGCTGGTCACGGTGCGGGTGGACGGTGCGAGCCTGTCGGGGCCCGACGCCGACCCCTTCTCCGTGGGCCATCAGGTCGTGGTCGAGAACGACGGGTGGTCCGAGGTCGAGCTGGTGGCCGGACGCGACGTCGGTCCCGGTCGCCTCGTCGTCGAGGCGGGCGACGCCACCGGCGTCCTCGCCCTCGACCTCGGGCCCTCCCTGCGACCACTCACCGTCACGGGCCTGGGAAGCGTGAGCGTGGGGGCGGGTCCCGACGCCTTCGGTGCCGTCACCGCCCGGGGTCGGGTCGGCGACCGCACCAGCGTCACGCTCAGCTACGACTCACGCCTCCTGGACCGCGGACGCGAGGAGTTCGGTCGCGCCACCGACCCCCTGGGCGAGGGGGAATACTCGATCCTCGGCGACGCCTCCGAGCGGCGCTCGGACAACGTGTCCCGCTACGCCTTCGCCGCCCGGGTGGAGCGCGATCACGACGTGTTCGCTCTCGGCGATCTCCAGACGACGGACTTCGCGGAGGGGCTCACCCTCGCCCGCTACACCCGTTCGCTGTCGGGCGCCGCCGCCCGGCTCGAGACCGGGGCCATCACCTGGAGAGCGTTCGGAGCGCTCACCACCCAGGGGCTGCGCCAATCCCAGCTTCGCGGCGACGGCAGCTCCGGCCCCTACCGCCTGGACATCGAGCTCATCGCGGGCACCGAGCGCATCACCGTCGAAGTGCGCGCCCGCGGCAATGCGACGCGTCTGTTGAGCCAGGAGGAGCTCCTGAGATTCATCGACTATCAGATCGACTACGCGCAGGGGACCGTATTGCTGAAGCAGCCGATACCGGCGGCCGATGCCTTCGGCAACCCGGTTTTCCTCGTGGTCACGTACGAGGCCGAGACCGGGGGATCGCGGAGTGCGGTCTGGGGACTGCGGGCGAGCGGTGACGCGGCCGGCACGCCGGGGCTCGGCGCCGTCGACGCGATTCCGCTGGGCGTCACCTTCGTGCGCGACGACCTCGCGCTCGGCGGCTTCGAGCTTCGGGGGGGCGACCTGGGGCTCCAGTTCGGTGATCGGGCCACGCTGCGCTCCGAGGTCGTGCAGGCCGCCTCCTCCGATTCGACCGACGTGGCCGTACAACTCGACGGCTCGCTGCGTCTTTTCGACGGGCGCCTCGACCTCACCGGTCACTGGCTTCGGATCGGCGACGAATTCCGGAACCCGGCCAACGTCGGACTCCTCGGCGGGACCGAGGAAGTCCGCACGGGTGCCGCAATCCAGTTCCAGGGCACCGACCTGGGCCTCGAGCACGAGCGCCAGAACTTCGGAGCCCGCGACGTGCGCCGGTCGCAGACGCTGCTCACGGGGAGCAGAAACGTACGAGACGACCTCCGCCTGCGGGTACAACTCAGTGACCAATCGGTGGCCGCGCAGGGGCTGGTGGACGAAGGGAGCGCCGGACAGGTGAAGCTCACCTGGACCCCTCACCCCCGTCTGAGTCTCTGGTCGGAGGCGCGCAAGCAGCTCCGGAGCGAGGGCGATGCCCTCATCAGCGGAGATTTCGTGGGCGTCGGAAGCTCCGTCCAGGTCGCCCCCGGCATCGTCGTCGAGGGCCGCCACCTGCGGGTGAGTCCCTCGGACGACGGCGACCCGTATTCCCTCACCAACCTCGGGCTTCGCACGGAATTCGCGTCGGGCGCGCGGGCCTGGGGCACCTACCAGCTCGCCGGGGGCGTGAGTGGGCCCACGAACGCAGCCGTCCTGGGGCTGAGCCACCGACTCCGACTGGGGTCGGACTGGACCGTGAACGCTCTCGTCGAGCGCCGTCAGGGAGTGCAGCAGGCGCCCCTCGGAGACGCGGTCCTCGCGCTGCCCTTCTCGGGAACCGAAGAGGACTACTGGTCGACCGTGCTGGGGGCCGAGCTCCTCCCGGAACACGCCTCCTACCGTTTCTCGGTAAAGGGAGAGGTCCGCGACGGGGACACCCGCTCGAACCGGGTTCTCACGGCAGCCGGCGACGTCGTCGTCGCACGCGCGCTCGCCCTTCTCGGTCGTCAGGAGTTCGTGTGGACCCAATCGCGTCAGGGCGGGATCGAGCGTGACAGTCGTCGAATCTGGAGCCTCCTGGGACTGGCCTTCCGGCCCGTCGACTCCGACGACCTCAACGCCCTGGCGAAAGTGGAATGGCGCGAGGACCGCGACCCGGGCGGGGTAGGCGTACTTCGGGCCGCCGGCCGGAACCGCCGCTTCATCGCTACCGGGGAGTTGATCTGGTCGGCGACCGCGAGGGTGGAGTTGGGCGCCCGGTACTCGATGCGACGAGCCCAAACGATGCACTTCACCGCCGGCGGCGCGCCCGAGCCGTCGGTCGAAACCACCACCGACTACGCCGGCTTCAGGGCCGACCTCGACGTGGCCCTGCGGGTGGGGCTGCGCGCTGACGTGCGACTCCTGAGTGAACGATCCTCGGCGACGACGCTCTGGGACGTGGCCCCCGGCTTGGTGATCCACCCCCTTCCCTCACTCGAGGTGCTGACCGGCTACCGCTTCGGCGAACTCTCCGACCCGGACTTCGCCGTGCGGAGTGGCGAGGGCTGGTTCTCGAGCCTGGCCTTCAAGGTGACCGAAGGCACGCTCCACGGTCTGGCGGCGTTCTGGCGCTCGCGGCTGGACCGGTGAGTCGGCTCACGCAGGGACACCTGGCCTTCTTCCGCCCCATCTCTCCCTCACACGTGCTGGTCGATCAGGATCGGATTCCCGTCGGGATCGATCAGGGTCAGGCTCGCCGGGCCGGTGGTCGTCTCGTCGGCCTCGCTCGCGAGCGTCAGGCCCGCCGCCTTGAGATGCCGCTGAATGGCGCGCACGTCGTCGTACTCGTCGAGAGACTCGCCCTGCAGTCCCCAGCCGGGATTGAAGGTGAGGAGATTGTTCTCGAACATGCCCTGAAAGAGGCCGAGCGTGGTGTCGCCGTTGCGCAGAATCAGCCAGTGCTCCCCGTCGCCCCCGACCTTTTCGAAGCCCAGGCGGGTGTAGAAGTCGCGCGAGGCTGAGAGGTCGTTGACGGCGAGGCTGAGAGAGAAGGTGCCCAGGTTCATGATGCGGTCCTCGTTGGATCTGGAAAGGAGTCGGCTGCCCCCTATTCTCTCGCGTTCGCGCTTCGTACGCTTGACGAATCTTGCGACATCTCTTCCCCCAGCCCGAGACGGCCGCCGTGAGCTATGTGGAGCGCGTCAACCGCGCGATCGACTACATCGTCTTGAACCTCGATCGCCCGCTCTCGCTCGAGCTCGTCGCGAAGGCCGCCTTCTTCTCGCCCTTTCACTTTCACCGGGTGTTTCGCTCCCTGACCGGCGAGACCCTGAACCAGTTCGTGAAGCGGCTGCGCCTCGAGCGTGCCCTGCGAATGCTGGCCCACGGGGGCGGCCGATCGCTGACCGACATCGCCCTCTCGTGTGGTTTCGGCTCTTCATCCGACTTCTCGCGCTCGTTCAAGCAGCGCTACGGTGTGCCGCCCAGCGCCTTCGACCTCGACGCCCATCGCCGCCGGGCCCGCGACGAACTGCAGGCGACCGTCGGTCCCGATGCCGACCATCGACTCGACCGTTTGCCCCTCGGCACCAATCCCGACGGCTTCGAGGTTCGCCTGCGCCCGCTCCCCGAGAGGGTGGTCGCCTATCTGCGGGTCGCCGACTCCTTTCGCGAAGGCGCGGTCCCGGCCGCGGCCGAGCGCATGGTGCAATGGGCCGAGGAACGCCAACTCGCCGATGGCCAGTGGCTCGGCTACATGTGGGACGATCCCGACATCGTGGCGCTCGCGCAGTGCCGCTACGATGTGGGACTCGAGGTCGCCGAGGTTCAGCCCGCGGGCGAGATCGGGCGATTCGAGTTTCCGGCGATGCTCGTGGCCGAGGTCGAGGTGCGGGGCGCGATCGACGTCGAACAACGCGCGCTCGACTGGCTGTTCGGGACGTGGCTGCCCGACAGTGGATACGTGCCCGCCGCGCATCCCGTCTTCGAGGCGTGGGACGGCCGTCCGTACGCCCACGGCATGCAGCACTTCGAGCTGAGGGTGCAGCTGCCGGTGGAGCGGGGGTGAGGGGGACCGCGCCCTGACCGGTTTGGCTATCTTTCGGTGGTAGACCTCGGGATCACCCACCCGACCCCGGCTCCGTTTTCGTCTCCGGGATCCGTTTCACCTCCGGGCTCCGCTTTCAACTCCCGACGCCGTGGCCGCCCCGTCTCTGACCCCTCGCACTGCCGATTGGCTCGGGCAGCTCCGCGACGCCCTACGCACCACAGGGCTGCGTCTGGAGGTGCCCGGCGTCGACGAGCACCGCCGCGCCCGGGACGAGCTGATCGCCCAGATCGACGACTACCTGCTTCCCCGCCTCTCGAACCTCGACGCGCCCCTGCTGGCCGTCGTGGGGGGATCGACCGGAGCGGGCAAGTCGACGCTGATCAACGGCCTGGTGAATCGGCCCGTCTCCCGCACCGGCGTGCTGCGGCCCACGACCCGTTCGCCAGTGCTCGTCTGCCATCCCGACGACATCGACTGGTTCTCCGACGAGCGGGTGTTTCCCGGGCTGGCCCGGGTCACGGGTGACGGATCGGCGGCCGGGGCGTCGCTGGTGCTCCTGCCGGTCGACGCGGTGCCCCGCGGGTTGGCGCTCCTGGATTCGCCCGACATCGATTCGGTCGAAGAGGCCAACCGCCTGCTGGCCACGCAGCTCCTGTCGGCGGCCGATCTCTGGCTCTTCGTGACCACCGCGGCGCGCTACGCCGATGCCGTGCCCTGGGAGTTTCTCGAGCAGGCCCGCGAGCGCAGCACGGCGCTGGCGCTGGTTCTCAATCGGGTGCCCGAGGGGAAAGGCCCGGAGGTGGCATCGCACCTGGGGGAGATGCTGACCGGCCGGGGACTGGAAGGCACGAAGGTCTTCACCCTCGAAGAGGTGGAGCTCGAGGCCGACGCGCTGCCGCCGGCTCTGGTCGCCCCGATTCGCGAGTGGCTTCACGGACTCGCCGCCGACGCCGAGACGCGCGCCCGTGTGATCCGCCAGACGCTCGAGGGCGCCCTGGCCTCGGTGCCCACGCGGGCCATCGAGGTGTCGCGCTGGCGCGAGGCACAGGTCGAGGCCGGCGAGGCACTCCGCGACTCGGCCGAGCGCGCCTATCGCAAGGCCCTCGAGGCCGTCGACGACGGGCTGCGCACGGGCACGATGCTCCGGGGCGAGGTGCTCGAGCGGTGGCAGGACGTGGTCGGCACGGGTGACTTCATGCGTTCGCTCCAGGCGAGCATCGGACGCTTCCGTGACCGCCTCACCTCGTTCGTCACGGGGCGCGATACCGTCGAGGCCGAGGTGCGCGGACAGATCGAGTCGTCGGTGGCGCGCCTGATCCTCTCCGAAGCCGATCAGGCCGCGCTGCACACGGTGGAGGCATGGGAAGACACCGCGGCGGGCCGCGCCCTGCTGGACGACCAGGGTCGAGCGTTGTCGCGGCACACATCGGAGCTTCCGGAACAGGTCGAGGCCGCCCTGCGAGAGTGGGAACGCGACGTCTTCGATCTCGTTCGCGACGCGGGCCAGAACAAGCGCGTCGCGGCACGGGCGCTGACTCTCGGGATCAACACGATCGGCGTCGCTCTCATGGTCGTGGCCTTCGCCCACACCGGGGGACTGACGGGACTCGAAGTGGGCGTCGCCGGCGGCACGGCCACAGTCTCGCAGACGCTCCTGACCGCCCTCTTCGGCGAACAGGCGGTGCGATCGCTGGCGGCCCAGGCCCGCACCCTGCTGCTCGAGCGGGTGAAGGAGTTGCTCGCCGCCGAAGAGGACCGTTTCGGTGGCCGGATCGCGACGGCCGTGGGCGACCAGGCTGCGGTGGGGTC
>CBDUEZ010000157.1:0-9913 GCA_965366355.1 uncultured bacterium
CGGAACCCTCACCTCGGGCCGCCTTGCTGTAACGGACGTGGTGCCCTTCGGTGACTGGAGTGAAGAGGGTCTCCTAAGATGGGTCGCCGCGGTCGAGGCCGGATCGGAGCACCCCATCGCAAAGGCGATCGTGGCGCGAGCGGAGCAAGAAGGCCTGCGAAGTTCAGCCGCTCTCGAGGCCTTCCGCGCTCATGCGGGAATGGGTGTTACGGGAGAGCTGGATGGCGTTGCTGTCGCCGTGGGTACGCCCGAACTTCTGAGTCGCACGGGTATGGCGGAGGTCGAGGACGAGAATCTGGCCTTCTTCGAGTCACTGGAGCGCCAGGGGAAGACCGTCGTGGTCGCGGCCCATGGGGGACGGGTGGCGGGTGTGGTCGCCCTGGCTGACACGATTCGGCCTGAAGCTCCCGCTGTCCTGGCTCAACTGAGAGCGGACGGCGTGCACCATCAGGCCATGTTGACCGGCGATCAATCATTCGCGGCGCGCGCGATAGCGAACGCCGTTGGCGTCGACGAAGTGCGCCCCGAACTCAAGCCAGAGGAGAAGGTCGCGGAGGTTCGCAGGATCAAGACCGCGCACAAGGGCGTGGCAATGCTGGGCGATGGCGTGAACGACGCGCCCGCTCTGGCCGCAGCTAGCGTCGGAATCGCCATGGGGGGAGCCGGATCTCCAGCCACGATCGAGACGGCAGACATTGTCTTGATGGCCGACGACCTCGCGATGCTCCCCTACGCACGACGAGTCTCCAAGCTCGCGCGATCTCTCGTTCGAGCGAATATCGGCTTCGCTCTGGGGATCAAGGCCATCCTGGCCGTCGGCGCCGTGACAGGGTTCGTCAGCCTACTGGTCGCTGTGCTGGTCGGCGATCTGGGTGCGAGCCTGGCGGTGACGTTGAACGCGATGCGTCTCGCGAAGATGAAGCCATAGGGTGGGGCGCCCTCATTGCGAAGGGCGGCCCCCGCCTCACCTCTGTGAGACTTCCCGCTCCCTCCAAAGCGAATAGACCGCCGGAATCACAAGTAGTGTAAGGACCGTCGAAGACACCATGCCGCCCACCATGGGCGCGGCGATGCGCTTCATCACGTCAGCTCCGGCACCGTGCGACCACAGGATCGGAAGCAGGCCGGCGATGATCGCGGTTACCGTCATCATCTTGGGGCGCACACGTTCGACAGCGCCGTACTCGACCGCAGCGTCGACGTCGTCACGGCTCTGGAGCGTGTTCGCCCTCCTACGGTCTTCGTAGGCCTGGTCTAGATAGATGAGCATGATCACCCCCGTCTCGGCGGCCACGCCGGCAAGCGCGATGAACCCAATCGCCGTGGCGACGCTCATGTTGTACCCCAGCCCCCACATGATCCAGACACCACCGACGAGCGAGAACGGAAGCGACAGCATGATGAGGCTGGCTTCGATCATCGTCCCGAACTGCAAGTAGAGGAGCAGAAAGATGACCCCGATCACGATCGGAACGACGTACGCGAGCCGCGCTTTAGCGCGCTCGAGTGCCTCGAACTGACCCGACCATACGAGGGTATATCCAGTCGGCAACGTAAGTTCGGCGGCTAGGAGTGCTCTCGCCTCCGCGACATACCCACCGATGTCTCGCCCCCGGACGTCGACGTACACGATGCTATTCAACTTGGCGTCCTCCGACTTGATGATCGGAGCTCCTTGGACCGGCGCGATGTGGGCGAGTTCGCCTAGTGCTACCTGGGCCCCTGTGGGCGCCGACACCAGGATTTCAGATATCCGGGCGGCGTCAGCCCGAAAGTCGCGGGGATACCGAACCAGCACCCCGTAGCGTTCGCGCCCCTCGATCACTTCACCCGCCGGCATGCCGCCGACGGCCCCTTGCAGGGCGATCTGGACCGCGCCCGAGGTCAGCCCGTGACGTGCCGCCGCTTCCCGATCGATCGTCGCGTCGAGGTAGCGGCCGCCCAGCGTCCGTTCGGCGAAGACTGAGCTCGTCCCCTCTACGCGAGGAAGCAGCTCTTCGATCGATCGCCCCAGTTCGTCCAGGACGGCCAAGTCGGGCCCGAATATCTTGATTCCGACCGGGGTCTTGATGCCGGTGGCCAGCATGTCGAGGCGGTTCTTGATCGGCATGGACCACATGTTTGCGACGCCCGGCGTCCGAACCCGGGCGTTCATCTCGGCCACGAGCGAATCGTACGTAACACCCTCGCGCCACTCATCCTCTGGTTTGAGGATCGCGATTGACTCGAGCATGGCCATCGGGGCCATGTCCGTCGCCGTCTCTGCTCGACCGACCTTCCCCAACACCGACGACACCTCTGGGATGGCAGCGATGGCTGCATCGCGCTGCTGTAGGATCGCCCTCGCTTGGGCGGTGCCGATCGAGGGCTGAAGGGACGGCATGTCCATGATCGAGCCCTCGTTGAGAGGCGGCATGAATTCACTCCCGAGTCGGCTCCAAGGCCACACGGCTCCCAACAGGACGAGAGCCGCGACGCCTAGGGTCGTCCAACGGAATCGGAGCACGCCGCGAATCAGCGGCCGGTAGAGCGCGATCATCAGCCGATTGAGTGGGTTTTCGCTCTCCTTCTTGACTCTCCCACGGATGAACACACCCATGAGCACCGGCACGAGCGTGATCGACAGGAGCGCGGCCGACGCCATCGACAACGTCTTCGTCCAGGCAAGGGGCTTGAAGAGGCGGCCTTCCTGAGCTTCGAGTGCGAAGACCGGGACGAAGGACAACGTGATCAGAAGGAGTGAAGTGAAGAGCGCAGGGCCAACTTCCTTGGAGGCCTGAACGACCAGGTCCCAATGCCCGATGCCCAGGCCGTCGCGCTCGTTCCGTTCGATGTGCTTGTGGAAGTTCTCGACCATGACGATCGCGGCATCGATCATCGCTCCGATCGCGATCGCGATGCCGCCGAGACTCATGATGTTGGCCCCGATGCCCAGCCATCGCATGCCGAGAAAGGCCATCAATATGCCGATCGGCAGCGTGACGATTGCCACCAAGGCGCTGCGTGCATGGAAAAGAAAGAGCAGCGTGACGAGTGCGACGATGAGAGCCTCTTCCAGCAGCTTTTCACGCAGCGTATGGATCGCGGCCTCGATCAGGATCGAGCGATCGTATCCCATGACGAACTGCACGCCGCCGGGCAACGTCGTCTCCAGCTCTGTCATGCGCTCCTTTACGCCCTCGATGACCGACAGGGGGTTTTCGCCGAAGCGCATGACGACGAACCCCGTGACGATTTCACCACGCCCGTCGAGGTCTGCAATCCCCCGTCGGATTTCGGGTCCGAACTGCACTCTCGCGACGTCCTCGACCAAAACCGGTGTGCCGTCTGGCCCCAAGCCGACCGGCACCGCTCGCACGCTCTCGAGTCCCTTGAACCTCCCCCGACCGCGGACGACGAACTCGGTGCCGCCAAGCTCCAGGACCCGACCGCCCACGTCCTGGTTGGAGGAGCGCACAGCGTTCACCACGTCTTCCAACGAGATGTTGAAGCCCAACAGCCGCGTCGGATCGACGACGACCTGGTACTGTCGTTGCATCCCTCCGAGCGACGCGATTTCGGCGACGCCCGAGACGGACGTGAGCGCCGGCTTCACGGTCCAATCCTGCAGGCTCCGGAGGTCCGCGAGGTCGAGCTCACCAGAGGTGTCGGTGAGGATGTACTGCATGACCCAGCCAACGCCCGTGGCGTCGGGTCCCAGAGTGGGGGTGGCTCCTTCTGGGAGTCGTTCGCGCACGCCAGTGAGGTACTCGAGCACGCGGCTGCGAGCCCAATACAGGTCCGTGTCGTCTTCGAATACGACGAACACGGCAGAGAGCCCGAATTGACTCATCCCACGAACCCACTTCGCGCCAGGCACCTTGAGCATCTCGGTCGACATGGGGTAGGTGACCTGGTCTTCCACCAACTCGGGGGCCTGTCCCGGCCATTCGGTCATGACGATGACCTGGATATCCGACAGGTCGGGGATGGCGTCGACCGGCGTCTGGACCAGGGCCCAGCTGCCGCCCAGCGTCACGGCGATCGTCGCGAGCAGGACCAGGAATCGGTTGTTCACGGCCCACTCAATGATCTTGGCTTGCATGGTGCCTACCTCCGCGACGGGTTCGGGGACATCGAACCGGAATCAGAGGGCATATCCATGCCTTCCATTCCGTCCATGCCCTCCATTCCTTCCATCCCGCCCATCTCCATGTCACCCATGTCCATCCCTGACATGTCACCTGCGCCCATCATGCCCATCATCGAGCGCATGGTGGCTCCGATGTTGGCTTCCGCGTCGATGAGGTATTGGGCCGAGTTCACCACGCGCTGCCCCGCTGTGACGCCTGCGCGCACGATCACGCGTTCGCCGACGGTTGCGCCTAGTTCGACGTCGACGGCTCTGAGGCCCCCTTCCTCCTGCTCCACGAACAAGAACGTACGATCTCCGGTCCAAACCACGGCGTCTGAGGGGACCGACAGCGCCCGAGCGTGCGGTGTGCTGATACGGACGGATGCGAACATGCCGGGGCGAAGACGTCCGTAGGGGTTGCGAAGAACGACGCGGGCCCGAACGGATCGAGTCTGGGCATTGACCGTCGGATATATGAAATCCACGACGCCTGAGAACGATTCTTCTGGATACGCCGCAAGAGTCGCGACGGCTCCCGAGCCAAGAGCGACAAGAGCGGCCTCGCTCTCACGGATTTCAATGTTGACCCAGACGTCCGATAGGTCGGCCAGGCGATACAGCGTTTCGCCCGCCTGGAACGCCCCACCCTCAACCACACTCTTTTCGAGTATCACGCCGCTGATGGGCGCCGTCAGGCTCATCGTCCTGCTCGGCTCACCGGTGGCGAGAAGCGCGTCGACCTGGTCCGCCGTGATGTCCCATAGACTGAGCCGTCGTCGCGCTGTGGCCTCGAGGTCGACGGGGGCTGCGGTTACACCGGGGATCGCCTGAGACCCGACAGCTTCCTGAAGCTGCCGGGCGAGCAGAACCTCCTCCTGGGCTGCCACAAGCTCGGGCGCGTACACGTCGAGCAGGCGTGAGCCCTCTTCGATGAAGCGGCCCGTGAAGTCCGCGTAGAGACGGTCCACATAGCCCGGAAACTTGGTCGTCACATTGACCAATCGAGTCTCATTGACCTCGATCACCCCAACGGTACGGAGTCGGTCTTCGAGATTCCGCTCCTCGACCGTGGCGAACGTGATCCCAAACTGAGCGATCTGGGCCGGTGTGATGCGTACTGTCTCGCTCGGCGGCATCTCAGCACTCATTGCCATGCCCGGCATGTCCATCGGGGGGTCGGCCTGGTCCATCTCCATACCTGGCATTTCCGACGGGGCTGTCTGGCTCATCGCCATGCTCGCGTCATCGCCAGTGAGTGTGCCTCTGACCCAGAGAACAGAGGCCAAGGCCACCGCACCAAGGACGGCGCCGGCCGTGAGCCATCGAGCCCGGCCGGGCTCGCGTGAAGTTGTCGTAGTCATCGCAAAATCTCCTCGGCCACCAGTTGCTCGAGCTCGGCGAGGTTCTTCGCGAAGTCGGTCAGCAGTCGGTGGAAGCTGGTTTCGAACTGGAAGAGGGCCGTCTGAGTCATCAGAACGGTGGAAAAGTCTGTTCGGGCGACTCCGAATCCGGCCGTGGCCGCTTGGAGGGCGGCAGACTGCTGGGGCAACATGCCCGAGGTGAGAAGGCCCAGACTGGTGCGGTCTCTCTCCAGGTCTGCATACAACTGCGTCACGCGAGCCTGTAGACGGTTGACGTGATCGGCGTGCTCCAAGCGAAGAGCCGCCAACTCCGCTTCGGCTTCTGACGCCCACGCACCTTGGCGGACATCTCGGCTGAGCGGTAGCGGGATCGCAAGACTGAGGGTGAGCATGTCCGTGCGTGCGTCCCGTTGTGCGTAGCTCAATGCGACATCGAAGTCAGGAAGATGCGCCCTACGCGCCCACTCCAACCGCGCTTGTTGTGCTGCGATTCTTGCCACGTGGACGTGGATAGTCGGGCTGTTTTGGGCCACTGCCTCCAGGAGGTCATCCAGCGGAGGCAGCGGTGAGTTCGCTACCCGTGCGCCCGGGTCCATCGACACGAAGCTCAGGCGGTCGGGTGCCCGGACGGCGGCCACTGTGACCTCGTCCGGAATCGTCACACCTTCCAAGGGCGTGAGCGGTGGACGATTGAGGAGTCGGTTGAGCGCCGCGAGCAACACCTGCCGGCGCTCCGCCAGGCCGGCTGCCTCGTCTGCAAGTGTGGCCGTCTCCACTTGGGCCTGGAGGACATCTTCCTGTCCCGCAGCGCCAACGGCGTATCGGACGTCGGCTGTGGAAACGAGGGTCGCCAGCACGTCGGCATGGCGCCCGACGACTTCCAATCCCCGATCGATGAACACGAGATCGTAGTACGCCTGGCGCACCTGGCGGGCGACGTCGAGGCGCACCTCTTCCAGTGCCGCTGCAGCTGCGCGGGCCTCGCTTCGTTCGGCGTCCTGCGCGAGTGAGAGCTTTCCCGGGTATGGAAGTCGCTGAGACAGGCCGATCGTCTTCATGGTCATGAAGTCGTCGAAGCCCGGCTCCGTGACCGGGAAATTGCGCAAGGAAAGCGATAGGACGGGGTCGGGCCGAGCGCCGGCCGCCGGAATGCGCGCTTCAGCGGCACGCACTCGCTCGGCTGCAGCCGCGATGCTCGGGTTCTGATCGAGAGCTACGGTGACGAGAGAGTCCAGTTGAGTTGGTCTTCGTTCTTGAGGAACACCCATCACAACGAGCATGATAGACGCCAAGACTCCAATGATGCCCATGTGCAGTATCTGAATCCCGACCAGGAGAAACGTCGGGCAGCGCCCGATACTCCCAGCCATGAGGGTTCGCGGGTTACGCCCGTTCGGCGGAAGGGCCGAGCAAGGCGGTGTGTCTAGTTTGTTGATTGGGGCCGAGCACCCCGATTGGGGGCTCAGAAGTCGGATCAGGCGCGCGGAGGCGGGAGGAGAATGGTGCGGAACCATTCGTATCGACCCGAATCGCGGGCCGGTGCCACGACCCCCGCCGCGAGATCGATCGGTAGCATCTTGGCAGGATCGATTGCCACCCCGGCGCTTGCCCCACAGGGGCCGATACCGCCGACCGTCAAGGGACAGGACACGTCCCCCCCTTGGGTCATGGCGCCGGCGAACGGGCAATCCATGTGACCGGAATTCCCGGCCTCAGAAGCGGACATGTCCATTCCCATGTCCATTCCCGGAGGGCACCGGGACACTTCGTGGCCGATGATCAGCGACAGCAGGAGCGCCGCCAACTGGGGTAACGCCACCAGGCTACGGGTCGGGGAACGGAGTCGCATGTTGTGAAGCTAGCGCGGGAAAACCCTCGGCGAAAAGACCGCGCGGCCGAGGAGTGGTGGCGCCTAGCATTGTTGCGGCGTCGGCGCGCGCCCGATCAGTTGCCGGTCCAGAGCTTCTGAGGCTGGACGCCGAACCGAGCCGCCTCGGGGTTGGTCGGGAAGACGGGCACACCGTCGTAGTAGCGCATGCGAGGTGCGTAGTTCGCGATGGGGACCGCGCCGCCGCTCTGGTTCATGCCCAGGATCCGACGCACGTCGTTGACGAAGGTGTCGTCGCGCTGAACCGCGTCGGAATCGACGGCCTCGAGCGGTGCCAGGGCGAGTGAGATTCCCGGGTCCATCGACACGTTGCCCGACACGTCGTAGTCCAGATCGTCTTCGATGGTGATGAGGTCGAGAGACAGGTAGGTCGGGTTGGGTCCGAACTTTCCGACGATGATGCCTTCTTCGGGCGTCGAGGTGGAGAAGAGCGACCCGTTGGCGTGGAAGAGATTGTTGCGAATGGTGATGTCGCCCATGCGATTGGGCGCCCAGTCGTGCTGCATCGCTCCGCCGGGATTGAAGGCGAAGATGTTGTCTTCGATCGTCAGCGTGCGGTAGCCGTCGGAGTGATAGAGCTCGAGCACGCCGACGTTGCTCGACGTCGCGTCGGGGTTGAACGGCCAGTTCAGGATGAACGAGTTGCCACGAATGTTCAGCTCCACGTTCTCACCCCCGCTCACGGCCGCCGTCTTCATCACCTTGATCGTGTTCAAGAAGAGGTTGTTCTGGATGTCGACGACCGAACCCGGCACCCCGCCGATCGCCGGGTCGAAGGCGCCGTGGGCCCCGTTGAGAAAAATGTTGTCGGCCACGACCAGGTGCTCGACCTTCAGCTGCTGGAAGGCGATCAAGGGGTAGGTTCTCGAGGTGCCCTTCAGGATGCTGTTCGACCGCGCGTCGTATTTGTTGGACGGCGCGGCGTCGAACATCAGGCCACTGATGACGAGCTGCTTCAACTGGGACCGCCGGCCGACGGTGATGAACGCCCCGGGGCGCCCCTCCTGGGTGACGAGCTCGCTGAGCAGGCCGAACGGTTGCCTCCCGCTGAAGTCGTCGTTGAACCCCCCGAGAATTCGCAGGCGTCCCTCAGCGTTCGCCACCGACGGAATCTCCCACACTCCCGTACCCGTCTGGCCCGGGTACTGCCCGGCCGCGACGAGCACCGAGACCGTGTGGGTGCCCCCCTGACCGAGAATCTCGGACGCCTGGTTGAGGGCCCGAAACAGTCGGCGCTCGAAAAAGACGGTCTGGCCGTTCACCTGGGCCTCGGCGTAGGCGGCCGCCGGCGTGTCGCGGGCGGCGACCAGGATCACAAAATCCTCGGCGGTCGCCGGGGTGGCCGTTGCGATGGCGGCGAGCAGCGCCGTGGTGGCAGTCAGGCGCATGGGAGCAACCTCGTCTGAAGCGTGTCGGGGAGCGGGAGTCGCCCCCTCGATCACGTCGCGAGGAACCGATCCGGAACCGGACACCTCACCCAGCCTCGTCGCCGCTCACCTTTTCCTGGTCGCGACCATCGCCGAGAAGCCGTTCGGTGAAGTCCATCCGCTCGCGGAGCGCCTCGATCTGGGATTGCGCGCCGTCCAATTCGTCGGCCAGACGCCGGATCTGCTCTTCGAGGGCCAGGGCCGTGCCCCCGGCTCGGCCCTCCAGCCGGTCGCGACGGTCCCGCATGAAGAGGTAGGTCAGGGCGAAGACCAGCGTGCTCGACCCGACCACGGCCGCCAGCAGGATCAAGAGGGCGACGACGGGCATGGGATCCTCCTCGGGGAATGTCGCGGGCGCCCAACAACGGCGGCCGGATGGCCTCCGAACACTGACATCGAGCCGTCACGTTGCCTAGCTTTCGGGATCGAACCGGCGGCGTGCGCCGGCTCGCCCCAACAAAGAGTACGGAGTCCGGATATGGGAATCTTCGATTTCATCAAGAACATCGGCAAAAAGCCCGAGCCCGCTCCCGACGCCCCCGCCGTCGAGAGTCAGGACGAGAAGCTCGCCGAGCTGCGCACCGGAAACGCGATCCTGCGCCAGATTCTCTCGACCGAGCTCCCCGTCAAGAATCCCATCGTCGAGTTCGACGACGGCACCGTGACGCTCCGGGGCATCGCGGCCGACCAGGCCACGAGAGAGAAGATCATCTTGGTCGCCGGCAACACGCACGGTGTCGCGAGGGTCGACGACCGCATGGAGGTCGAGGAAGCCGCGCCCGAGGCGACCTTCTACACGGTGAAGGCCGGCGACACGCTCGGTGCGATCGCGAAGGAACACTACGGCAACGCCATGAAGTACCCGGCGATCTTCGAGGCCAACAAGCCCATGTTGTCGGATCCCGACAAGATCTACCCGGGTCAGGTGCTGCGCATTCCGGAGCTGTAGCGGCACTCTCGCGGCGCTCGATCGCGCCGAACGAGACAGTTCATCGACGGCGGGTGTCGCATCGTTTGCGGCGCCCGCCGTTGTCGTTGGGCTCACTCAAGTACCCGTCGAGCGGGTCGATACTCCGGCACGGCAGGGCACGCCCCCTCGTCGTGCTCGCGCCCGAACATCGGC
>CBDUEZ010000158.1:0-9857 GCA_965366355.1 uncultured bacterium
GAGAAGACGAGGCGACAGGCCCCGGCCGGGTCCAGAAGGCCCAGGGCGGCCCGGTGCTCTACGGCCTGGGCGACGCGCGTTCTCCAGAAGTCGTCGTCGAGGCGTTCCTCGCTCCCCCACGCGTAGAGCCGGACCCGAATCTGGCTGGCCGGGTTGTAGAGGCCGAGGGCGACGAACGAGCCATCTGCGGCCCGCACCTCGACCTCGTCGGCCGGAGCAAGCTCGGGTGGGATCGTTTCGACGGCGCCCGAAAACACCCAGGGGTGACGACCGCGGGCGGGCCGGTCCCGACCGCGGGCAAGGCCCACGATCGGTCGAGAACGGGTCAGCGGCCCTCTCCTTCGGTACCCGTGTCTTCTCCCGCGGAACGTTGGAGTCGAAGACGGACTTCTTCCCAGACTTCCTTCATTGTCGCGGGATCCGAGCCGTACGCTTCCGCGAACGACACCAGATCGGCTTCGGTGACCTGGTGTTTCGCGAGAACCCGCTCGCGTTCGGCGTCGGTGATCTCTCCCGTCGGCGTCCCGAGCGCGGAGAGCCGGAGGTCGACGTACGTGGCCACGAACGTCTCTCGATCGACCGAGGCCGACGAGCCCGCAGGGTCATCACCACACGCGGCCGTCATCAGGAGAAACGCCATCGACAGTAGGAACGGCACAGAGGAGCGAGTGGATCCGGGCATTCGAGGCGGTGGACGAAGGATTCGGACGCAGGGGGTTGGGTACCCCGATTCGCAGGGGAAGGTCGCGATGCTACCTTGGGCCGTCCATCCCGCTCCCCGTACCACGCATCGCATGCCGTCTCTGAATCCGTTCCGTCGCCGACCCCAAGCGCGCTCCGTCAAGACACCTCTGTTGCTCGCGGCGGCGCTGTGGGTGGCCGGCCCCGTGGCCGCGCAGGCCCCACCCTCGCCCGAGCAAGTGCTCGGCTGGGAGCTAGGTGGGCGGTTCACCGACGTGGCGTCGGTTGGACGGTATCTCGAGACCCTCGCCGCAGCCTCGCCATTGGTGTCGGTCGATGAGTACGGTGAGTCGGCCGAAGGGCGCCCCCTGCTCCAGGTTCTGGTTGCGTCGGCGGCCCACCGGTCTCGACTCGACGAGATCCTGGCCGCGAACCGTGAACTCGCCGATCCGGAGACCTCGGCCTCCAGGGCCGACGAGATCGTTCGCTCCAACCCGGCGGTGGTCTATTTCTCCTACGGGGTGCACGGAAACGAAAGTTCGTCGTCGGAGGCCGCGCTGTGGACGGCGTGGGACCTCGCCCGCGGCGCGCCCGAGGTCGCGGGGGTTCTCGACTCGGTCGTGGTCGTGATCGATCCCGCCGTGAATCCAGATGGTCGCGACCGGTATGTCGACGTCTATCGTGGAGCGCGCGGACCGACGCCCAATCCGAATCCGATGACCCGGGAGCATCGCGAACCGTGGCCCGGGGGGCGCACGAACCACTACTACTTCGATCTGAATCGAGATTGGACGTGGATGAGCCAGCCGGAGACCCGGGCGCGACTGGCCACGTGGGACCACTGGACGCCGCAGGTGCACGTGGACTTCCACGAGATGAGTCCCAATTCGTCGTACTTCTTCTTTCCGCCGGCGGCACCGATCAATCCGATCTACCCCGACCATGTGGCCCGGTGGTCGGGTCGGATCGGCGCCGGAAACGCCGCCGCCTTCGATCGGGAAGGGTGGCTCTATTTCACCGAGGAAAGCTACGACCTCTTCTATCCCGGATACGGAGACTCCTGGCCGTCGCTCCTCGGCGCGATCGGGATGACCTACGAGCAGGCGGGAGGGGGATCGGCCGGTCTGGCCTACGCCCGGGCCGACGGAGATACCCTCACGCTGCGGCAGCGGGCGACCCACCACCGGGTCGCCGGTCGGGCCACGCTCCGCACCGTCATGGAAGGGCGCACCGACCTGCTCCAGGGGTTTGCGGAGTTCCACCGTTCCATCGACGAGGGGCTGCCCGACATCCTGCTCGTGCCCGCCTCCGGTGACGTGCCGGGTGCCGACGCACGCCGAGCGGCCCTGATCGAACATTTGCACGCCCAGGGGATCCGGACCGAAGTGGCCGCCGCATCGTTCGAGGTCGGCGACGCCGAGGCGCACCCCGGGTGGGATCAGAGGACTCGCTTCCCGGCCGGGACCGTGCGGGTGCCGGCTCGCCAGCCCCGGGGGCGACTGGCGGTCACGCTCCTCCAGGCCGAGACGGTGCTCGACGCGACCTATTCGTACGACATCAGTGCCTGGTCGCTGCCGTATGGGTATGGGGTCGAAGCCCATGCGGTGACGTCGTCCATTGACGCGAACTGGAGCGACGACTCCACCCCGGCGCTCGCACCGACCGAGGTCGACGACCCCTATGGTTACTTGGTGCGACCCGGCTTTGACGCCTGGCCCGGCCTGATCGCCTTTCTGAGGGCTGGCGGCCGCGGGCGTGTCATGGCCGACACCTTTCGCGTCGCGGACCAGTCCTACCCCCGGGGCACGGTGTTTCTGCCTCGGCAACTGAATCCCGAGATCAGCTCGCAGATTCGCGCCGCGGGCCTGTTGCCTCGGGCAGAACCGGTTCGATCGGCCGTGACTCAGACCGGTCCGGATCTGGGAACGGGCGGGGCCGGCGCTCTCCGGTTGCCGAGCGTGGTGCTCGTCGGCGGCGAGGGCACCTCGAGCGGATCGTTCGGAGCCCATCGGTACTTTCTCGAGCAGCGCCTCGGCCTGCCGCACGACGTGGTCAATGCGAGCGACCTCGCCGGCGCCGATCTCGGCGACGTCGACGTGATCGTGGTGCCCGAGGCGGGCGGGTTCGCAGGGCAGGTCGGCGACCGGGGAATGCAGGTCATCGAAGACTGGGTGCGCGGCGGTGGCACCCTCGTGGCCGTGGGCTCCGGAGCCGAGGCGTTGGCCGAGATGGCCGGCGCCGAGGTGCGCCGTCGCCCCGGACCGGAGGAATCCGAACGCCTCGCGCGCGCGCTCCGGACTCGCGAACAGCGACAGCTCGAGCGCTGGGAGGGACAGACGCCCGGCACGATTCTTGAGGTAGATCTCGACGTCGGCCATCCCCTCGCTTTCGGTGCGGGGATCGCCGGCGACGAAGGGCGCATGTTCGTGCTGTCGACCGGAGTCGGGTTCGAGCCGAACGAGTCGTTCGAAACGGCCGCCTGGTTCGCCGACGACACCCAGGGAATCAGCGGTGTGATCGGTGAGGGCACCGTCGACCGTCTCCGGCGCAGCTCGTGGATGCTGCAGAGAAGTCTCGGCAGGGGCGGACTCGTTCTGTTCGCCGATGACCCGCTGTTTCGCATCATGTGGTATGCCGGCTTCCAGCCCTACGCGAACGCCCTGCTGCTGGCCCCTGCGTTCTGACGTGGCTTTCTGATTTCGACTTCGACCGTGTTTCTACCTCTGTGAGGGAGTTCTCCACTATGCGTGTCCGACGCCTACTCATAGCCGTTCTGTCGCCGGCCGTCGTGGCCGCGGCGGCCTGTGCCGTAAACCCCGCCACGGGCTCCCGCGAATTTTCGCTCGTCAGCGAGGGCCAGGAGATCGAGATGGGTCGGGGAGCCGACCCCGAGATCGTCGCCCAGATGGGGCTGTATCCGGACTCGTCGGTGCAGCGCTACGTGCGCGATATCGGGCTTCGCATGGCGGCGGAATCCGAACGGCCGGAGTTGCCCTGGACCTTTCGTGTGCTCGACGACCCGACGGTGAACGCCTTCGCCCTTCCGGGGGGCTTCATCTACATCACGCGGGGCATTCTCGCCCATCTGACCAGTGAAGCGGAACTCGCGGGGGTTCTGGGACACGAAATCGGCCACGTGACCGCGCGACACTCGGCGAACCAGATGAGTCGTGCCCAGCTCGCGCAGGTCGGATTGGGACTCGGGATGATCTTTTCGGAGACCGTGCGGTCGTATGGCGGCGTGGCCAGCCAGTCGTTGGGACTCCTGTTCCTGAAGTTCGGGCGGGACGACGAAAGCCAGGCCGACGAGCTCGGGATTCGATACATGACGCGGCTCGGCTACGACCCTCGCGAACTCGCCGGCGTGATGAGGATGCTGTCGCGCACCTCGGAGCTCGCCGCCGGCAGCGGCCGAGCCCCGGAGTGGCTGTCGACGCACCCTGATCCGGCGAACCGCAGTGAGTCGATCCTCGCGCAGGTCGCCCAGGGCAATTACGCCACCGCGACGACCGTCAACCGAGACGGCTTCATCCGCCGTCTGGAAGACATGCCGTTCGGGCCCAATCCCCGCGAGGGCTTCGCGGAAGACGGGATTTTCCACCATCCCGATCTCGCCTTCCGGATCACCTCGGGGAATTGGCAGGTCGACAACCAGAAGGCGGCCGTACAGTTCGTGGCGCCCGAGGGCAACGCGGCCGTGATTCTCACCCTCGAGTCGGCGAGCCCCGACGAGGCCCTGCGGGCCCTCGGCAGTCAGGAGGGCGTTACGGTGGGGCAGGCGCGAAGCGAACGGGTGAATGGGCTCGACGGCGTTCGGGCCCCCTTCCGGGCCGACACCCAGGACGGGACACTCGTGGGTGAACTGCTCTACCTCGCGTACCGCGGGAATACCTACCGGCTCCTCGCGCTGTCGGGGGCGGCCGATTGGAATGCCATCGGGCCCGCAGCCCGCGCGATCCAGAACTCGTTCGAGGAGGAGCGAGATCGTTCGATTCTGGCTCGACAGCCCAACCGGGTCGACGTGATCGACGTTCGCACGAGCCTCTCGTTCGCCGACTTCACCCGCCGGTACCCCTCGGTCGTGGAGCCCATCATCGTCTCGCTGATCAATCAGGTCGAAGAGAATGCGACGCTGCGGGCTGGAGCGTGGAAGAGGATCGTGGCCTCGAACTGACGACCGGGTGGGCCGGTCCAGGGCCCGCTAGTCGGTCGCCTCGACGAACACCTCGAGCTGGCCGGCGCGATACAGGTATTCGAGCGCGTCGGCCGCCTCGGGGTCGAGAGCCGTGCCGGCGTCGCGGATCAGGCGCTCCATCGTGACGTGAAGGGGCACGGCCGCTTTGTAGGTGCGGCGGTGGGTGAGAGAGTCGAAGGCGTCGGCCACGGCGACGATCCGTCCCTCGGTCGGTATGTCCAATCCCGCCAATCCGGCGGGGTAGCCCGACCCGTCCCACCGCTCGTGGTGCGATGCCGCGATCAAGCTGGCGGTCTCGAGAATCTGGTTGGTACTGCCCGACAGCAGCTCGGCCCCCAGGCGTGTGTGCTGCTTCATGCGCGCGTATTCCTCGGGCGTCAGCGGCCCCGGTTTGCGCAGGATGGAGTCGGGGATGCCGATCTTGCCCACATCGTGCAGGGGTGCCGCCTGCCGAAGTACTTCGATGCGGGCTGCGTCCAGTCCCATGCGCTCGGCGAGCAGGGCCGAAAGGGTGCCCACGCGCTCCTGATGCCGTCCGGTGGCGTCGTCCCGATATTCTGCGGCTCTCGCGAGTCGCGACAAGATGTCGGCGCGGGCTTCTTCGAGTTCCCTGGTTCTCGCGCGGACCCGATCTTCGAGGCTGGTCGCGGCCGCGCGTACCTGCCGATGCAGCGTTCTCGTTTCGAGCAGGTTCTGGATTCGCGCATGGAGCTCCGACAAGTCGATCGGCTTCGTCAGGAAGTCTCGACCGCCCATGCGCAGAGCGCGCTCCCTGACCTTGGGGTCTCGCTCGCCGGTAAGCACAATGACCGGAAGGAAACCCTCTCGATCGAAGGTGGGTCCGAGTCGCCGCAAGACGCCGAACCCGTCGAGCGGTTCCATGTGGAGATCGAGGAGCACGAGGTCGACCCCCTCGCGTTCGATGTGTTCGAGGGCCTCCTCAGGATCCGAGAAGGGCGAGACCGACTGGAATCCGAAGGCCGACAGGCCCCGTTCGAATGCGCGGAGGTTCGCCTTGTCGTCGTCGATCACGACGATACGGGCGGCAGCGTCGACCGCCGTCGGAGTGTGTGTGGGGTTTCCGGTAGGGTCGGGAAGGGCCACGGGGGCCCGCTCGTCGGGTGCTTCGACCCCGTCGCGCGAGTCGGACGTCTCCACACGGTCGCCGCCCCGAGATCGGGCCCGAATGAGCGCCTCGTCGGCGAGCGACAGGAGGGCATCTGCGCTTTGAGTGCCCGGCTCGGATGATGCGACGCCCGCGCTGAAGGTCAGGGGCTGCCACTGAAGGTCGGCGGCGGCGAGCCTCGCCTGAGCCGCTTCGATCCGTTTGCGGGCGTCGGCCGACCCACATCCGGGAAGGATCAGAAGGAATTCGGCGCCGCCCCAGCGCCCCGCCGCCTCGGCGCCTCGCACGGAGTCTGCGACGAGCTTTCCCACCGTGCGGAGAACCCGGTCGCCCGCGAGCCGCCCGTGTTCGTCGTTCAACATCCGGAACCGGTCGATGTGGAGTAGAGCGACGGTCAGCCCCTGTCCGGCCCGCGAGGCCTCGAACGCCTCGACGAGCAGTCCCTGCGTGTGATCGCGAGTGGAGAGGGCGGTGAGGGCGTCGATCTGATCACGGAGGTTGGCGCGGGTTCGTTCGGCCGCGATGCGCTCGTGGAGGAGCCCCATGGCGACCGTGACGCCGACGAACGACACCAGGAGGGCGGCGGCGATACGCCAGTCCGGCAGACTTTCCCCCCGAACCGCCAGGACGGCGGCACCGATGGCGACGATCACGGCCCCGCCCACGAGGGTGGCCCAGGTGCCCCGGCGCCCGAAATGCCGGGTCAGGATGAAGGCGGGAACGAATGACGTCGCTCCGAGGAAGACCCCGAGGAGCCCGAGGTCTCCCGCGCCGATCGCGATCCACACCAGGACGGGTGCGGCGAGAGCCGCAAGGCAGAGGCCCCAGGCGGTGGCGGGCACGGTGCGGGCGGACGGGTTGGATGGCATGCGATGAAGATTCGCCATCTCGCGCGCACCCACAAGTTGAACCCTCTGGCACCCATCTTGAACTACAATGGGTGGTTCGGAACGCTCGCTGCCAAAGCGACAGACACCATGAGGAGTGGAATGCTCAGCTTCGACCGATTGACCGTACGTGCCGGCGAGGCCCTCCAGGCCGCGTCGACCGATGCGCGCCGGAGAGGGAATCCCGACATCCACGGCGTACACCTGTTGCTGGCCCTCCTGGGTCAGGAAGAGGGGATCGTCACGCCTGTTCTGCAGAAGCTGGGGGTCGGAGTCGAACAGGTGCGGGCCCGGACCGAAGAGGCCATCGCCCGCATGGCGCGGGTCGATGGGGGCAGCGAGCCTCGGCTTTCTCGCGACCTGACGCGCGCGCTCGATGTGGCGGAGGCGCAGGCCCGTGACCTCGGCGACGAGTACGTGTCGACCGAACATTTCCTGCTCGGCCTGACCGAGGAGAAGGACGACGCCGGAAGGCTCCTCCGTGAGGTCGGGGCGACGCTCGACTCCGTTCGCGAGGCGCTGGACGCCGTGCGGGGCACCCACCGGGTGACGGATCAATCGCCGGAAGACAAGTACCAGGCGCTGGCTCGCTACAGCCGCGATCTGACCGATCTGGCCCGTCAGGGCAAACTCGACCCGGTCATCGGTCGCGACGAAGAAATCCGCCGTGTGATCAAGGTTCTGGCCCGACGCACCAAGAACAATCCCGTGCTCATCGGTGAGCCCGGGGTCGGGAAGACCGCGATCGTCGAAGGTCTGGCCCAGCGAATGGTCGCGGGCGACGTGCCGACCTCGCTTGCCGACAAGAAGCTCATGGCCCTCGATATCGGATCGATGTTGGCGGGGGCCAAGTTCAGGGGCGAATTCGAAGAGCGCATGAAGGCCGTTCTCAAGGAGATCACCGAGGGCGACGGCCGGTTTGTCGTGTTCATCGACGAGTTGCACACGATGGTCGGTGCGGGAGGGGCCGAGGGAGCGGTCGACGCCGGGAATATGCTCAAGCCCGCCCTCGCTCGGGGCGAACTTCGCATGGTCGGTGCGACAACGCTCGACGAGTACCGAAAACACATCGAAAAGGACCCGGCCCTCGAGCGGCGATTCCAGCCCGTCTTCGTTGCACCTCCCGGCGTCGAAGACGCGGTGGCGATCCTTCGCGGGTTGAAGGAACGATACGAGGTGCATCACGGCGTGCGTATCACCGACGATGCGATCCTGGCCGCCGTGAAGCTGTCGGATCGCTATATCGGGGGGCGCTTTCTTCCCGACAAGGCGATCGACCTCATGGACGAAGCCGGGAGTCGCCTTCGAATCGAGATCGACTCCATGCCGCAGGAGATCGACGAGGTGGAGAGGCGGATCACCCAGCTCGAGATCGAGAAGCAGGCGTTGTCGCGCGAGAAGGACAAGTCGGCGCTGGATCGGCGCGACGCGATCGAGGCGGAGTTGAGTGAGTTGCGGGAGCGTTCGAGTGGGATGAAGGCCCGATGGCAGAGTGAGAAGGAGGCCATTCAAAGGCTTCAGTCGCTGAAGGAGCGCGTCGACGAACTTCGTGTCGAGGTGGAGCGAGCGACCCGCACGGGCGACCTGGAACGCGCCGCCGAAATCCAGTACTCGGAAGTGCCGGGTACCCAGCAGGCGATCGGTGTGGCGCAGGACCGGCTCGCCGAACTCCAGGCGTCGGGCAAGTTCCTGAAGGAGGAGGTCGACGCCGACGACATCGCGACGGTGGTTGGAGAGTGGACCGGTATTCCGGTGAGTCGACTCCTCGCGTCGGAGCGACTGCGCCTGTCTCATCTCGAAGATCACCTCGGCCATCGGGTGGTCGGTCAACCCGAGGCCGTGACGGCGATCTCGAACGCCGTACGCCGCGCTCGCGCGGGACTACAGGATCCGGATCGTCCCGTCGGTTCGTTCATCTTCCTGGGTCCGACCGGAGTCGGGAAGACGGAAACGGCGAGGGCGCTCGCGGACTTCTTGTTCGACGACGAAAAGGCGATGGTGCGGATCGACATGTCGGAGTACATGGAGAAACACGCCGTCGCTCGCCTGATCGGGGCTCCTCCCGGCTACGTCGGTTTCGAGGAGGGCGGCCAGCTCACCGAGGCGATCCGCCGCAGGCCCCACTCGGTTCTTCTGTTCGATGAGATCGAGAAGGCGCACCCCGAGGTCTTCAACGTCTTTCTTCAGATTCTCGACGAGGGTCGTCTCACCGACAGTCAGGGCCGCACGGTCGATTTCCGGAACACGGTGGTCATCATGACCTCGAATATCGGAAGCCACGACATTCTCGAGGCCGCCGGTGAAGGGGACTGGCCACAGGTCGAGCAGCGGGTGCGTGAGCAGCTGAATCGTCACTTCCGCCCCGAGTTTCTCAATCGGGTCGACGACGTCATCGTTTTCCATCCGCTGGGGCGCGACGAGATCACCCGCATTCTGGGTCTCCAGTTGGAGCGGGTGGGAGCGATGGTCGCCGACCTCGGCATGACGTTGGAGGTGACGGCCGCGGCTCGAATCCGTCTCGCCGAAGAGGGGTTCGACCCGGCCTACGGCGCCCGGCCGCTCAAGCGAGTGTTGCAGCGCCGAATCCAGGACCCACTCTCGCTCCAGTTGCTGGAGGAGGAGGTCGAGGAGGGGACGACGATCCGGGTCGACTTCGATGCCGACACCGACGAGCTCGTCTTCGACTTTCTTCCGCCCGGGCCGGTGGGCACGAATAGGGGGGAGTCAGGTGTAGGACCGGGTTGACGCTGACCTGCCATGGCGGGAGATTCCGGCCGGTAGCCCCTCCGACCTTCACAGAGTGCATGCTCATGATTCGTCGAAACGCCGTCGCATCGGGGCTTCGTGCTCTGACCGCTCTCGCCCTGGTGCTGGTCGTGTCGAGTTGTGCCACGCAGACGGTGCGCAATTCGGGGTCGGGGGTGGTGGCGGGCACGTCGCCGCTTCAATCGGTCGAACGGTTTCTCGC
>CBDUEZ010000159.1:0-9779 GCA_965366355.1 uncultured bacterium
TTGGCCATTGCCCGGGCGATTCGCTAGGATTGTGAAGATTTTCACAAGCCATCCGTCACCCTCTTCGTCGCGCCGTGACTCGCAAGGTCTCCAGTTCCACGATTCGCCGCCTCTCCCTGTACCTCCGGATCCTGGAACTCATGGATCGAGGTGGTGGGGGCACCGTCAGCAGCGACGATCTCGCGTCGGCTGCCGGAACGACGGCCGCCCAGGTGCGAAAGGACCTGTCGCTGTTTGGATCGTTCGGGAAGCGTGGCCTGGGCTATCAGGTCGCCGACCTCGCTCAGCGGGTGCGCGACATTCTCGGCCTCGACCGCATCTGGCGTGTGGGGCTCGTCGGGGCCGGCCGCATCGGCTCGGCGTTGTTCGAATACGACGCCTTTCGCCGTCGTGGCTTCGAAGTGGTCTCGGTACTCGACAACGATCCGGCGAAGATCGGTTCGCGCTGGGGCACCGTCACGGTGCGAGATACCGCGAGTCTCGAGCAGGTATTGCGAGCCGAAGCCGTAGAAGTCGTGATCCTGACCGTGCCGGCCTCGGCCGCCCAGGAGGTCGCCGACCGGGCCGTGACGGCCGGGATCCGAGGCATTCTCAACTTCGCCCCGGCGCAGTTGCACGTTCCCGCCGGCGTCTTCGTTCAAGACGTCAATATGGTGATGGAACTCGAGGCCCTCTCGTTCGATCTCACGCACGGGTCGACGACCGACAACGGCGAAGTGAAGCGCTGATGTCGGTGCGGGGGCTCGGGGGGGCGGTGTGAGCGCAGGCGGTACGCTTCTCCAGCGCGTGGCGGATCGCCTTGCTTCCGGTCCCGTCCACACCCTCGATCTCGCCCGCGACATCCTGAGGCTCGAAGGCAACCCGGGTGCGGCCTCGGCCGCGATCTACTCGCTTCTCGGGACCGATTCCCGGTTCGCCGTCGACTCCGCAGGCCTCTGGTCGCTCCAGGCCGGCCTGGGCAAGGCCCTGTCCGATCTTTCGTTCGCCGTGGTCGACGTCGAAACCACGGGAGGCCGGGCGGGCGGGGGAGACCGGATCACCGAGATCGCGATCGTCGAGGTGCGCGGCGGCGCCGTGGTCGACGAATACAGTTCGCTCGTGAACCCCGGGCGCTCCATTCCTTCGATGATCGTGCGCCTCACCGGCATCACGGGTTCCATGGTGCTCGATGCGCCGTACTTCGAGCACATCGCTCCCGAAGTGCAGGCTCGACTGAGTGACCGAGTCTTCGTCGCGCACAACGCCGGGTTCGACTACGCCTTCGTGCGCTACGAGCTGCAACAGGCCCTCGGGGAGGCCGACCTCGGCTCGACCCTGTGCACGGTGCGTCTGGCCCGGGGCTTGATTCCCCGACTCCGCCGCCGGAACCTCGACGAACTCGCTCGGCACTACGGCATATCGATCCACGCGCGGCATCGGGCGCACGGCGACGCACTCGCGACCGCACGGATCTTGATACGCCTGCTCGACGAGGCCGCCCACGAGGGCATTCACGATCTCGCCGCTCTCCGGAAGAACCTCCGTCGACGAAACCGCCGGCGGAGTCGACGCTCGCCTCAGAAGGACCTATGGGAGGACGAACCATGACCCGACCCCTCGACGAATCCCCGCTTGTACGCACGACCGATGTTGGTGCCATTCGCATTCACGCACTCGACGCCGGCACCCAGTGGCTCGACGGAGGGGCGATGTTCGGCGTCGTGCCCCGACCGCTCTGGTCGCGCCACGCGCCTCCCGATGACCGAAACCGGATTCCGCTGGCCCTGAGGTGCCTCCTGATCGAGGCGCCCGGCGCCCTCGTGCTCGTCGATACCGGGATCGGCAACAAGGAGTCGGAGCGATTCCACCAGATCTACGGTGTCGACAACGCCGGAACGCCCACCCGTCTCGAAGACGCGATCCGGGCCGCAGGGTTCGCGCCCGACGACGTCGACATCGTCGTCTCGACCCATCTCCACTTCGATCACGCCGGCGGCAACACACGGCTGCGGTCGGTGGGCGATGTCGTGCCCTCCTTTCCCGACGCGGAGTACGTCGTGCAGGACGCGGAATTCCGCTTCGCCCACCGCCACAACGAGCGCATTCGGGCGAGCTACCTCCCGGACAACTTCGATCCGATCGAGAAGGCGGGTCTGTGGAGGTTCGTCGAGGGCGAGGCCGACGTGACGGAGGGGGTCAGCGTGATCCCGACCCCCGGACACACCCCCCACCATCAGTCGGTCTTGATCCAGAGCGACGGCGAGACCGCCTGCTTCCTGGCCGACGTGTGCCCGACCGTGGCGCACCTGCCGCTCCCCTGGATCATGGGGTATGACCTCGAGCCGCTGGTGACGCTGGAATCGAAGCGCGAACTCTGGGAGCGGGCCTTTCGAGACGACTGGCTGCTGATCTTCGAGCACGACCCGGTCGTGCCCTGGGGGCGCCTCGATCCCGATGTCGACCGCCCGGCTCTCCGTGCTCCCGACGACCCGGCCTCCAACACGGCATGACCTGACCTCGACGGGTGCCCTCGACGCCCCGGATTCAGTATTTTCACGCCTGTCCATTCCCGACCCCGTCCCCGTCACTTCCTGAGATTGCTGATGCCCGACGCTTCCCGCACTCCCGTCATCGTTTCGTCCGCTCGCACCCCGATCGGGCGTTTCCTGGGGGGACTGTCCGCGGTCCCCGCAACCGAGTTGGGGGCCACCGCGATTCGGGCCGCCGTCGAGCGGTCGGGGATCGACCCCGCCCTCGTGGAAGAGGTTCTGATGGGCCACGTGGTTCAGGGCGGAACCGGTCAGGCCCCGGCTCGACAGGCCGCGATCGCGGCGGGTGTGCCGGCCACGGTACCCGCGGTGACGATCAACAAGGTGTGCGGGTCGGGCCTCAAGGCGGTGATGTTGGCGGCGCAGGCGATCAAGGCCGGAGACCTGCAGGTCGCCGTGGCGGGCGGAATGGAATCCATGTCGAACGTGCCGCACTTCATGCGGGGCATGCGCACCGGGGTGAAGTTTGGCAACCAGACGATGGTCGACGGGCTCCTTCACGACGGCCTCTGGTGCTCATTCGGGAACTGCCACATGGGCGGACACGCGGAGTACACGGCGGCCAAGGGCGGTGTGAGCCGTGCCGATGCCGACGCGTTCTCGCTGCGCTCGCATCAGAAGGCGGTGGCCGCCATCGAAGAGGGCAAGTTCGAGGCGGAGATCGTGCCCGTCACCGTGCGCGGCCGCCGGGGTGACACCGTCGTCTCAGTCGATGAGTGCCCGCGCAGTGACACTTCGCTCGAAGCGCTGGGTCGCCTGCGGCCCGCCTTCAAGGCCGATGCTCCCGCCGACATCGAAGAACTGGTGGTTACGGCCGGAAACGCGCCGGGGCTCAACGACGGCGGTGCGGCTCTGGTGGTGTGTTCCCAGGCGTTTGCCGAGGCCCACGGCCTGGCCATCGAGGCGGTCATCACCGGATACGCCTCGGGGGGAACGGAGCCGAGAGACCTGTTCTTCGCCCCTGTCGTCGCGGTGCAGCGCCTCATGGAGCGTACGGGCCGGACGATTGATGACTACGGCGCGATCGAGGTCAATGAGGCCTTCGCCGTGCAGGCCATCGCCGACATGCGGCAGCTCGGCATGTCGGAAGAGCGGGTCAACGTCTTCGGCGGCGCGGTCGCCCTTGGCCACCCCATCGGAGCGTCGGGAGCCCGGATTCTCATCACGCTGCTGTCGGCCATGGCCGACCGGGGCGAGTCGACGGGGCTGGCCACGCTCTGTCTCGGGGGGGGGAATGCGGTGGCCCTCTCGGTAGAGAAGGTCTGAGGCGAGGACTTGTCCGGATCGCAGGGCCCGTCGACGGTTCCGGAGTTGATCGGCCGCCTGGCGCTTTTTGGGGTTCTCACCGTCGTCCTCGCGCTGGGCGGGGGAATGGCGTTGCCGACGGAAGGGGTCGTCGCGGGTGCGGCGGTACTGACGTTCGGGGCGACCGTGGCGGGCTGGGTGCTACTCCGTCACGACGGGTGGCCGTCTGGATCGCTGGGCTTGGTGCCCGACCGCCGGGCAGCGATCGAGAGTGTGGGGGGACTCGGGATCGGGGTGGGGGTGGCCGGTGCGAGCATGGCGCTCATGGCGCTCCTGGGCGGGTTGCGCTGGTCGCCCGACGCCACCGCTTGGTCGCTGAGCGGTTGGAGCGCGGAGGGCGCGCGGTCGCTCGCCTGGCTCGCTCTGCCGGCCGCGGCCGAAGAGGTGCTGCTGCGGGGCTACGCCCTTGCGGCGGCGGCTCGGGTCTTGGGACCGACGGCGGCGCTCTGGGGCTCGTCGGTGCTGTTCGGGCTGCTCCACGCCCTGCATCCCGGCGTCGGACCGCTGGCGCTGGCCGGGGTGACGAGGGCGGGGTTGCTGCTCGGGGCCCTCGTGCTCCGAACCGGGTCGCTCTGGCCGGCGATCGGGGCCCATCTCGGGTGGAACTGGGCGCTCGCCTTCCTCGGCGATGTGTCGGTGAGCGGTCTGGAAGTGGCGGATGCGCCCGGCTACGATGGTGTCGCTCAAGGTGCGGCATGGCTGAGCGGAGGAGGCTTCGGCGTCGAGGCGAGTGTCGTCGCAGTCCTCATGCTCGCGGGTGCAGCGGCTCTTGTGTGGAGAATGTCGGCGGAGGTGCCCGAAGGGCGTCCCGCGCCAATATGGATTCGAGTGGGCAATCAATGACAAACCAGGGCATGATGATGCGAAAGATTGCGGTGATCGGCGGGGGCACGATGGGCAACGGGATCGCCCACCTCTTCGCGCAGGGCGGGTACGACGTCACTCTGGTCGACATGGACCAGGCGGCCCTGGATCGGGCCCGTGCGACGATTCGAAAGAACCTCGACCGCCAGGCCCGGAAGGGAATCGTGGACGAGTCCGATGTGGAGCCCATCCTGGCCCGGATTGCCGAGTCGACCACCGTGGCGGATGGGGTCTCCGACGCCGACCTGGTCGTCGAGGCCGTGCCCGAGAAGGCGCAGCTGAAGTACGACCTGTTTCAGGCGCTCGACTCGTCCGCTCCGCCGGCCGCCGTGCTCGCCTCCAATACGTCGTCGATTTCGATCACCGAGATCGCGGCCCGCACAGGGCGTCCCGATCGGGTCATCGGTATGCA
Organism: uncultured bacterium; assembly: GCA_965366355.1. Classification (GTDB taxonomy): domain Bacteria; phylum Gemmatimonadota; class Gemmatimonadetes; order Longimicrobiales; family Gaopeijiaceae; genus Gaopeijia. The sequence continues at coordinate 5,110 of CBDUEZ010000159.1, forward strand.
CTTCATGAACCCGGTGCCGGTCATGAAGCTGGTGGAGGTCATTCGTGGGCTTGCGACCAGCGACGAGACGACCGAGGCCGTGATGGAGCTCTCCCGCGATCTCGGCAAGACGCCGGTCGAGGTGAACGACTTCCCGGGCTTCGTGTCGAACCGGGTTCTGATGCCGATGATCAACGAGGCCGTGTTCGCGTTGATGGAAGGCGTCGCAACCGCCGAGGCCATCGACACGGTGATGAAGCTCGGCATGAACCACCCTTTGGGCCCGCTGGCCCTCGCCGACCTGATCGGGCTCGACACCTGCCTCAACATTCTCGAGGTGCTCCACTCGCAGCTGGGCGACGACCGCTACCGCCCCTGTCCCTTGCTGCGCAAGTACGTCGCCGCAGGATGGCTCGGCCGAAAAACCGGTCGCGGATTTCATCGTTACGACGCCTGACCTCTTCGATACACCGTCTGCCCCTCCGCCCCCCGATAGCCATGCTGACGATCGACCAAGCCGAGATTCGCGACCTAGCCCGGGAGTTCTCCGAGGGGGAAATCACACCCCATGTGGAGCACTGGGATGCCGACGCGGCGCTCCCCGACTCCATCTTCGAAAAGCTCGCGGAGCTCGGCTTCCTGGGCATGCTCGTGCCCGAGGCCCATGGGGGTCTCGATCTCGATGTCTCGACCTACCTCGTGGTCATCGAGGAACTGGCCCGCGCCGATGCGGCGACGGCGCTGACCGTGTCGATCCAGAACGGGCCGGTTGCCGGCGCCATCACGACCTACGGCTCCGACGCGCAGCGGAGCCAGTGGCTTCCCCGGCTCGCATCGGGAGAGATCCTGGGAGCCTTCGCGTTGAGCGAAGAGAGTGTGGGGAGTGACGCCAGTGGTGTCGAAACCGTCGCTCGCCGGGAGGGAGAGGGCTGGGTTCTCGACGGCCGAAAGAAGTGGGTGACCAACGGGAGTCGTGCGGGGTTGGCCCTCGTGTTCGCTCGCACCGGCGAACGCGGCGAGCTCGGCTGCTTTCTCGTGCCCACCGACACCGAGGGATATGTCGTGGGGAACCGAAGTACGACCATGGGCCTGAGGGCCTCGCAGACCGTCGACGTTGCGCTGAATGATCTGCACCTCCCGGCCGATGCTCTTCTCGGGGAAGAGGGGCGGGGGCTGGCGGTCGCGCTCGATGCCCTGACGCTGGGCCGGGCTGGAATCGCGGCTCAGGCCGTGGGGATCGGTGCTGCCTCGCTCACCCATGCCGTGCGGTACGCCGGCGAACGCGAACAGTTTGGGCGCGCCCTGTCGGAATTCGGCGCGATTCAGGCGAAACTGGCGGAGATGGCGGCACGGCTCTCAGCGGCACGGGCCGCGGTCCGTGAGGTTGGGGCGCGCCTTCAGCTCGTGCGCGCCGGGGCGACCGATGACGGGGTGGGTGCCGAGTCGCTCATCGCCCGAGTGGCAGGCGCCAAGCTCGTCGCGAGTGAGGCCGCGATGTTCGCCTCCGACGAGGCGGTTCAGATTTTCGGGGGTTACGGCTACATGCGGGACTACCCGGTCGAAAAGCTGATGCGGGACGCAAAAGGAACGGAGATCTATGAGGGAACGAGTGAGATCATGCGGGTCGTGATCGCACGTGAGATTCAACGCGCCGAGTCTGAGGGTTAGGCCCCACGGCTTCGAGCACGTCTCGACCACCACGAGGAGCAGGCCGGATGGAAATCTTCGAGATGATGGGGAAGTACGAGCACGAGCAGATCGCGTTCTGGAGCGAGCCGAAGCTCGGGTATCGAGGGATCATTGCGATCCACGACACGACCCTTGGACCGGCGCTGGGCGGCACGCGATTCTGGAACTACGAATCCGATCAGGCCGCCATCATCGACGCGTTGCGCCTGTCTCGTGGCATGACCTACAAGGCGGCAGTGAGTGGGCTGAACCTCGGAGGCGGCAAGTCGGTCATCTTCGGCGACAACCGGGTCCAGGATCGCGAGATGATCTTTCGCGCCCATGGTCGCGCGGTGGAGTCGCTCGGAGGCCGCTACATCACGGCAGAAGACGTGGGAACCTCCCCCGCCGACATGGATTTTGTGCTCGCCGAGACCGACCACGTGGTCGGCATCGACGGCCGGTCCGGCGATCCGTCGCCGGTGACGGCCTACGGCGTCTTCGTCGGGATCCGGGCCGCAGTGGCCCACCGCCATGGATCGGACGACCTCGGCGGGAAACACATCGCGGTGCAGGGCCTTGGACACGTGGGTCGCTGGCTCTGCCAGTACCTTCACGAAGAAGGAGCCCGGCTGACCGTGACCGATATCGACCCTGAACGTGTGCAGCGGGTCGTCGATGAGACCGGCGCGGCATCGGTCGCGCCCGACGAGATCTACGCGGTGGAGGCCGACGTGTTCGCGCCCTGCGCTCTGGGTGCCATCGTGAACGACGACACCCTGAAGGTGCTCACCGTGGGGATCATCGCAGGCGCCGCCAACAACCAGTTGGCGCTCGCCCACCACGGGCAGGCGTTGTACGAGCGCGGGGTGCTTTTCGCACCCGACTACGTGATCAACGCCGGTGGCCTGATCAATGTCTACGGCGAGCTCCACGAGTGGTCCCCCGAACGAAGCAAGCGAAAAGCGGGCGAGATCTATGGCGCCCTGCGACGGATCTTCCAGACCGCCGATGACGAGGGCATCCCCACCGCGGTCGCGGCCGACCGTCTCGCCGAAGACCGGATCTCGAAAGCGCGTCATCTTCAGCGGAGCTTCGTCTGATCATGCAGATGCCCTTGGCGAATCTTCGCGAGGTCGATCCCGAGGTGTTCGCGGCGGTTCGAGCCGAAGAGAGCCGGCAACTCGACGGGCTCGAACTGATCGCATCGGAGAACTTCGCGTCGCCGGCGGTGCTCGAGGCGATGGGCACCGTGCTGACCAACAAGTACGCCGAGGGACTGCCCGGAAAGCGGTACTACGGCGGCTGCGAGCACGTCGACGTCGTGGAGACGCTCGCCCGCGACCGGGCCTGTACCCTGTTCGGTGCGGACCATGCGAATGTGCAGCCGCATTCCGGCGCGCAGGCCAACATGGCCGTCTTCCTAGCCTTCCTCGAGCCGGGCGACCGCATTCTCGGGATGGACCTGAGTCACGGCGGACACCTCACGCACGGTTCGGCCGTGAACATTTCGGGGCGCTACTTCGATGTCTCGAGTTACGGCGTTCACGCTGAGACCGGGCGAATGGAGTACGACCTCATTCGCGAGCGGGCGCGAGAGGTACAGCCCCGGCTGATCATCGCCGGCGCCAGCGCCTACCCGAGGGTCATCGACTTCGAGGCCTTCGGCTCGATTGCGCGCGAAGTCGGCGCCGTTCTCCTCGTCGACATGGCGCACATCGCGGGGCTGGTCGCCGCCGGCGTGCATCCCTCGCCGGTGCCCCATGCCGACGTCGTGACGACCACGACGCACAAGACCCTTCGGGGGCCTCGCGGTGGGTTGATCCTCGCGAAGGCCGAGCACGCCAAAGCGGTCGACAAGGCGGTGTTCCCCGGCACGCAGGGTGGGCCGCTCATGCACGTCATCGCGTCGAAAGCCGTCGCGTTCAAGGAGGCCCTCCACCCCTCCTTCGCGGAGTACTCGAGGCGGGTGGTGGCAAACGCTCGCGCCCTGGGTGACGCACTGCTCGCGCGCGACTTCCGGCTGGTGAGTGGGGGCACCGACAACCACCTGCTCCTGGTCGACCTACGCCCCAGTCATCCCGAGTTGACCGGGAAGGAGGCGGAGCACGCCCTCGAAGCGGCCGGCATCACCATGAACAAGAACACGGTGCCGGGTGAGACGCGCTCGCCGTTCGTCACGTCGGGTCTGCGCATCGGCACCCCGGCCCTGACGACGCGAGGCATGGGTGAGGCCGACATGCACCGCATCGGGGAGTGGATCGCCCGCGTACTTTCGGCGCCCGGCGACGAGCGGCTCATTCGACGCACGAGGGAAGAGGTCGCCGAGCTCGCGGCGTCGTATCCGCTGTACGCGATCGGGGCTGCGGTATAGTCGACCCCCGCACGCGAGGGGCTCCGGCCAGGGAGCCCCCGGATTCACGACACCGGGGGCGGTGCGGGGGTGGCGGATGACCGCAAAGGGCGTAAGTTTGGGCCCCATGACTAAACTTCAGTTTGCCGACGAGATCCTGGGACGTCTCCAGGAGCAGGATCCCCGCTTTCATTCGCAGGGATACCTGTTCGTGTTGTCGGCTCTGCAGTCGGTTGTCGCCAGTCTACAACCCCCTCGCCACATCAGCGGCGGCGAGTTGGCGTGCGGGGTTCGTGATCTCGCGCTCGAGCGTTTTGGTCCGCTGGCACGAACGGTTCTCGAGCACTGGGGCATTCATGCCACAGACGATGTGGGCCGGATCGTATTCGCTCTGGTCGAATGTGGTGTTCTTGTGAAGCAGCCCGAAGATCGTCTAGAAGATTTCTGCGATGTGTTCGATTTCGAAGACGCATTCGAACGCAATTACCCCTGGGGTATTTCGCGCTGAAGCTGGCTCCGGGTCGGCCCGGCTGCCGTCCATACACACCGGTACTCACCGCCGAACGAAGAGGTTGAACATGGAAGATCAGGGCTTTCCCCGTTGCTTGAAGTGCGAGAGTGGGCTGCTGCTCCCGCTCTCCGACTACGGGCGCGACGGGGCCCCGATTCG
>CBDUEZ010000160.1:0-9755 GCA_965366355.1 uncultured bacterium
AGTCCCGTATTCCGCACTACCGAGGGGTTCCGAGGCCGGGTGCTGGCGTCGTACGCCTCGGAGGGGACTCCGTTGTTGTCGGGCTACCTGTTGGGCGAGGAGCACCTTCAGGGACTGGCGGCGGCGGTCGAAGTCGAGCACGGGGCGGGACGCGTGGTATTGCTGGGCATGCGCCCACAATGGCGCGGTCAGCCCCTCGGATCGTTCCGGCTGCTCTTCAATGCCGCGACCTATTCCGCGACTCTCGCGGGCGCGGCACCGCCACCCGATCCGCCGAACGGATCCTGACCCGAGCGAACCCCGGCGCCGAATACTCAGCCTGACCTCGGGGTCGGCCGATGCTGAAGAGAAGCGAGCCGGTCCCCTGAGGGTCCGGACAGACCACGAACGTCCACCGGCGGTGCCGAGACTCCCTGAATGCTCTTCAACAGCTACATCTTCTGGGCTTTCTTCGCCGTCGTGCTGGTGCTGTACCGGATGCTCGGGCATCGGGGCCAGAACCGCATGCTCCTGGTGGCCAGCTACATCTTCTACGGGTCGTGGGACTGGCGGTTTCTAAGCCTGATCGTCTTCTCGACCGCCGTCGACTACTGGGTGGGGCTCGCCCTCGTCGAACCGTCGGCGTCCGACGCGCGGCGCAAACGGTTGGTGACCATCTCGCTGGTCAGCAACCTGGGGCTCCTGGCGGTCTTCAAGTACTTCGGCTTTTTCATCGAGAGCGCGGCCTCACTGCTCGAAGTACTGGGACTGCAGGCCAACCTCCCGAGCCTGCGAATCATCCTGCCCGTCGGAATCTCGTTCTACACCTTCCAGACGCTGTCGTACACGCTCGACATCTACCGGCGCAAGCTGGAGCCGTGTCACGACGTCACCGACTTCGCCCTCTACGTGGCCTTCTTCCCGCAGCTGGTGGCCGGCCCGATCGAACGGGCGAGTCACCTGTTGCCGCAGGTTCTGGCTCCACGAAACACGAGCGAGCAGCAGTTCCGGGAGGGGCTGTACTGCATTCTGTTCGGGCTGTTCAAGAAGGTCGTGATCGCCGACAACATGGCGTTGGTGGTCAATCACATCTTCTCTCAGCCCGCGTCGAGCCTCAACGGACTCGACGCCCTCATCGGCGTGTACGCCTTCGCCTTCCAGATCTACGGCGACTTCCACGGCTACAGTCTGATCGCCCAGGGCGTCGCGCGCTGGTTGGGCTTCGACATCATGGACAACTTCCGCCAGCCCTATTTCGCCTGGTCTCCGCAGGAGTTCTGGCGGCGCTGGCACATCAGTCTGTCGAGTTGGCTGCGCGACTACCTCTACATTCCGCTGGGAGGCAGCCGGGGCACTTCGTTCCAGACCTACCGCAATCTGGCGTTGACCATGGTGCTGGGCGGCCTCTGGCACGGCGCCAATTGGACGTTCGTCGTGTGGGGGTCGATCCACGGCGTCTGGTTGGGAATCCATCGGGCGATCCAGCGACGAGAACCGGGGCCCGGCGGATGGGTGGCTCGGGTCGTGAAGGTCTTCGTGACCTTCCAGCTCGTGTGTGTCACCTGGCTCTTCTTCCGGGCCGACACCGTCGGGCAGGCCTTCGCGTTTCTGACCGCCTTCGCCAACGGGTTCACCTGGACGCCGGCCGCCCAGCTGGGAGCGGGACTGCTCGTCGTCTTTGCGGGTCCGATGCTGCTGTACGAGGCCTGGGTCGACCGAAAGGACGATCTGTTCGCCATCACCCGGGTGGCCTGGCCCGCGAGGGCGGTCTTCTATCTGGCGCTCGTGATGGCGCTCGTGTGGTTCTCGGCCCCGGCGCCGAGCGAATTCATCTACTTCCAGTTCTGATATGGCCCGCCTGAGAGAGCTGATGTCGGTCGAAGGGCGCACCCTCCTGGCCCTACTGGGACTCCTGATCGCCGTCGAGGTGGCGTTCCGATTGGGTGGCGATCGCCTGTCGGGCGACGTGGCCCACATGCAGGAGATGTCGCAGATCGCTCAGGACGTCGACGAGGCCTCCGGGCTTCGCATTCTGTTCGTCGGAAATTCTCTCCTTGGCGAAGGCGTCGATCCGGGACTGCTGGCGGAGCTGCTCGGCGACTCGATCGCACGCGACGTACACGTCGGCGTGATCCGGCCCGACGGCAGCTCGCCTCTGGAGTGGTCGTATCTGCTCGACCGCTACGTCTTCGAGGCCGGCCGCACCCCCGATCTCCTGGTGGTGCCGTTCGGTCCCGGTCACCTCTTCGATCGGCGGGGGCGCGAGGCGGTTCTGCGGCTGGCCGCGCATCACGTCTCGAACCGCGACATTCCCGAGCTTCTCCAGCGCGATCTGCCCGGGTTCGAAAACCGGGCGCAGTTCTTCATCGCGCGCCTGTCTCGGGCGTTCGCCCTGCGCGACCGGCTTCAGCCCCGTGTGCTCGACGTGCTCATTCCGGACTATCGGGAGCTGGCCCCCATGATCCTGCGCGCCGATGGGGGGGACCAGCCGGGCCCCGCCGACGAGGCGAGCGCGGCCCCCTCCCCGGAAGGGAATGCGACGCCCGTCGTGTCGGGCCAACGCCTGCTCACGCTCGATCAGTTGGCACGAATCGCCGATCGGGCGGAGGCGGAGGGGCTCCCGCTCATGCTCCTGGCCATGCCGCAGGGGCGGCCGTGGGAGATGGATCCGATCGTCGAGGGCTTCATGGCGGGTCGTGAGCCGGGGTTGCTGGATTTCCGTCGAGAGTTGAACCTCCCTGCGGAACGTTTCCCCGACGGTCAGCATATGGATGCCGAAGGCCGGGAGCGTTTCACACGTATGCTCTCGGTACGGATGCTTCCCACGGTCCGACAGGTCGATGCCCGGGCCAATCGGTAGAGGCATCGAACCCATCGATCCCGATGTAGGCGAACGACACGCATGTATTCGATGACCCCATGGGTTCGCAGGCTCCTGATCGCCAACGTGGTGATCTTCCTGCTCAGCACGTCGGTGATGCCGTACCTGTTCCGGGATTTCGTGCTCATTCCGGAGCTTCTCTGGCAGCGGCCATGGACGGGCGTGTCGTACATGTTCCTGCATGGGGGCCTGATGCACATCGCCTTCAACATGCTGGGACTGTTCTTCTTCGGTCCCCGCCTCGAGGAACGCCTCGGGGGCAACGACTTTCTCAAGCTCTACTTCTTCGCCGGATTCGGCGGCGCGGCCTTCTCGTTCTTCTTCGAGCCCGCGGCCCCGGTCGTGGGCGCGTCGGGAGCGATCTACGGGGTGCTGCTGGCGTTCGCGATGTTCTGGCCGCGGGAGCGCATCTATATCTGGGGGATTCTCCCGGTCGAGTCCCGGCTCCTGGTCATCATCGCGGTCGCGTCGAGCCTCTATTTCGGGCTGGGGGGAACAGGCGGCAACACGGCCCACTTCGCCCACCTCGGCGGGCTCGTCTTCGCCTTCGTCTATCTGAAGTGGCGCGACTGGCGGCAGGGCTCGGCGCGACGTGAGTTCCAGCGTCGCATGGAGGGCGCCGCCCAGCCCTCGGCAAGCTTGTCTGACAAGGCTCAGCTCGCTCGGTGGCAGGGGATCGACGTCGAGAGCCTCCACGAACTGAATCGTGACGAGGTGCGGGTGCTGCTGGACAAGGCCAAGGCCGTAGGCGCGCGAGGGCTGAGCCCGAGCGAGCGGCAGTTCCTCGATCGCATGGCGCCGTCGTCCGGTCCCCGATGATCTGCGCCTCGGCGTCGCTCGTCGCTCGGTGACGGGAGCGGGAGGCTACCCGATTCCGGCTCGAATGGCCCGAGTCGAGGAGACCATTCAGCGGAGTCGGTTTCTCACGGTCGTGGCCCACACCCCCACGCCGGAATCGGCTCACCTTCTGCTGCGCACCGTTCGAGACGAATTCCCCGACGCCACCCACCACTGTTGGGCCTTCGTCGCGGGGCCTCCCGGGACGACGGCGTCGATCGGCATGAGTGACGACGGGGAACCGCACGGGACCGCCGGCCGGCCCATGCTGACCACCCTCCTGCACAGTGGCGTGGGCGAGGTGGGTGCCGTGTGCGTGCGGTGGTACGGCGGTACCAAGCTGGGCACGGGCGGTCTGTCTCGGGCCTACTCGGGTGGGGTGAAGGCCGCACTCGAGGTGCTGGAGACGGAGCCGCTCGTGAGGCGGGCGAGGGTCGAGATCTGCGTGGGCTACCCCCAGGTCGACGGCCTGCAGCGCCTTCTCGACGAGATGGATGGCCTCCAGGTCGAAGAGCGCTACGGGGCCGAGGTGACCTATCTCGTCGACCTTCCGGAAGTGCGATTCGCCGCGTTCCAGCGGGCCCTGGCCGACCTGACCAAGGGGGAGGGGGTCATGCGCCGAAAATAGGCAGAGCTTAAAACATTGACGCGTCATGGGAACTCGGCGAGGTTGTTATTGCTTGACTCAACAACCAATGCCGGATCGGGTCGGCACCTTGCCGGCCCTGCCGATACAAAGACCCACGGAGATCGACCATGACAACCTGGACCAAAGCTCTGACCCTCGCGGCGGCGGCCGCCGGAATCGCGGCGACCCCGCTCGACGCCCCCATGTGGGAGGTCGACGCCGACCACACGACCGTAGGGTTCTCGGTCAAGCACTTCTTCACCCCGGTCGAAGGGCAGTTCGAAGACTTCGACATCGACATGAGCTATGACGCCGACAACCCGGCGGCCAGCCATGTCTCGGCCCGGATCGCGGTCGCCAGCGTCAACACGAACAACGAGCGCCGGAACGAGCATATCAAGACGGCCGACTTCTTCGATGCGGGCGTGCACCCCGACATCACCTTCGAGTCGACCGCCGTGCGCGAGATCGGTGACGGCAACCTCATCGCCACCGGCGATCTGACCATCAAGGGTGTGACCCGCCAGGTCGAGATGCCCATCACGCTCCTCGGCATCCAGGACATTCCGGCCGAGATGCAGGAGATGCTCGGGGGCGCGGAGCGCATTGCGTCGTTCGAGGCCACCCTGAACATCGATCGTGGCGACTTCGGGGTGGGCACCGGTAGTTGGGCGGCCACGCTCATCGTCGGGGCCGACGTCGATATCTCGATCGCCGTCGAGGCGCACCTCCGGTAGGTCTTCCGGGGCACGATGCAACAAGGGAGGGGCCCTGGCCGATCGGCTCGGGGCCCCTCGTTGCGTTCGGGCTGCGGTGGCGCCGTCAGCGTGTCGGCGTGACCGGCTCCCCGCCGAAACGGAGCGGCATGCCCAGCGTTCCGTCGAGGAACTCGCCGTCCCGGATCGCGAATCCGCCGTTGACCAGCAGGTGCGTGACGCCCTCGGCGAAGCGGTGCGGATCGGCGTAGGTGGCCGAGGAGCGATAGGAGTTGAGATCCATCACGACGATGTCGGCCCACTGACCGGGCTTGATGTACCCCCGATCGTCGAGCCGGAGGTAGTCGGCTGCGAGGCCCGACATGCTGCGTACCGCGAAGGCCACCGAGATGTCGCCCGCGTCGAGCGCGAAGCGACGCATCTTCTCGGGGAAGGCCCCATACACCCGCGGGTGCACGACCTCCTGCCCTGCGGCCGGCGTGCGGCCGTCGGTGCACGTCATCATCCACGGTTTTGTCGCGAGCAGCCTCGTGTTCTCCATATCGTAGAGATCGAGGTTCATGACGGTGGCATTGCCGTTCTCGCGCAGGATTCGCTCGACCGCCCGCGGTACCGTGATCCCCCATCGCGCCGCGACCTGCGCCAGCGTGCGGCCATTGAGGTCGGGATCGGGATCGGCGAACAAGATCTTCTCGGCGCCCCCGCGCAGCGCGAGTGACTCCATGATCTGCACATTGAGAATCCGGGCGGTATCGGCGCGAGCGAATCGGCGGGCGATGGCCTCGCGACCCCCGGCGGCCGCCCATCGGGGCAGGGCGTAGGCGCGAAGATTCGACTGGGTCGCGGTGTAGGGGTGCTGCGCCGCGGCCACATCCTGCCCGCGCAGGCGGGCGTCTTCGATCAGGAGGGCACCGACGTCGGCGCGCCCGTAGTTCCGGGCGCCTTGCGGATTGAAGTGCGAGAAGATGACCCTCAGTCCGCTCTCGGCCCCGATCCGGATTCCCTCCCGTACCGAAGCATCGTACCCGATCCCCTGATACGTCGCCCCGAGATCGCGGTCGTGGGTGTCGTAGATGGCATCGGGCCACGCGGCTGCAACGAGTCCCAACTCGATCACCTCTTCCGTGGTCGCATAATACCCGGGGGTGTAGAACAAGCCGGAGGAGAGTCCCAGGGCCCCCTCTTCCATCGCCTGCCTCACCATGGCCCGCATGGTGGCCAACTCCTCGGGGTTCGGCGCGCGCGCCTCCATTCCGAGCACCTCGCTGCGCACATGATTGTGGCCCACGTAGGCCAGCGCGTTGACTCCGATCCGGTCGTCGGCCCAGCCCTGCAGCTGTGCGCCCACCTCGTGCGTGCCGCCCCCGTCGACGCCCATGACGACCGTGGTGATGCCCTGGTGGAGGAAGGGTCGTCCGTCGCGCCCGTAGTCCTCGCCGAGCTCCGCATGCGAGTGCATGTCGATGAACCCGGGCACGACGGTCATACCCGAGACGTCGATGCGCTCGTCGGTTTCGGCTTCGGAGAGATCGTCGACTTCAACGATCTTCCGGTCGACGATTCCCACGTCGGCGACGAAGCCGGGCCGGCCCGAACCATCGACGACGGTGCCGCCCGCGAGGATCAGGTCGAAGTGGATCGGCTCGGGCTCCGGGGCGTCCTGACAGGCGCTCAGCGCCGTCAGGGCCGCGAGCGCGAGCCCGGTGAACAGGGGTGGGGTGAGACGGTGACGACGGGGGGCGGTCATCGGTTTCATCGACGGGCTCAAGTGGGAGATTGAGCTGAAAGCTGAGGTGGACCCCGGGTCGGAGGCAATCATGGGTCGCCGTCGGAGCGGGCTCGGGACTCGCGCACGTACACGCGGGCGTCGACGGCGTGCGCCCCGTGCGGGAGGGCGAAGAGGGGGTTGATCTCGGCCTCGACGACGTCGGGGCGGTCGACCAGGAGGCGGCTCATGGCCACGATGCACCGCACGATCGCCTCGGTGTCGGCGGGGGGTTGGCCGCGCATGCCCCGCAGCGCCGATGCGATGCGAAGGTCGTCGAGCATGCCTGCGGCCTGCGCCGATGTGATGGGGCAGGCGCGATGGGTCACGTCGTTCAGGATCTCGACCCAGGTGCCGCCGGCGCCGACGGTGACGACGGGCCCGACCTGGGGGTCGCGGTGGGTCCCGATGAGCAGTTCGGCGACCGGCCGCGGGAGCATGGGCGAGACCAACATGCCCTGGACGCTGCCGCGCGCCCCGACAGAGGCCGCGGCGCCCACCGACGTGGCCTCCCCGACGGACGCCGCCGCGCCCTGGGCGGCCTGCCACCGATCGACCGCCGCCGTGATGCCGGCCCACGCCTCGCGCACGGCAGGCTCCCCCTCCACGCCCAGCCGCACCCCGCCGGCGTCGGTCTTATGCTCGAGGCCGGCGGCCACCACCTTCATCGCGACCGGTCCCCCGAGTTCGGCGGCGGCCGCGACGGCCGCCTCGACGCTGGGCGCGAAGCGGGCGTCGACCAGCGGGAGGCCGGCGGCGTCGAGCACCGCGCGCGCCTCGGGCTCGGAGAGGGCGGCGATGTCGCCCGTCTTGGGGGTCGCGGACGCGGTCGGTGTCGCAGCCGTGGTCGACGTTGGGGTCGGGAACGCCGAGGTCGGGGGCACGGGGTGCCACGGCTCGGCGGCGAGGGCGACGCCCCTCTCGACGAGCGCGCCCACGCAGCGGCAGGCGACGTCGAGGGACTCGATCACCGGCACGTGCGCGTCGCGAAGGGCCTCCAGCGGGGGCGTCTTCTCGGAGGCGTACATGGTGTGCACGACCAGGCCACGGCCCGCCTCGGCCCCGAGCCGGGCCATGCGCCGTGCCGCGGAGACTTCGGCTTCCAGGAGTCCCTGATCGAAGCGCAGCGCGTAGCCGCCAAAGAGCCCCACCACGAGCACACAGCCCACGCCGGGGTCGCGAAGCACGAGGTCGAGGGCATGGGCGAACCGCTCGGGATCACCGTCGGCCGCGCCGGCCAGATCGATCGGATTGTCGACCGCCGCCGCCGGTCCCAGCAGGGCCCGCAGGGCGTGCCGCGTAGCGTCGGTGAGGGTGGCGCGCCGCACCCGGTCAGCGTCGAGGCGGTCGACGGCCAGCGTGCCCTGGCCGCCCCCGTCGGTGAGGATCGCCACGCCGGTCGAGGCAGGGGCGGGCGGTTGGTGCGCGAGGGTCAGTCCCACGGGAAAGAGCTCGTCGTTGCGCTCGACCTGGATCACCCCCGCCTGCCGAAGCGCCGCGCGAAGGACGGCGTCGTGACCGGCGACCGCGCCCGTGTGCGAGCGGGCCGCCTGCGCGGCCGCCTCGCTGCGTCCCGCCTTCAGCACCACCACCGGTTTGTGCCGGCTCGCCCGCGCCGCCGCCGCGAGCGTCTCGGGGCCGCGCCGGAACCCCTCGGCGTGCACGAGGATCACGCGCGTCGGTTCGTGCTCGGCCAGGAAGCCGAGAAAGTCGGCGAAGCCGAGGTCGACCTCGTTGCCGACACCGACGCACACCGACACCCCCTCCGACGACCGACGGGTGGCGTCGAGCATGAGGTTGAGCGCGAGGTTGCCCGACTGCACGAGAAGGCCGAGCGAGCCGGCCCGCACATCGCGGGCGCCGATGAGATTGAGGCCGATCGGGAGATTGAGGATTCCCGAGGTGTTGGGACCCACCAGTCGTACACCCGACTCCTGCGCCGCCCGGGCGACCGCCGCCTCCCGTGCCCGTCCGTCGGGACCGGATTCCCCGAACCCCACCGCGAGCAGCACCGCGCCCGCGACCCCCGCGGCACCGCACGCGCGGATCACGTCGGCGACCGTGTCGGCCGGGGTGCAGATCAGGGCGAGGTCGACGCCGCCGGGAAGTGCCTCGATCGAGGTCACGACCGGAAGCTCGAGGAGCGTGCCGCCGCGCGGGTTCACGGGATGGATCGCGCCGGCGTAGCCCGAGAGCTGGAGCGCGCGGACGGCCTGGAAGCCCCGCTTCTTCGGATCGTGCGAGGCGCCGATGACGGCGACCGCCCGGGGGTTCAGGATCGGGTCGAGGCGGTGGTTCGGCATGGGGTTGGCCGGCATGTCACTCGCCGGTGAACCGAGGCTCACGCTTCTCGTGGAAGGCGGCGATGCCCTCGGCCCAGTCGGCGGTCGCCATACATTCCAGGAGCGCGCCGGCCTCGAGGGCCAGGGCCCGGTCCGGATCGTCGGTGGTCGTGGCCAGCACTTCCTTCAGGCGGCGGATCGAGAGGGGCGCCTTGCGAGCGAGTTGTCGGGCGAGGTCGGTCGCGACCTCCTCGACCGCCTCGGCGTCTTCGACCCGATTCGCGAGTCCCCAGTGATAGGCCTCCTCGCCCTCGAGGAAGGGGCACAACATCAGGAATTCCCGGGCCCGCGCCTCGCCCACGCGGCGGGTCAGGGTGTAGGTCACTCCGCCGCCCACGAAGGTGCCCAGCGCCGCCTCGGGAAGCCGGAGCTTGGCCCGCCGCGCGACCACGATCAGATCGCACGACAGGGCGAGTTCGAGTCCCGCACCGATCGCGTGCCCGTTCACCGCCGCGACGACCGGTTGCGGGAGGGTCTGGAGGCGGCGATTCACTTCCTGCGCCATGAGCACGTACCGGCGCCGGGCCTCGTCGTCGAGGGGCTCGTCGCCGTGGGCCTGGAGGTCGGCGCCGACGCAGAACGCGCGCCCCGTGCCGATGACGACGAC
>CBDUEZ010000161.1:0-9702 GCA_965366355.1 uncultured bacterium
CTGTCGGTGACCCCGGTGGCCAGGAGCGCCCTCGCCGTAGCGAGCCCCACGAGCCCCCCGCCCACGACGGTCACGTCGACGGCGTGAGCGGCGGCGTCTCCAGAGACATGCCCCGAGGCATGCCCGGATGCGTTCACGGCCACCCCCCCGCAAGAGCGCGGCTCATGGGGTGGGAGTAGCGGAGTTGGAGGCGGGGCATGGTTGAAAGCTGAGCGCTCCCCGGGTCGGGACAAGGGGCGATCGAAAAACAAAACGGCGCACTCTCTCGTAGGAGCAATCGACAGGCTGCCGACGTCGCCACCGAACGAGGAATGGGACTCATGTACGACGAATACGAGCGCGCCGCGGGCGCGCGGTCCGGATCGGGTGTCTCCCTTCTCGGCTGGTTGGGGATCGCAGCCGTGCTCGTGTCGCTCGTCGGGGCCACCGGCGCCTTCTTCGCATACCGGTATGTGAAGGGCCAGGTGCAGGAGGTGGCCGATCAGCTCCGGCCCCTGGCATCGCTCGCGGCCATCGGAGACTCCCCGATGGTCGGCGCGGTCGTCGCTCAGACGCTTCGGGCGGCCGGCACCTCGCGCGACCTCGATTCCGACGACCTGCGGGAGGCCATCACCCAGGCCCTCGATGCCGGCGACATGCGGGAAGCCGTCGCCCGAGCCTCCGACGCCTCGCCCCGCGCGAGGCAGTCCGGTGACGAGTCGATCGCGGGCCAGCTCCGTATTCGCACCGACGAAGGGGAGTTCACCGCCAACCTCGACGCCGACGACGAACGAGGCCGACTCGTGGTGCGACGCCCCGATGGCGCGGTGATCGTCGACGTTTCGGCCGACGAGGAAGGGGGGCGCCTGGTGATCGGAACGGACCGCGACGCGATTCGCATCGAGGCCGGCGATCGGGCTGAGGGGCGGCATCCCGCCTGGTTCACCGAGCTCGGCGAGTCGCCGCGGGACGCGCGGACCGTGGTGTCGGGAACGCTCGGCGCGACCGACTTCGGTGCACTGACCTGGACGACCGACCGGGATCCGACCGAGATCGTCGCACGGCTACGGGAGCGCCTGGCCGACGACGGTTGGCAGTTCGAGGCGGACCACGACCTCCGCGACGGGGGCGCAAGCAGCGCCTCGACCATCGCACGCCTCCCGGAGGCGGGACTTACGATGGTGATCGCAGCGGGAACCGACGACGGGCTCACGACCGTCGTTCAGGGCTGGGCGGAGAGTGGGCGTTAGGGGAGAGAGCCCCACCCCGCCTCAGTACTGGCGTAGCTGACGTCGATCGACGATCGGCCCGGCCACCACCTCGTAGCCGGCCGACGTACGCCTCGGACCGTCGAGAATCCACACCGGGCGGTCGGGGAAGGCCGCGAGCAGTTCCGCGCGCACGGTGGCATCGCGGTCCCAGGCGTAGATCGGCCCGGGCCCCCGCAAGTCGATGGGATTGTAGGCGGCCGCCGAGGCGTAGCCCGGGTGACGCTCGCCCCGGATCAGCACGAGCGCGTCGCCGAACGAGTGGCTCTGGGCGAGCTCCCGCACGTCGGGGCGCATGAGCCGGTAGTGATGGTATTTGTCGATCGCCCGCCAGGGCACGAAGACGAGCATCGCGCTGAGCACCAATGCCGCGGCTCCCGCCCAGACTCGGCCGCCCCCCCACCGCTGATCGGCGAGCGCCAGGAGCCCCCGGCTCCCGAGTCCCAGACAGGGCACGAGAATGAGGTACCAGTAGCGAGCCCCGAAATCCGGCCCGCCACTGAACCAGTACAGGGCGTGCACGGCGACGACGGTCACGGTGACCCCCAGCAGGGCCCGCGATCCCTTCCCGCCCCTCACGAGCGCGACGCCCGCGCCCAGAAGCACGATCGAGATCGAGCCCACCGACCATCCCAGCAACTCCACATTCACCTGGAACAAGTTCACGTTGCTGTTGACCAGTACGTCGAGCCAGCCGTGACCGGGAAACGGATCCAGCCCCTCCCACCCCACCCCCCGGTTCGGACCGAACCCCATCGCATTCGTGCCGGCACCATACATGCGGTCGAAATAGTCCATCACCGGAAAGGTCAGCCCGCTGCCGGTGAGGTGCCGGTTGTAGGGCAGAACCGCCAGCGTCGAGACCAGCGTGGCAACGGTAAGTCCCGCCGTTCGGCGCAGGGTCACCCACCGCGACGACGTGCCCCCGAAAAGACTCCAAAGGCCGAGGGCGACCGCCACGATCACTCCTTCGAGGGGCCGAATGAGGGCGACCATGCCGATGCTCAATCCCGCCCCCACGACCCAGGCCGCATGCTCCCGCATCGCCCGGGCGGTCATCCAGGTCGCGGCCAGGGCCGACACGAGGGTGAGCGTGTGGGTCATCAGGCTCATGTTCAGGAACAGGAACCACGGGGACGCCGAGAGGAGCAAAACGGTCAGCCGCGCCGAGCGCACATCGTCGGAGACGGCGAGCACCGCCCGGTAGGCCAGCCACACCGCGAGGCCTCCGAGGACCGGATTGACCAGCCAGGGTGCGCCCAGCCAGACCCCGATCGCCAGGATTGCGGGCCAGCCCGGGGGCACCGGGCTATACCAGCGGTCGGCCTCGACGGTCATGAGATCGAGGGAGAACCCCTCGATCGAAGGGGGCAGAGGCATGTCCAGCATACCGGCCGCGAAATACCGCGCGTGGAGGAGGTAGGTGACCTCGTCGGGCAGGTGGGGGTGGCGACCATAGGCGAACACCGCCAGCGCCGCCGAGACGACGACGACCCCGCCAGCGAGAAGGAGATGGAGGCGAGGGCGCTGCCCATCGGCAGGACCATCGACGAGGCGGCGGGCCAGGAGAGTGACCTGTTCGGCCGTACGGTCGGGGAGGGCTGCGGCCGCCACGACGACCGTCCACAGTTGAAGTCCCTGAACGAGCGAAGCGGCGAGGAGTTCCCGTATGTAGACCCCGACGGTCGGCGACAGGGTGGACGCGGTGAGAACGAAGCCCGCAACGAGTACGCTCGCCCCTGGAAGTCCCACGGCACGAACAGCGCCCCCGAAGGCGGACCGCAGCACGCGGCGGCCAGCCAGCCCCAGCAGGATCGCTTGAAGGGAAAGAAGGAGCAGCGCCGCGACCCGCGGGCCGGACGTTGTCGCCGTCCACGGCTCGAAGTGTTGATACCCGACGAGGTTGCCCGCTCTCACCAGCGTCAGGAACGCGCCCTGCCCCGCGGCGACGAGTCCAAACCAGGCGACCGCGCGCAGCCGATCCCGGCTGCCGAGGGCCGCCACGGCCGCGAGGCCGACCGCGAGTCCCAGGAATACCGCTACGTCACCCGTGAGGTAGCCCTCGGCGTCTCGCGCGCTCGAATGGAGCAGCCCGAACAGCCCAACCAGGGCCGAGGCGAGACCCGCGCCGATCCGGATCCACTTCGCCGCGACCCTGCTGCCGTCAGCGACCATGACGGGCCGGGTCGACGGAACGGTTGTCTATAGGTTTCATTGGCCGATACTTACCAGGGTTCAACGAGGGGATCCAGGTCGCGCAGCGTTGGCCTTGAGCATCGATGCCGGCACCCCACAACTGTAGCGTTCGCGCGACGGCCGGCTGGCGGATGGCTCTGGCGAACCAAGGGCCGGCCGGCGGTTCCCGCAAGCGATGATGCAACCACCATACCGCATCGGCCCGCCGCGGCTTGCAGGGCCGATGACCGGCGTGGATCTTGCTAGATCCGCGACCAAAGATACCCACCCCCCTGGGCGCAGAGGGAGCTTAATGCCTGATCGAGGTCTCGTATCCGTTGTCGTGCCGGTCTTCAATGAAGAAGACAACGTCACGGTATTTCACGAACGCATGGCGTCGGTGGCCGACGTCCTGCTCGACCTCGATCTGGACCTGGAGCTCATCTTCGTCGACGATGGCAGCCGCGATGATTCCCTGCCTCGCCTTCTCCGGGCAGCCGAAGAGGACCCGCGCGTCAAGGTGATCAAGCTGGCGCGAAATTTCGGCCATCAGGTGGCCATTACCGCCGGAATGGACCATGCGCGTGGCGACTGTGTCGTGGTGATCGACGCAGACCTTCAGGATCCTCCCGAGGTCATTCCGCGCATGGTCGAGAAGTGGCGCGAGGGGCACGACGTCGTCTATGGGGTGCGGAGCCGCCGCGCCGGCGAGAGCGCCTTGAAACTCGCCACCGCATCGGCGTTCTACCGAATCCTGCGGGGACTGACCAAAGTCGATATTCCCGTCGACGTGGGCGACTTTCGGCTGATGAGTCGACGGGCGACCGACCAGCTCAAGGGCATGCGAGAACAGGATCGCTTCGTGCGGGGCCTCGTCAGCTGGATCGGCTTCAACCAGACGGGCGTCGAATACGAGCGTGAAGCCCGGTTCGCCGGAGAGACGAAATACCCCTTCCGGAAGATGTTCAAGTTCGCCCTCGACGGGATCACCTCGTTCTCGACGGTGCCCCTGCGGTTGGCGTCCTGGCTGGGGTATGCCGCATCGCTCTTCGCCTTCGTCTACCTCGCCTCCGTCTTCATCCAGAAGTGGATGGGCCAGACCGTAGACGGCTGGGCGACGATCATGGTCGCGATGCTCTTTCTCGGCGGGACCCAACTCATCTGCCTCGGCATCATGGGCGAGTACCTCGGCCGGATCTTCACGGAGATCAAGGGGCGCCCCCTCTACGTGGTCGAAGACGTCGTGCAGCGGGCCCCGCCCGGTGACAGCCCTCGGGCTCAGGACCGTGCGGGGCGGACCGGTCGAAACAGCGTGGTGGGCGCGTGAGCAAGCGAGGAACGCGCTCCCGTTGGATGACGGGGGTGCCGATGCGCCTGTTTCTCTCGCTCTGGGTCGTGTACTGCGCGCATTTCGCGACCGACTTCGTGCGCGAGCACTTTCTCGTCGTCAGCATCGTGGACCGTCACACGTTCGACCTCGACCCCTATCAGGATCTTCATCCCGACATCTTCGTGATGCCCGACGGCCACTCGTTCCACGGAGCCAATCCGGGGGCGTCGATGTTGGCCGCGATTCCGTATTTTCTGTTGAAGCCGGTCGTGGACCGTGTGGTCGACCGGGAACTCCGCAATCGGGCCGGAGAGACGACCGCCGTCTACGATGATCCGCGGGAGTCGAGGCGCGAGTTCTATCGGGTTGTGCGCGAGAACGGCTGGGATATTCGCTTCGGGCTGGTCAGCCTGATTACCCTCGTCTTCTTCATGGCTCCGCTGACGGCATGGAGCGCGGTGGTCCTCCACCGAACCCTGCTCCGCGCCGGGCTTCCCCAGGGCCAGGCATTGGGTGGCACACTCTACTACGCCCTCGGCACGCCGATCTTCTTTCGCACCGGATACCTGAGTCAGAACCTTGCCGTGGGGGTGTTCGCCTTGGTGGCCTTCTGCCTGCTCTGGAATCCCAACGAACGAAGTCCCCTCTCGGAAAGGAACCGGCTTCTCCTCGCCGGCTTCTTCGGCGGCCTCGCGGTGCTCTGTGACTACAGCGGCGGCATCGCCATCGCCATGCTCGGGCTCTACGCCCTGTGGAAGCTCCTCGACGATCGTCCCTTCGTGCCGGCCCTGAAGACGTCGCTGTGGTACATCGTGGGCTCCGTGGGCCCGGTTCTGATGCTCTGGTACTACCAGTGGGCGGCGTTCGGCAACTTCTGGCGCCCCCCGCAGCATCACATGCCGCCGGTGGAGTGGAGCGACCTGGGCTACCAGGGGGTGACGGGCCCGCAGTGGGAGCTCGCAGAACTCCTTCTGTTCGATCCGCGCTACGGCCTGCTCGTCGCCGCGCCCCTCCTGGCCATCGCCGTGGCCGCCCCTTTCCTGGCCCGACGCACCTTCATCGGCAAGCGGGAGATCTTCTTTTCGCTCCTGTTCACGGGCGCGTTGCTCCTTTTCTTCTCGTCGGTGCAGTACACGCGAATCCAGTACTTCACGGGAATCCGCTACATCGTGCCCGTGATTCCCTTTCTCGTGCTCGCCTCGCTGGTCGTGCTCCGACGCCTGCCTCGCGTCGTCACCATTCCGGCCGTGGTCGGATCGATCGGCTATTCCTGGTTCCAGGCGATGGGCCGCATTCAGCAGCAGGAGACCAGCCTCCTGGGACCCATTCGGCGGGTCGCGCTCGAAGGGCTGCAGCTTCCTGCCTTCGAGACCCTGGAACGCATGTCGATGCAGTACGCGCCGGGCCTCGAGGGCGGCGTATCATCGGGACCGGCCCTTCTGGTCATGGTGGTGGCGGTCGCCCTGATCTGGGTCATTCGCTCGCCCCTCAAGCCGCTCGACCGGGATCAATAGGGTGACGCGCCCCGCCGACCCGCCCCTGTTCGTGACCGGGGGGTCGGGCTTCGTCGGGAGGGCCCTGCTCGAACACCTGGCGACCCAGGGCGTGCGTGACGTGCGCTGTCTGGTCCGACCCTCGGCGACGCTCGAGTGGAGTGGTGCGTGGCCCGCCGGCTGGCAGCAGGTCGTCGGACACCTCGACGACATCGATGCGTGGTCCGACGCGCTTCCGGCCGGGGGGGTCGTGATCCACCTCGCGGCGCAGACCGGCAAGGCCAGGCGCAGCCGCCACTTCGCCGTGAACACCGCCGCGACGGAGGCGCTCCTGAGGCAGGCGAAGGCTCGCGGGGTGGCGCGCTTCGTGTTCGTCAGTTCGGTCGCCGCCGGCTTCGAACACCAGCGCTACTACCCGTACGCCCAGGCGAAAGCCGCGGCGGAACAGAGCGTTCGTGACAGCGGCGTTCCGTACACCATCGTGCGACCCACGCAGGTCTTCGGCCGCGGGAGCGCGGTTCTCGCCGGCCTGCGGACCCTTGCCGCCGCGCCGATCGGTGTGCGTTTCGGGCCGGGAACCGTGCAGTTCCAGCCGGTGCACGTCGACGACCTCGCCGCCCGATTACTGACGATCGCCACCCACGAGTCGTTCGCGGGTCGGTGCGTCGACGTGGGCGGCCCCGAGGTCGTGCCGGTGGCCGAACTGATGCGGCGAATCCGGCGCCAGGCGCGCGGGACGGAGGGACCCTGGCTGACGATTCCGACGGCGCCGATCCGGTTGCTTCTCGGCCTCCTCGAGCCGGTTCTTCTCCCGGTTCTTCCGTTGACGGCTGGGCAGTTGTCGGCGTTCGTGGCCGGAAACGACGGAGCCGCGCGCTCCGAGCCGGACGGGCCTCTCTTCGAGCGGCCCCTGGTTTCGTTGGATCGTATGCTCGAGGAGAATGGCGATGCGTGAGGCCTCACCGGACGCTCCGGAAATCCTCGACCGCGAATGCACCGTCTTCACGCGCTACCTGGCAGGGGGAGCGCCCACCGAGGCTCTGCGGCTCGCCTACCGCAACGGACACGGCACCATTCCGTTTCGGCTTGAAGGGGATCACACCAACGCGGCACTCGATCGATGGGCGCTGCGCGTGGCCCGGCTCGGCGCCCCGGGGGTCCGGGCGGCCGACGCGTATCACCGGTTCTTTCACCCGTACGGAGCGCTCCGTCAAAAGCTGACGCTCCTCCTCGCCATTCTGGAACACGCCCCGCCCTTTCACGTCGACCTGAATCGTGGAGTCGGTGGGGGACCCCTTCGCGCCGTGGTGGGCCTGGCCGGCGTCGGAGTCGCCTTCGGCCTCGCTCTGGTGGGCGGTATCGTCGTCGTCGGGCCGGTGCACCTCTGGAGCCGGATCTCGGCGGGGCGGGCGCAATGAGCCGGCTCATCGTGGTGGGATCCGGAGCCTCGGGGGTGCATTTCGCCCGCACGGCGCTCGACATGGGATGGGCCGTGACCCTTCTCGATGTGGGGCACCAACGCCCCGCCCCCGTTCGCCCCGAGAGTTCGTTCCTCGAACTGCGGGAGACCCTCGACGACCCCCTCGCGTATTTCCTCGGGAAGGAGTCGGAAGCCGTAGTCTATCCGGGCTCCCGGGACACCTACTACGGGTTTCCCCCCAGCAAGTCTCACGTGTTTCGGCCCGTCGCGGGCTTCCGGAGCACCTTCCGCGGCATCGATCCGTCGCTGTCGTTTGCACGCGGTGGGCTCGCCGAGGCCTGGACCGCCGGCGCCTACGAATACAACGACCACGACCTGAGCGACTTCCCGATCTCGCACGCCGACCTCGCCCCGCACTACGACGAGGTCGCCTCCCGGATCGGGATCGGGGCCGTCGACGACGATCTTGCCCGCTTCATCCCGAGGGGAGCCTCCTACCTTCCGGCCCTCGATCCCGATCGTCATTCCGCGCACCTTCTCGCCCGATACGGCCGTCACAGGGAGGCGTTGAACCGCCGGCACCGGTTTTTCCTCGGTCGCTCGCGCGTGGCCGTGCTGAGTCGCGACCACGGAGACCGGAAGGGGTGCGCCTCGCTGGGCCGCTGCCTGTGGGGATGCCCGACCGAGGCGATCTACTCCCCCTTCTACACGCTCCGCGAGTGTCTCGCGCACCCGCGCTTCGAGTACGTACCCGGCGTTCTCGTTCGGCACTTCGAGGCGGGAGAGGGGGGTCGGGTGGAGCACGTGGTCGCGCGGCGCCTCGACGACGGGGCGGAGGTACGGCTGCCCTGTGACCGCCTGGTCCTCGCGGCCGGAGCGGTGGCCACCAGCAAGATCGTCATGGACTCGATCTACCGGCGGTCCGGAACGATTCCGGTGCTCGATGGCTTGATGGACAACCGTCAGGTTCACGTGCCCTTCCTGACCCCGTCGCTGATGGGGACCGAGGTCGAGACGGCGGCGTACCAATTCCATCACATCGCCTTCGGCGTCGAACACGATGATCCGCAGGCCTATGTGCATGGACAGATCACGACCCTGCGGGCCGCCTCCATTCACCCGATCGTGCAGAACCTTCCGCTCGATCTTCGGTCGGCGATCGCCTGTTTCCAGCGCATTCGCGGCGGCCTCGCCGTCGCCAACATCAATCTCCACGACACGCGACGCGCAGAAAGCCGGGCCACGATTCGACCGGGGGGCGAGGGCGAAGACACCGAGTTGATTCTCGAGTACTCCGATGCATCGTCGGAGGCGGCCCATATGAACCAGGCGATCCGCGACGTAAAACGAGCGCTGAGGCGCCTGGGCTGCTTCATTCCACCCGGCATGACCCGGGTGCTGCCCAAGGGGACGAGCGCGCACTACACCGGTACCCTGCCCATGACGGCGACGCGTCGGCCCCTGGCCACCGCGCCCGACGGGCGCAGCTGGGACTTCGACAATCTCTATCTGGTCGACGGTGCGGTGTTCCCCTTTCTCCCCGCGAAGAACCACACCTTCACGCTGATGGCCAACGCGGTTCGTGTGGCCCGGACGACCCTCACGCGCTAGACGCGCCTTTCGTCCAGAGAGCCCGGGCCTCGCGGAGCAGCGCGCGGACCCTGATGTGGGCCGCGAACCGGAGCCCCCCCCACGCTTCGAGCTGACCCGGCCGCCTCAGATAGAACATGTCGAGACGCGGTACCTGAAACGGCGACACCCGTTCGGGAAGCGCCCGAAGGCGGGTCGTGACCGCCGAATCGAAGACCTCGGCGACCGACTTCATCACAGGGTCGTCGTACGCACCGAAGGGGTAGGAGAAGGCGAGGGGGCGACGCCCCGTGCGAGTGACGATCTCCTCGGCACACCGGTGCACCTCGTCGGTGAGGCGCGCCGGCGTGAGGGTGGGCATCTCCGGATGTGTACAGGAGTGCCCGCCCACTTCGATGCCGCGCTCGCGAAGACGCTCGACCTGATCCCAGCCCATGAGGGGCAGCC
>CBDUEZ010000162.1:0-9646 GCA_965366355.1 uncultured bacterium
CGGCACGCGCCGGATCACGGTCTGGGGCGGAACGACCCGACCTTCGGGCCCCTCAGCGGTCGTCGCCGAAGAGCCTGCGCATCACCTCCTGCAGGTCGTCGTCCACGTTCTCGATGAGGGCCCGGACTTCCTTCTCGTCGGCCACCCGCTCATCGGCGCGGCGCGTTTCGGGCGTCTCGATCTGACCGGCGCCGAGGTTGCTTCGTGCCTTGTCGCGCCGCTCGATCCACTCCGGCAACGCATCGGCGATCCGCCGATTGCACGCGCGCAGACGGATGATCGCCGCGCGCATGGCCGCCAGTTCGGTGTCCGACAGACCCGCCACGGTCGCCGTCAGATAGAAGTCAGCCAGTTCGCCCCGCAAGACCAGCCACTGGTCGAAGGTGTCTTCCATGAAGGTGAGGCCCGTGGCCTCCTGCGCCTCGACCTGAAACCTCGTGGCGACGTCACACATGGCGTCGGCGAGTTGTGCGGCGGTGGCGGCGGTGGGGGCCTGCGCTGCGGCCCCGGACACCGGGATGGTCCACACGACCACAAGGGCGACCACCAGGTGTAGATGCCAGGATCTCGGGCGGTTCGACTTCATCGGGTACCTCCAGTGGGGAGCATGCCGGGGTGGACCGACCCACCCCACTGGAGAGATGGGCAAAAAGGATCGGGGCGAGACCATGCCACTCGGCACAGCCCCGCCCCGTTGCCTTCGGCCGCTGCAGCCTACCGCGACAGGCTCAGGCCCCGCACGGTCGCTTCGGTGTTGTGGGCGAACCGAATGCCGTACATGCCGTCGGTCGACGACAGCCGGCCCTCGGCGACCACCTCCGAGACCGGATACTCGGCCACCACTGTTCCATTGATGGCGCACGAGACCATACCGCCCCGCACCGACATCGCGATCTCCTGCGTGACCGGCTCACCCGGGCCCGCCGCCCGGTTGACCGCAGCGTGGTCTTCGGCACGACGACCGTTCATCTGAAAGGCCTCGGGGCCGAAGCCGCGCACGATGAAACCGCCATTCCCGTACGCCGCGCAGTAGAGCATCGTCTGCGAGTCGGTGCCCAGCTGCGACCCCGCGATGAACAGCCCGTACGGATGCGGATGGTCGTTGCGGTTCATGTAGGACGGTTCGTGGAATGTGGCACTCACCGTGTAGTCGCCCGAGGCCGTCGCCCCGTCCTGCCAGTACACCACGGCGGGCCCCGTCATGACGTGGAGCATGTCGCCGTCGAGGGCGAGGCGCGAATCGTCGAGGGTGCTCCCCCGCTCGGCCTCTCTCGCGTCGATCCGCCCCATCCATCCGTCGACGTGGATCCCTCCGTCTTCGATTGATCGAGACTCGTCTTGAGCCTGTCCGACACCGGCCGTCAGCACCACCAACGCAACCGCCCCACACGCCGAAACCGAAACACGTCGCATCGAATCACTCCTCGAAGAAGGTCAGCCCGTGCACCGGGAGGGAGGCACGGGGGATGCCAATGTGGTGGCGGCCCGGCGGGAGGTCCAGCAGAAAAATCCCCGCCGCCGACCGCCGGCCGCCCCTACCCCGCCGCCGCCACGCCCCGGGTGAGAGCCGCGGTCAGGGTCGGAATCACCGCGGCCGGAGTGCAGCACAAGGCGACCCGCACCGCCCCCTCCATGGGCACCACATAGACCCCCGCCTCGCGCATCACCCGGGCCGTGACTTCCGAGTCGGGCGTGAATACCGCCACGAAGAAGCCACTGTCATACCGCGGGGTGCGAAGCCCCGCCGACGACGCCTCGCGGTTGAACACATCGATCCGCCCCTGGAGCAGCGCGAGCAACTCGTCGCGCTCCGCGTCGCTCTGCTCGATGAGGCGGGTGTCGGTCAGCAATTCCGCCACCGCGAGCTGCCCCACATGGTTGCAGTTCGACCACGTGGCCCGGCAGGTGTAGCCGAGGGCATTGTCGATCTGCAGGAGCTCGGCCGGGTCACGGTGAAGCGCGACGAGGGCCCCGATGCGAGAGCCGTACTGGGTGAACGACTTCGACGCCGTCCAGGCCACCAGAACGGTCGCGGCCCGGAGCAGGTCGCCGACGGAATCGACCCATGCCGTTGCCGCATCGCCCCCGTAGCGCATGTAGGCGGCGTCGATGAGCACCGTCACCGGCACCCGCGCCCCGACCCGGGCGACGACGTCACTCACCTCGCCCCACTCCGCTCGACTCAGCGAATAGCCGGTGGGATTGTGGCAAGGAAAGTTCAGGACCACGAGCACGCGGCCTTGTTCGGCGGCCTGGCGTTCCATGGCCCTGGCCAGTCCCCCGACGTCGAAGGCCCCGTCGTCACCGAACATCTGAAAGGTTTCGATGCCGCGGCCCGCATGGGCCGTGATCGCGCGATACGGACCCCAGAAGTAGCTGCTCGTCAGGAGCTTCTGGCCCGGCTCCAGGAAGTTGACGGCGGCCTGGTAGATCGCTCCGGTGCCGCCCGGGGTGGCCACGGCCGTGGCCTGTTCGGCGAGCGGCGAACCCCCGAAGAGACTCTGGATCACCGCTCGTCGAAAATCGGGGTGGCCCGAGATCGGCGCATACCCCGCCGAGCGAGCGGTCTGCGCTCGAGCGAAGGCGTCGAGAGCCGAGGGCATCACCGCCAGGGCCCCGTCGTCGGTCATGAGCGCCCCGATGGTCGCGTGGACGATCGATTCGCCGGCGGCGCGGCGCTGCGCGGCCTCCGCATTGAGAATGAAGATCGGGTCGTTGCCGGCCCGGTGGCGGGCGGCGGGAATGACAGAACTGAGAGAGGGCGTCGAGGTCATGCGGTTCATTGTCGAGAAAAGGGAGGCCACAGCGAGCCTCGAAGAGACGCGCTCGCGGCAGAAAGTCAACCAACTCGCCTCGGCCTGCCCTTGACCGCGGGAGGCGCGCATCCTCATGGTGACCCAGACCGCCGGCCTCGGATCCCCCGATCCCGGTCCTCGAACCCGGTGCCGACGATGACTCTTCGTCCATTGGGCGCGGCACTCGCGCTCCTCGCGCTGGCTGGACTCCCCTCAGCGGCGGCCGCCCAGGTGCAGTTGTGCATGGAGGCCGAGCGCTTCGTGCGAGAGACCATGGGTATGCGGGCCCTGTCGGAGCCCGATACGATCGACGACTGGCGCACGCAGAAGATGGTGCCCGGCTGTCGGATCACGGCGGCGGGAGGCACGACGCGCACCTCGATGGAGGTGGCCCGAGGCTTCTTCGAGATTCTCGCAGAATCCGGATGGGACCGCACTCCCGACCCCCGCGATGCACCCAATGAGGCCTCGCTCCGCTACCGTCGCCTGGGCGCCGACTGCCTGTTCAGCTTCTACGATCGCACCACGTCGTTGAACACCGAGGCGGAGTTCGCGGTGTCCGACGCCGTCGTGCTCGCGCCGGGGGAGCACTTCTTCCACTTCCTCGTCATGTGTACGCCGGCGGCGCCAGCCGCCAACCGTGGGGCAACCCTCTGAACCCGGTTCGCGTCCCAATAGTACGATTCGTATTAGTTGCCTTTCACGGAGCTACCCCATGTCGCTCGTCGCCGTCCGCACCCTCTCTGTCGCAACCCTTCTCGGGGTCGGCATGACCCTGAGCGGTCGACTGAGCCCCACCCTTCTCGCGGCGACCGCCTGCGACGACATCGCGGGCCGCTACGAGGTGCGTGTCGACCTCCCGGGCGGAGGTCCGACCGACATCGAGCTCGACCTTCAGCAGTCCGAGTGCGAGGTGACCGGCCTCGTGATCGCCCAGAACCGCACGCCGATCACCGACGGTGTCGTGGAGGGATCGACCGCCACCTTCAACTTCGAAGCACAGAACCAGGGGAGCGGCGGCACCCTGGTGATCCAGTGGCAGATCACGATCGACGGCGACGATGTGACCGGCACCTTCAGCCACGAACTCTTCGGTCAGGCCGAGGTCGTGGGCACGCGAGTCGCGGGGTCGTCCCGCCGGGTCAGCGGAGCACCCTGAGACCGAGCGTGCCGTAGGTGTGGCCTTCTTTCTGAGCCGTGAAGGCCGGGGTGGATCGGGTCACGCCGAACTGAAGTCCCAGGCCGCGAAACCCCACCTCGATCCCGGCCCGCGCACGGGCTATCACCGGCTCCCGGGCCGTCGAAACCGTTTCGTGCCAGAGTGATCCGTCGAGGAAGAGGTCGTACGCGACCGCCTCGGCATCAAAACCGATCGTGGCCAAACCCCACACCGGACCATCGTCTCGGGAGCGCGTGCGCCACTCGGCGCCGGGGGGTGAGTTCCACCCCAGACGGAGTCCCATACCCACGCCCCCCGAGGTGCGCAGCGAGCCGAGAGTCGCCTGCCACGACGGGAGTATCGACAGCGACAACCCCCGGGCGGCAGCGGAGGCCGGCCATACGGCTCGGTTGCGGATCGTGACCGCGGCGGCCACCTCGAACGGGATCTGGTACTCCCAGCCCACCGGGTCGGCTTTGTCGAGCCACCGGTGGATCATCAGGTGGGCCTGCCCGCCCAGCGATGCGCGGCCGGTCACGCCGATCTCGACGCCGATGAACCGGTTGCGGGAGGGCGACACGCGCTCGGCCCCGACGCGCATCGAAAGCCAGCCGGCATAGGGACGATCGGTGGTGCGCGGATACGTGCCGAAGAGGTTCTGGGGCACGTAGCCGAAAAGGTTTTCGGGCGTGTAGATCTGCTGTGAGAGGCGGAAATGGGTGACGAGGCACTCGCCGGCAGGCCGGCCGGCGTTCGTGGTCGCCTCGGCGCCGCACACGGGAAGGGCCTCCACGCCGAAGAGCCCTGCGGCTGGGGGGCGAGCCATGAGCACGAAGTCGAGGCGGGTGCCGTGCGTGTAGAACCAGTCGGTTCGCTGGCGCGGGGGGATCCAGAAGTTGAAGCCGTCGTTGTCGAAGGCCAGCGACACCGCCCGAACGGACTGCGAGGCGGCCGGCGCGGGCAGGCCGACCAACAGTGCAGCGACCAGGGCGAGAGCCTGGGTGCGCATGGCATGGAGTCGGGTTGTGAGTTCGGCGGTCACGGGGGGCTCCGGCGCTCGATCGTTCCTGCCGCAGAATATTCGCCCATTCCATACGGCGCTACGGCCGATCGACTACACCGCCCGACGACCTCACTCGGCCCGGAGCGCGCCCGCCGGCTGGATCGCCAGAGCCCGCAGGGTCGGCACCGCCGACGCCGCCAGCGCCGCCGCCAGGACGATCACCACCAGCACGGCCAGCGTTGCCAGCCCCGTCTCGGGAACCCGCAGCATGAAGGTGCCGGCGGCCAGGCGCCCCAGCGCGAGGCCCAGCACCATCCCGACCACGCCTCCCACGGCGACGAGCCGGGCGACGCGGCCGAGCACCGGACGCACGACGTCGAGCCTCTGCGCGCCGAGCGCGACCCGCACGCCGATTTCGCGCGTCCGCCGCGTCACTTCGAAGGCCAGAATCGAGTAGATCCCGAGCAGCGACAGTCCCAGGACGATCGAGCCGAGGAGCGCGAAGGTGGATCCGATGCCGGTGAAGATCCTTCTCACGTCGCGCACGACCTCGGCGAGCACCGACACGTGTTCGACCGCCACCTCGGGGTGCACCCGGTAGACGGCGGCCTGCACCTGTTGCACGAACGCCGGAGACGGATCATCGGCGCGAATGAGCAGGTCGAACGTCGTCGGCGCTTCCATGGCGAGGTAGAGCCCGCCGGCCCGTGTCGGATCCAGGCCGCTGAGACCGAGATCGGGCACCACGCCGACGATCTCGTGCCAGACCGGAACCTCGTCTGCGGGGCCCGCGATACGAATCCGACGCCCGATCGCATTCGCTCCCCCCAGGCGATCGTTCACGAACGCCTCATTGACGAGCGCGACCCTCGCCGCGCCCGGTCCGAAGTCTTCGGAACGCATCAGTCGGCCGACCAGGGGGCGGGCTTCGATGACCTCGAAGAAGCCGTCGTCGATTCGCGCGACCGGCGCCTGTAGTCCCGCCGCCCCCCCCGGCACCCCCTCGACCACCACCCGCATCAGGGGCGCATCGACCCCGGGAGTGTGGTTCGCGCTGCTCACCGCCTCGACACCCCCGAGCGCCACCAGTTCGGCCACCAGCGCTCGCCGCAGAGTCCCGGGGTCGTCGACTCCTGCGGGAAGACGGATCGCCGCCACGAGCGTCGACTCGGCGCCGGCACCCAGGGCCGTCTCGTCAAAGCCCCGCACCCATCCGCGGTTGATGCTGGCCGCCGCACCCAGCACCCCCACGGCGAGGGCGATCTGCGCGACGATCATGACGTCGTGGAGCCAGCCGAACTTCACGCCCGCGATCGACGTCGCGGAGGAGCGCAGCCCCTCGCCCCGCACCCGCGTCGCGCGCAGCGCCGGCAGTACCCCGGCCAGCACCGCGATCATCACGGTGACCAGCACCACGAAGGCCACCGTGGTGACGTCCAGACCGAGATCGATCCAGGGCGGAATCTCCTCTTCGGACCGCGCGAACCACAGGAGCAGCCGCTGCGAGATCATGAGACCGGCGACGGCCGAGGCCACCGCGAGCGCCAGCGCCTCGATCGTGAGCTGCGACACCAGCCGAACGCGGTCGGCTCCCAGGGCCGCCCGCACGTTCAACTCCCCTCGGCGGGCGAAGGCTCGAGCCATCATCAGGTTGCCGACATTGCCCGCGATCACGACCAGGAGTCCCAGGAGAAGCGCCACGACAAGCCCTCCCACGCCGCCCACCACCGGGGGGTCTTCGACCCGGCGCACCCGCGCGCGCACCTCCGGACCGGCGTAGCCCGCCCCTGCGTCGGCCGCGGCGATCCCGTTCAGGGCGCCCTCGACCTGCTCGACCTGCCCCTCGGGCGGCAGCAGCCCGACGAGGCGAGCGCCCGCCACGTCGCGCGCCGACGCCTCGTCCTCGAGCGACAGCGCCCGATACGCCTGGGCCGCCATCGGAAAGCCCACATCGGGCACGACACCCACCACCCGATGGGGCACGCCCGAGAGATCGACGGCCTGCCCGATGATGGAGGGGTCCCCGCCGAACCGCCCCCGCCACAGCGCCTCGCCCAGAACCACCGCGGCGCCGGCCGAGGCGCCGCCGTCGTCGTCGGCCAGGAAGCGTCCCGCCAACGGCTGGAAGGGAACGTAGTCGAAGGCGCCGGGGGTCAGTCCGAGCACCGTGAGCAGCTCGACCTCACCGATTCCGTGGGTGAGGTTCAGGTCGGAGGTCACCGCGGCGCCGAGCCGGTCGAGGCGCACATCGGCGTCGGCCCACGCCCGGGCGAGGGCGACGGGCAGGAGAGCGCGATCGCCCGACCGCGCGTCGACGATCTCGACGTCGACGACGCGCGCTCCCTCGTCGAAGGGAAGCTCCTGACCCAGAAAGGCGGCCGTGACGGTGAATCCGGTGGTGGCCAGCATCACACCGGTCGTCAGCGCCAACACGACGGTCAGCGACAGCAGGGGCGAGCGAACGATCAGTCGCAGCGCCAGCCGCAGTTCGGAACCCGCCACCAGTCCCCCCACGAGCCGTCGACGAGCGCGGCGGGCCAGGAATCCCGTCGACAACGCGAGCGCCTCGCCCGCACTGCGCACGACGGCCCACGCCCTACCGCGCTCCGCCACCCGGCGGGCGTACATCTCCTCGAAATCGCCCACGACCTCGTCGCGGCGCGGCTCCTCGACGGCGAGGGTCAGAAGGGCGCGAAGCCACCGCGGCGACCTCACGAGGTGCCCCGCAGCAGGTCATCCAGTCCCCCGACCATGGCGCGGTGTTCGTCGGTCACTTCGCGCACCCGCTCCAGCCCCATCGGCGTGACCTCGACCAGCCGGCGCGCTTTCCCCCCCCGCTCCGGCCGCGGCTCGCCCATACGGGTGAGCACGAAGCCCCGCTCCTCGAGACGCTGGAGCGCGGTGTAGACGTTCGCGCGCCGCACGGTGCGGCCGGTGCGGGCCGCGATGTCGTCGACGATGGCGACGGCGTAGGCCTCGTCCGCCCCCAGACGAAGGGCCGACAGCAGCACGAACAACTCGAATTCCCCTGGCCGGTTGGCACCCATGTGTCGTCGATTCTCCCGATATTAGTCACACCGCGAACATAATATAGGGGGAGTACGGGGCCGGGGAAGCCGGGGTTTCAGCAGTTGCTGATCAGAACGCGACGATTCGGGACCGCGTGCAGGCTTCGAATCCCTGGTCGATGAAAGGGCCCAGTGGCGGTCGCGGATGAAGCTTCTTTTGGATGACCCGCGCGATCGCGGTCAGTCGGCTCAGCCAGGTGACCAGCGTGTAGACGGGAAACAGGACGAAGGCGATCGCCCTTCGACGAGCGAGCTTGGGCCCGAGCGTCCGATCCAGCCGCGGGAAGAACATCGGATAGATCAGGTACTGGACCGAAAGGATCATATAGGCGCTGGCGAAGAAGAGCAGCCCCACGACCGGGAACCGGAGAACGGCCAGAGGCAACGCGAGCTTCACGAACACAAGAAGGGCGTCGTAGATGCGGTAGAAGGTCATGAAGCGGATCCACCACCCGGGCCCCTTCCCACCCCTCCGGAATAGGACACGGAGCAGCAGGCCGATATGGAGGAACATGAACGACACGTCCCAACTGTGCGCCCGCTGCCGCCACCACCCGGTGGGCGTCCGGGGGACGTCGGTGCTCACCACCGTCGCTTCGAGGAAGTCGATGGGGTATCCGGAATAGTGGTGCAGGTAGGAGCACTGGATGTCTTCGCCGGCGAACTCCCCGTCGTGCATCCGCATCACGTCGAGGAAGACATCCAGACGATAGATCGCGGCAGCTCCCGAAGCCCAAGTGATGTTGCCGGCGAAGTACATCTGGACGCGCTTGTTGAGATTCGTGCCGATGTACTCGAACACCTGGAACTGCTCGATCAACTCGCCCGGATTGTTCGGGATGATCGGGACCGCGGTCACCGCGGCCGAACGATCCAGGACTTCGATCGTGCGGTCCTGCGGCCAGCACACGTCGTCGTCCAACAGGAGAATGTGTGTGAACCCGTCTTGCGATGCCTGGAGAGCTCCGAGCAACGCCGCTTTCGTCTTGCCCTTTTCGGGGTAGTCGACGTCGACGATCACCAGCCCGGGCCGGGTGGAACCGAGGGATTCGAGAGTTTCCACGGTCGTGTCGGTGCAGTTGTTCGCCACGCAATACACCGTGAAGCCGGCCGGCAGTGTGTTCAGCGTGGCTTCAATCGAGTCGGCACTGTTGTGGCAGGCGACGACCACCGCCACTTCGTCGCTACGAAGGGGCACGGGCGACTGAGTGTGGCGCCTATAGTGCAGATTGACGATGATCTCGAAACTCGCCCGCAGCAGATCCGACGCGAAGGCGAACGCGAAGACCCAGACGACGATATGCGCGTCCGCCCAGTTCACGGGCGGCCCTCTCGATCCAGCACGGCTTCCCTGCCTCTGTGTGTCGTGTCGCCACGCGGCGTGTCTCCTGCGGGCGCTCAATCGGGAGTAGAATGTAGCCTGTTCATGCCAATGCGCAGTCCCTCTCGATCCGGAGTGCAGCCATGCCGCCGCAACTCATCCAGCCCACGGGCAAGTACATGCTCGGCCACAGCGCCGTCGATCGACGAGCGGTCATCGATCAGGTGCACTCCGTTCTGAAGGTGTACGCCATGAAGCCCGAGTTCAGTCGGTTCTACATCGGCATCACGAGCGATGTGG
>CBDUEZ010000163.1:0-9598 GCA_965366355.1 uncultured bacterium
GTCGTGGTCGTGGTGGGTGTGCCGCTTGGAATCTGGGAGGCGCGCACGTCGAATGCCCAGTCACGATTCTTTTCGGCCCGCGGGGCCGACCTGGATTGGGTGGTGCGGCCAGGCGGCAGCGCCCGGATACGATTCCCCGCGGGGGGGCCGTGGGACGCCCGGCTCGGCTACTCGGCGATCTCCGATCTGGAGGCACGAGCACGCGAGGCCGGGTTCGAGGTCTCGCAGCAGGCGGTGCTCACGGAGGCCTTTCAGCAGCGCGTCGATGCGGGCTGGTATCCGGTCTACCCCGAAAAGTCGCAGGGGGGGCTGACGATTCGCGATCGCTCAGCCCGGGTGCTCCATCGGTCGCCGAATCCAGCGCGGGTCTACGCCGAGTTCGATTCGATCCCGGACTTGATCTGGAAGACCCTGGTCTACATCGAAAACCGCTCCTTCCTCGACGAGACCTCGCCCCGCCGGAATCCCGCCGTCGATTGGCCCCGCCTGACCCGGGCGGTCGGAGAGTATGGGCTCCAGGTGCTCGGGAGCGAACGAAACGTGCCGGGCGGGAGCACGCTCGCAACGCAGCTGGAAAAATTCCGCCACTCTCCCGAAGGACGCACCGGGTCGCCCATGGAGAAGCTGCGGCAGATGGAGGCTGCGGCCATGCGCGCCTATATCGACGGGCCCGAGACCCTGCTCGATCGGCGGCGCACGGTGCGCGACTACCTCAACTCCGTGCCGCTCGCGGCGCAGAGGGGGCACGGCGAGGTGATCGGGGCGAGCGACGGGCTGTGGGCCTGGTACGGCACGGACTTCGCCGAGGCCAACGCGGCGCTCGAAGCGAGCCCGACCGACGATGCGACGGCCGCCCGCCGCGCCGAGGTCTTTCGTCAGGCCGTGAGCCTGCTGGTCGCCCACCGTCGCCCGTCGTTCTACCTGGTGCAGCCCGAGGGGCGGGAAGAGCTGGGCCGGCTGACCGACGCCTACCTGCGGCTCATGGCCCGCGACAGCGTGATTCCCCACGCCCTGGCCCGTGAGGCGCTCGCGACGTCGCTCGAGCTTCTCCCGCGGGCGCCGGAGCGGGCCCCGCCCGCCTTCGTGGAGCTCAAAGCGGCGAACACGGTGCGGACGGGGCTACTCTCCCTGCTCGGCCTGCCCGGCCTCTACGATCTCGACCGGCTCGACCTCAGCGCCCGCACGACGATCGACATGGATTGGCAGGAGGGGGTCTCCGCCGTCTTCGACAATCTTCACGACCCGGCCTTCGTGCGTTCGGGCCCGTTTGCCGAGGCGCGCCTGCTCGGGGCGGGCGACCCCACAGCGGTCCTCTACACCTTCACCCTCCTCGAGCGAACCGCCCTCGGGAACGTCGTACGGGTGCAGACCGACAACTTCGACGGCCCCCTCAGCCTGACCTCGGCCGGCCGCCTCGAGCTGGGTTCGACCGCCAAGCTCCGCACGCTGGTCACGTATCTGGAGATCGTCGCGGAACTGCATGATCGCCTCTCCCGGGTGAGCCGCGATTCGTTGGTGAGCCTCCGGGTCCCGCCACAGGACCGGTTGACGGCGTGGGTCGTCGATCGATTGCGGGCAGACTCCGCGATCTCGAAGGCCGTGATCCTCGAGGAGGCGCTGCTCCGGAGGTATTCCGCCAATCCAGGCGAGCGGTTTGCGACCGGCGGGGGGGTCCAGACCTTCTCGAACTTCACATCGGCCGATAATTCACGCGTGGTCACCGTCCTGGAGGCGTTCGAGCAATCGATCAACCTCCCGTTCGTGCGGATCATGCGCGACGTCGTGAACTACTACATGTTCCTCGGCTCCGGCTCGACCGCCTCGGCGCTGACCGACGTCGATGATCCTCTGCGACAGGCCTACCTCGAGCGGTTCGCCGACCGAGAAGGGCGAAGTTTCATTCGCCAGTTCTACCGGCGGTACGACAACGCGCCCCCCGACTCGCTGTTGTCGAGACTCGTTCAGGATCGGGCTCTGTCACCCACCCGCACGGCCTGGGCCTTTCGCTCCGTGCGGCCCGAGGCCGACCTCGCCGCCTTCGATTCGTTTCTTCGCGGTCACACACCGCTCGCGGGACTCGCGCCGGGTGTCGTCGAGGACCTGTATCGGCAGACCGACCCCACCCCCTGGGACCTGAACGACCTCGGATATCTCGCCCGTATCCACCCCCTCGAGTTGTGGGTCGTGCAGCGTTTGGTCGAGACCCCGGACGTCAGCCTCGCGGCCCTTCTCGAGGAAGGGGGCGCCGTGCGGCAGGAGGTGTACGGGTGGCTCTTCCGCACGAGCCGCCGCAATGCGCAGGACCAGCGCATTCGCTCGATGTTGGAGCTGGAGGCGTTCGAACTGCTCCTCGCCGATTGGCGCCGGCTCGGATACCCCTTCGGCAACCTGGTTCCATCGATCGGGACCGCGATCGGAAGCTCCGGTGACCGGCCCATGGCGCTTGCCGAACTCCTGGGCATTCTGGTCAACGACGGGGTGCGACTCCCGGTCATTCGGGTCGACGAGCTTCACCTGGCCGAAGGGACGCCCTTCGAGACGCGACTGCGCCGTCGTGAGGCCCGCGGCGTGCCCGTGCTCGACCCCCTCGTCGCGGCCGCGGCGCGCAGGGCGATGGTGTCGGTGGTGCAGAACGGCACTGCTCGGCGAGCCGGGGGGGCTGTGCTCCATGCAGACGGCACACCGATGCTCATGGGCGCCAAGACCGGGACCGGCGACAACCGGTTTCAGGTCTACTCGCCCGGGGGCGGACTCATCGAGTCGCGAGCGGTCAACCGTACCGCGACGCTGGTCTTCTTCCTCGACGAGCGGTACTTCGGTGTGGTCACCGCCTACGTGCCCGGCCCCGCGGCCGATGCCTACCGCTTCACGAGCGCGCTCCCTTCGGAGATCTTCAAGAACATCGCCTTGGTTCTGAACTCAAGGACTGACTCCATTTCCCGCTGACCCCAGGGTTCGAGATGCTTCGCTCCTCCCCCGCGATCGCCCTCCTCTTCGGCCTCGCTCTGACTTCGTGTGGCCCTGAGGCCGGCTCGGATCCCGACGCGTCGTCGGATGCCGAGGTCGCGGTCGAATTCGAGCGATACGAACTGGAGAACGGGCTCGACGTGATCCTCCACGTCGATCCGTCCGACCCGTTGGCCGCCGTGGCGATGACGTTTCATGTCGGCTCGGCCCGGGAGGTGGAGGGGCGAACGGGTTTCGCGCACCTGTTCGAGCACCTGTTCTTTCTCGACTCCGAGAATCTGGGACCGGGTGGCCTCGATCGACTGATGACCCGCGTCGGGAGTTCCACGAATGGCTCCACGAGCCGCGACCGCACGAACTACTTCGAGGTCGTTCCGATCGATGGACTGGAGAAGGCGATCTGGGCGGAGGCCGACAAGCTCGGTTGGTTCATCAACACCGTTACGCCCGACGTGGTCGCAAAAGAAAAGCAGGTCGTCAAGAACGAGAAGCGGCAGAGCGTCGACAACAATCCCTACGGACACGCGAGCTACGTGATCGACCGGGCGCTCTACCCCGAGGGGCACCCCTACCGCTGGCAGGTGATCGGGTCTCTGGCCGACCTCGATGCCGCGGCCCTCGACGACGTGCGCGCCTTCCACACGGCGTGGTACGGGCCGAACAACGCCACGCTCGTCGTCTCGGGCGACCTCGACGTCGACGAGGTGAAGGGCTGGATCCAGCGTTATTTCGGGGAGATTCCCGCTCGGGAGACCCCGACCCGTCCGACGCCCCCGGAGGTATCTCTCGAGGCGAATCGGCTGCTCTTCCACGAAGACAACTATGCTCGGCTCCCCCAGCTCCAGATGGCCTGGCCGACGGTGCCGATCTACCACCCCGACAGCTACGCCCTCGACGCGCTCGGGCGGATTCTCACCGACGGCAAGACGTCTCCCTTCTACGAGGTGCTGGTCGAAGAAGACGGAATCGCGCCGGGTGTGAATGCGAACAATAGTTCACAGGAACTCGCCGGCCGGTTCACGCTGACGGTGCGGGCCTTCCCGGGCACCGACCTCGACGATGCCCAGGCGTCGATTACGCGGGCCTTCGAGCGTTTCGAGGCGGAGGGTGTTCCCGAAGACGAACTGGCGCGGGTCAAGGCCGGTACGGAAACGGGCTTCTATCGGGGTCTCTCGAGTGCGCAGGGCAAGGCGTTCAGTCTGGCGCAGTACAACATCTTCGCGGGTGACGCCGGATTCCTCACGGAGGACCTGCGGCGCACCCTCGCCGTCACCGCCGACGACGTGATGCGGGTGTATCGGGAGTACGTCGCCGAGCGTCCCTTCGTGGCCGCCAGCTTCGTGCCCCTCGGCCAGGCAGACCTCGCCCTGGAGGGATCGGAGCGCGCCGAGGTGGTCGAGGAGCCGATCGTGATGGGCGCCGAAGCCGAGGTCGTCATCGACGACCGGGTCGACATCGAGCGCACCCCCTCGGTGATCGACCGCTCCGTCGAGCCCCCCTTCGGGCCCTCGCCCACCTTGAGCGCGCCCCCGGTCTGGCAGGACGCCCTCGCGAACGGAGTCCCGGTACTGGGGATTCGTGACGTCGAGCTTCCCCTCGTGCAGTTCGAGGTGACCATGCGAGGCGGGCTGCTGCTCGAAGACCCCGACCGGGTCGGGGTCGCCAACCTCCTGGCCCAGACCATGACCGAGGGCACCGCGCGGCGCACGCCGGCCGAACTCGAGGTGGCGATCGACCTTCTGGGGGCCTCGATCAACGTCTCCGCGGGGCGGGAGACCTTTTCGATCCAGGGCAGCACTCTGCGGCGGAACTACGCGGAGACCATGGCGCTCGTCGAAGAGATTCTGCTCGAGCCGCGCTTCGACAGCACCCAGTTCGAACTCGCCCGACAGCGGGTCGGCAACGCCCTGCAGCAGCAGTCGGCGAGCCCCGGGGCCGTAGGGGGCAAGGTGTTTCGTAGCCTTCTCTACGGGGACCACGTCCTGGGCCGGGATCCTCTCGGGACTCCGGAGGGCGTGGCCGCCGTGACCCTCGATGACCTCCGGGCCTTTCACGCTCGCACGCTCGTGCCTGGAGTGGCCGCGGTGCATGTCGCGGGCGCCGTGGACCGCGACGAGGTGATGGCATCCCTCGCGGGCCTGGCCGAGCGGTGGACGGGTTCGACGCCCGATTTTCCAGAGGCTCCGCGCGCCGATCCGACCCGCGCCGGTTTGTACTTCGTCGACGTGCCGAACGCGAGCCAGTCGGTGCTGAACATCGGCTTTCTCGGCCTCGCCGAGACCGACCCCGAGTTCTGGCCGGCGACCATCATGAACTTCCGCCTCGGTGGCGGCGGTTTCGCCTCGGATCTCACGCAGGAACTGAGGGAGGGCCGCGGCTACACCTACGGAATCGGATCGAGCTTCCAGGGCTCGACGCTTCCCGGACCGTTCTCCATTGGATCGTCGGTGCGCTCGAATGTGACGCTCGAGGCGCTTCAGTTGATCAAGGAGATCATGGAGGGTTACGGGCCGACGTTCGACGAACAGGATCTGGAAGCGACGCAGGGCTTTCTTCTCCGCACGAACGCTCGCGCGTTCGAGACGCTCGGCGCCAAGCTGGGCATCCTGAACGACATGAGTACTCTCGGCTTCTCGGCGAACTACGTGTTGGAGCGAGAGGAATTGGTTCGTGCGTTCGACGTGGCCCAGGCTCGGCGGCTAGCGGCCGAGTATCTGGATCCGCAGCAGATGGTATGGGTGGTCGTGGGCGATGCCGCGACCCAACGGGCGCGCCTCGACGCACTGGGGCTGGGCCCCTCGACGCTCCTCGATCGGGAGGGTCGGCCGATCGAGGGCGGGTGACGCCGAAAGAAGTGGGCCCGGCAGGATTCGAACCTGCGACCTACCGATTATGAGTCGGCTGCTCTAACCGCTGAGCTACGGGCCCCAGGTCGTGCATCAACACCACAAGTTCGGTCAGTTCGCCTTCGTCATCGACGACGGGGGCCAACGTGAGCGCACACCGGCCCGGGCGATCGGTGTCGGCCCGCACCGTTCCCTCGATCCGGGCCGACGCGACCGCACCGGAGCGCAGGTCTTCGAGCAGCGGCATGAACCCCGCGCCGTCGTCGAGGTCGACGAGGGCCGTGATCGGCGTCGTCACGAGCTCGGCCGGGTGTGCCCCGACGATCAGGCTCACTCCCGGAGCCGCGTCGAGCACCCGTCCGCTGGGATCGAGAACCACGATCGGCACGGGGAGCCGCTCGATGGTCGCCCGGAACCGGGCCAGTCCCATGCGAAGGCGATGAATGCTCTCGACCGCGCGAACGTCTTCGACCGCACCCTCGACGTAGCCGACCCGCCCGTCACCTTCGCGATAGGCTCGGGCGGTCGTGCGCACGGGAACGTGAAATCCATCGCTGCGCTCGAGCCAACTCTCGAACGCGCGCACCACGCCGTCCCGGTTCAGGAGAGTTCGAAACCGGGCCACATCGGTGGGATGCACATAGAAGGAAGAGGCGAATCGCTCCCGCAGGAGCTCGGGGTCGGGGTTTCCGAGCAGGTGAACGAGCGCGGGATTCGCGTCGAGAAAACCACCGTCTGCGCCGCAGCGGAAGAGGCCCAGCGGGAGGTGGTCGAACAGGCCGCGAAACCGCGCCTCGCTCTCCTGAAGCGCGCGCAGCGTGCGGGTGCGATCCATGGTGTAGCGCAGGGCCCGCTCGAGGCTCGCGGGGTCGATCTGCCCCTTCACGAGGTAGTCGTCGGCCCCGGCCTGCTGAGCCTCCAGATCGATGGCTCTCGAACCCTTGCCCGTGAGCAGGATCATGGGTGTGGAAAGCTCCCGACGGACCGCCTCACGAACCAGGTCGAGCCCATTGTCGGGCCCGAGCATATAGTCCACGAGCGCGACGTCGTATCGGCCGGACTCCAGCTCCGCCAGCCCCTCTGCAAACGTGCGGGCCCAGTGCAGCGTCACCTCCGCGCCGTGAACCTGACCGAGCATGGCCCGAGTGAATTCGGCGTCGGTGGGCTCGTCCTCGACCAGGAGGACGTGAATGGTTTCGGTTGACACGAACGCGACCGGAGAAGGGGAGTCGAGAAGCTGAGAAGCTACGCCGGTCGGAGCCCCGGCTCAAGCGAGCCCTTCGCACGACTCATTCGTCGTCTCGCCGCGGGGGGCGGCGCAGCCGCTTGACGCGACCACGGCGCACCTTGTCGTCGGCCCTCCGCCGCTTCTCCGCTTTGGGAACGCGGGTCGCACGCCGTGGTTCCTCGACATGATTGAGCGCCTCGAGTTTGGTACGGAGCCGCGCAAGAGCGATCGCACGGTTGCGATGTTGACTCCGCTCCCGTCGACTCTCACAGCGAATTCCCGAGGGGAGGTGCACCAGACGCACGCCCGAGTCGGTGGTGTTCTGGTGCTGTCCACCCTTTCCGCCCGACCGGAAGGTCTGGACCTCGCATTGGGCGAGCAACGCCGCGTCGTCTTCGGGGATCTCGATAGAGAGGCTCATCGGGCGGGCTCGATCCAGCTCGAATCGCGACCGACGGGATGGCCCCCGCGAGGGAATTTCCGTACCATTTGTGTTCAACCCACGGGGGCGCAGCTTCGTTCCTGCGCCCAGGCCCTCGACGGCTGGACATGATCTTCGACCGTAGCGAGAAGCACCCCGGAGCACGCTTCCTTCTGATGCTGGCCTCCGGTGTCGTGGTGGTGTGGGGACTGCAGTTCGCAGAGCCCATTCTTTTGCCCTTTGCGGTCGCCCTGTTCCTGGCGACCCTGAGCCTTCCGATGGTCCTCGCATTGGTGCGCCGGGGTTTGCCCGGACCGGTGTCGATCGTCGTGGCGGTCGGGGTTGTCGTGGGCGTGTTCGGGCTCTTGATCGTGCTGGCCTATCAGTCGCTTCCCGACCTGGAGACGCGACTGCCCCGGTATCAGACCGCTCTCGAAGCTCTCTGGGGCCGCTTCCTTCTCTGGGCATCGGAGGTGTCGAATCGGCCGATCGACGCCCTCGTCGGCCCTGATCTCCTCGGCTCGCTCAACGTCTTCGATCTTGCGCAGAATGCGGTCGCCCGCACGACAAAGCTCGTGTCCCGAACCTTTCTCGTGCTCCTCGTGATGGTCTTCGTGCTCGCCGAGGCGACCGTGTTTCCCGCCAAGCTCCGCGCCCTGGGTGACGGCTCGGCGCGGGGCGAAGAGCGCATGGCGAAGGTCGTGGCCGAAATTCAGAGCTATCTCGGGATCAAGACCGTCATCAGCCTGCTGACGGGTCTGCTGTTGGGCGGATTCTGCTGGCTCATGGGTCTCGACTTCCCGATCCTTCTCGGCCTCGTGGCCTTCGTTCTCAACTACGTCCCGACGGTCGGGTCGATCCTCGCGGCGATTCCCGCGGTCCTGCTCAGCCTGATTCTCAATGAGGGGGCGTTCGCACCCGCACTTGGAGTCGCGGCGGGGTACGTCGTGGTGAACACGATCTTCGGCAACATCATCGAACCGAATCTGATGGGACGCCGGCTGGGGCTTTCCCCGCTCGTGGTGGTGCTCTCCCTGCTGTTCTGGAACTTCGTGTGGGGCCCCGTCGGTGCGCTTTTGTCGGTGCCGCTCA
The DNA here is from genome assembly GCA_965366355.1 of uncultured bacterium. Classification (GTDB taxonomy): domain Bacteria; phylum Gemmatimonadota; class Gemmatimonadetes; order Longimicrobiales; family Gaopeijiaceae; genus Gaopeijia. The sequence goes on from CBDUEZ010000163.1 coordinate 8,555, forward strand.
CCATGGTGGTGAAGATCTGGCTCGAGAACACCCAGGACCTGAGATGGGTGGCGGTCCTCCTCGACAAACAATCCCCGGTCGCGGCCATCCCGAATGAATCGGGGCCGGCCAACGTCGATCTGGACGAAGGAGTCTGACGATGCCGCGAGTTCCATTCGACCAACTTCCCGCTGACGCTCGCCTGTGGGTCTTCGCGGCGGGTGAATCGATCTCGGGCGATGCCGAGACCGACCTCCTCACCCGGGTCGACGCCTTCTTGAGCGACTGGAACGCCCACGGACACCCGCTGGTCGGCGCCCGGGATTGGCGGGAGGGCCGATTCCTTTTCGTGGCCGTCGACGAGCGGAGCGCTCCGCCATCGGGATGTTCGATCGATGCCCTTCATCGCGCGCTCAAGGATTTCGAAGTGGAGCGCGGTGTGAGCCTGACCGACCACATCGACGTGGTCTACCGGGCCGACGACGGACAGGTGGCGCGCGCTGCCCGCCCGGCCTTCGCCCGGCTCGCCAAAGCCGGCGAACTCGGCCTCGACACGGTGGTGTTCGACACCACGATCACCCGCAAGCGCCAGATCGAGAGCGACTTCGAAGTGCCGGCCCGCGATGCGTGGCATCGGCGGGCGTTCTGGCGGGGTGTGCCAGCCTGAACCAGCGTGGCGATCGTCGCCTCAGCGGGGCGCCCGTCTCCTCAGCGCGGGCACGAGGAGAGCCAGGACCAGGAGCACCGTGGTGATGAGGCCGGCGAACTTGAGCGATCCTACCACGGGGAGAGCTGCGCTCGACGCGGGCTCGGCGGGGAAGGCGCGAATGGCGGCGAGGATGATGCCGTTCTCCACGAGGTCGGCGAGCGGCGCCACCATCGGCACGATCAAGACGAAGGAGCGCCAGCCCGCCTCGGTGCTCCGCCGCAGCATCCACGCGACCAGCGTCAGCCCGAGTATCGCGATCAGCGCCGGGTTGAGTAGATCCCAGATCTGCACGCGGTGATAGAGGGCCAGACCCTCGGGACCGAGGTCGCTCAGGAACGCGCCCAGGTCGGAGGCCG
>CBDUEZ010000164.1:0-9564 GCA_965366355.1 uncultured bacterium
AAGGGGGGTGGCCCAGTCACGGGTCACCCCCGACTCGTATCACCACGAAAACCCGACGCGAGTCGAGTCTAGTCGGGTAGCCCCGGCTCGGTCATGGAGCGCACGTCCAGAGCCGCATCGATTTCGTCGGGCGGGAGCAGCTCCATCTGCGCAACGACATCGCGAACGGAACGGCCCTCGGCCGCGGCCTTTTTGGCCACGACCGCCGCGCGATCGTAGCCGATGTGGGGGTTGAGCGCAGTGGCGATCGAGGGATTCAGCTCGAGAAGGGCCTGGCACCGCGCCTCGTTGGCCTCGATCCCTGCGACGCACTTGTCGGTGAAGGCCCGGCAGGCGCCCGCGAGCAGGTGAATCGATTCCAGGATGGCCTGCGCCATTACGGGCATCATCACATTGAGTTCGAAGTTCCCTCGCTGACCGCCGACGGTGATCGTGGTGTGGTTCCCCATGACCCGGGCCGCCACCATCATCGTGGCCTCGCTCATCACGGGGTTCACCTTGCCAGGCATGATGCTGCTCCCGGGCTGAATCGCCGGCAAGCGAATCTCGTGAAGTCCCGAGGTCGGCCCCGACGACAGCCACCGGATGTCGTCGGCGATCTTCATGAGGCTGACGGCGACCGTATTCAGCGATCCCGACGCATTCACGATCGCATCTTTCGCGCCCTGTGCCTCGAAGTGGTTGTCGGCCTCCCGAAAGGCGACCCCGGTGGTGGCGGCGAGACGGGCGATCGCGCCGGCCGCGAAATCGGAATGGGTGTTGATGCCGGTGCCGGTGGCGGTGCCCCCCAGCGCGAGCTCTTCGAGCTCTACAGAGACGGATTGCACACGGGTGATTCCCTTTCGGACCTGGGCCGCATACCCCCCGAACTCCTGACCCAGGCGCACGGGCGTCGCATCCATGAGGTGGGTGCGGCCGGACTTGAGGATCCCGTCGAAGGCCTGGGCCTTGCTCTCGAGCGCGGCGGCGAGGTGCGACAAGGCGGGCACCAGTTCCTCGGCCAGGGCCATGCGCGCCGACACATGCATCGCCGTGGGGATCACATCGTTCGACGACTGGCCGAAGTTGACGTGGTCATTCGGGTGCACGGAGCCGCCGCCTGCGAGGAGCTCGGTCGCACGGTGCGCAATCACCTCATTGGCATTCATGTTGGTCGAGGTACCCGACCCGGTCTGAAAGACGTCGATGACGAACTCGTCGTCCCACTCGCCGGCGGCCACCTCCGACGCGGCACGAATCACCACCTCGGCGATGTCGGGCGGGAGGGTCCCCAGCTCGAGATTCTGCTCGGCCGCGGCTTTCTTGACGAGTCCGAGCGCCTGGATGAAACGACGCCCGAACCGCTGGCCACTGATGGGAAAATTCTCGACAGCACGCTGGGTCTGCGCGCCGTAGAGCGCGTTCGCGGGAACGTGAACCTCTCCCAGGGAATCTCTCTCGACTCGGGTCTCACTCATCGTATTCGAATCCTCGCAGGCGTCGGCGAAGGGTGGGGGTGACAAACGCCCGAAAGGTGGCTCCACGGGTCGCCGAAGGCTACCCGGGCAACACCCCGAGCCCCGGTAGCGACAGCACCCAGACCGCCGCCGCCGTCGACAGCGGCACGGTGAGGTTGTCGTCGAACCCCGTGGGGATCACCTCGGCTGCGGCCGCCACCGCGGCCACCGCGATCGCCTCGGGAAGCCCGACCACGATGGTGAGCACAGCCAGCGCGACCGTCGCGAACGCCGAAGTGCCTGCCCACGTGCCTTTCCCGAGCGGCCGGTGGCCCCAGATCCGACCGACGACCGAAGCCGCCGGGTCGGCGAGGCCGAGTACGAGAAGTGCGGCGATCGCCGGCCGGCCGGGCACGAGGCCCCAGACCAGCGCGGCCGAAAGGGCAAACCATGTGGACGACGCGACCGCGTCGGCCTCACGGGGAGACGCCAACGGCGCGAGAATGCGAAAGAACCGCCGGTTCCAGGCGGGTACCCTCAGGCGAACGAAGTCGACCGAAAGGAGAACCGCCGTAAGGCCCGCGAGGAGTGCGGTGGCCGTCCCGGACGACCATCCCAGTACGCCGGGCGCGAGTGCGAGCCCGACGCCGCTACCGGCGTGGAAGAGGCGCCGCCACGGTTGCAGGCCCCGCGTCGCCTCGACGAGCGCTTCGAGACTCTCGGCGATGTCAGCTTCTCCGCGCGGGCCTCGATGGCCGCATCTCGATCCGACTGACCAGCGTGTTCGTCGGATACGCGACGAGCTGGAGAACGGCCCGACCCACATCGTCGGGCTGGATCGCCCAGTCGCGATCGCCCGAGTGGTCATTGAACCCGGTGTTGACGCTCCCGGGCATAATGATGCTCGTGCGGATTCCGTCATACCGCAGATCGATCATCATGGCCTCGGTCATACCCAACAGGCCGAACTTGCTCGCGTTGTAACCCGCCCCGTTTCCGAAGCTGTTGCGACTCGCCAACGAACCGATGTTGATCAGCCAGGCGTCTCCTTCGCCCCCGCGACCCGCCCGCTGAAGGAGGGGGAGGGCGGCCTTGGTCGTGAAGAAGGTCCCGTTGAGGTTGGTCTCGACCTGGAGGGTCCAGTCGTCGACACTCAGCTCCTGGACCGGCTTGAAGATGCCGAGGCCGGCGTTGTTCACGAGCACGTCGAGCCGACCGAAGCGGTCGTCGATGGCCGCGACCACGGCTTCGCATGCCGCGTAGTCCCTCACGTCGCAGCCCATCCCGAGCACATCACCGTCGATCTCGGCGGCCACCTGCTCGGCCCGCTCGTTCGAGCGCGACGTGACGACCACCGAGGCGCCCGCCCGAGCCAACTCGGCGGCGATCGCGGTGCCAATGCCTTCGCTCCCGCCGGTGACCAGGGCCACCTTGCCGGAAAGATCCACCTGTTCGGTCCAGCTCATCATCGTCTCTCGGTACGTGGGTGACTCAAACGCCTTCGATCGCTGAACCCGTGCGAAGCGGCGGAGTTCCGGCCGGCAGTTGACCACGCCCCGGCACCGGGCCACCGTGGCCCTCGCCCTGCCCCGACGGCGTCGTCGGCCCCTCTCACTCCCTCCGGAGCCCCATTGTGCGCAAAGTCGCCCTCATCACCGGCGGTGCGATCCGACTCGGCCGAGCCATCACGCTCGGGCTCGCCGAGGCCGGATACGACGTGGTCGTGCACTATCACTCCTCTCGGGGCCCCGCCGACGAGACCGCGCGCACCGTCGAGTCATTGGGTCGCCGCGCCCTCACGGTTCAGGCAGACCTCTCCACGGGAGCGGGAGCCCGGGCGTTGATCGCAGCCGCCTCCGAGGCGTATGGCCGTCTCGACCTTCTCATCAACAGCGCCGCCTCGTTCGAACAAGACAACTTGCTCGACGTCGACGAAGAGGCATGGGACGCGGTGATGGCGATCAACCTGAAGGGCCCGTTCCTGGTGGTACGCCAGGCCGCTGAACTCCTGCAGGCTTCCGGAGGGTCGGTGGTGAACATGGTCGACCTGTCGGCCTTCCAGCCCTGGGTGCGGTATCCGCACCACTCGGTCTCCAAGGCGGGCCTCCTCCACCTGACCCGCATACTCGCCCGCGTCATGGCGCCTCGCGTGCGGGTGAACGCCATCGCCCCCGGCGCGGTGCTACCCCCGGACGACTTCGGCGACGACGAACGCGCCCGGGAAGAAGCCCGCACACCGGTCGGTCACCTCGGGTCGCCCGAAGACATCGTGAGGACCGTCCTCTTCCTGGCGGCCTCTCCGTTCATCACGGGCGAGATGGTCGTGGTCGACGGGGGCCGCAGTCTGGGCGAGACAACCCGCGGCGGATAACTCCGGAGCGGGTGGCGTCAGTCCCCGGCCACGCCGGCGTCGGAGGCCTGCTCGATGCCTCCGTGGGCCAGCCAGCGCTCGGCCTCGAGAGCCGCCTGACAGCCCGAACCCGCAGCGGTGATCGCCTGCCGGTAGTAGTCGTCCATGACGTCGCCGGCCACGAAGACGCCCGGAACGTTCGTGGCCATTCGCCCGCCCTCGGCCGGGAGTACGTACCCGTTCTCTCGAAGCTCCAGCTGCCCATCGAGGAAGCCGCTGTTCGGCTCGTGCCCGATGGCCACGAAAAGGCCGCCCACCACGACGTCGCGCTCCTCGCCACTGATCGTATCGGCGACCCGCAGTCCCTCGATCTCTTCGGTCCCGTGCACCGCCTTGACGACGGTATTCCACATGACCTCGATCTTCGGATTCCCGAGGGCCCGCTCGACCATGATCCGCGACGCTCGGAACTCGTCGCGACGATGAATCAGCAGAACCTTGCCCGCGAAGTTGGTGAGGTAGATCGCCTCCTCCATGGCCGAATCACCCCCGCCCACCACGGCCAACGTCTTGCCGCGAAAGAAGGGCAACGCGCCGTCACACACCGCGCAGGCCGACACCCCACCACCGGTCCGGGCGAGGTGCTCCTCACCGGGCACACCGAGCCACTTCGCGTTCGCGCCCGTGGCCACGATGACCGCATCGGCCTCGACGACCTTGCCCATGTTCGTCTCGATGCGCCGCGGATAGACCGAGAAGTCGACTCGTTCCACGTCTTCGGTGAAGATGCGGGTCCCGAACCGTTCGGCCTGCGCCCGGAAAGCCATCATCATTTCGGGTCCGGTGATGCCGTCCGGGAATCCGGGGTAGTTCTCGACATCGGTCGTGAACATGAGTTGCCCCCCCGGGATCATGGTGCGACTGCCGGCGCCCTCGAACACCACTGGATCGAGGTTGGCCCGGGCGGCGTAGATCGCGGCGGTCCAGCCCGCAGGCCCGGAACCGATGATCACGACTTTCTCTTTCATGGTCAGTCCTTGAAGACGGCCAGACTCGTCGAGTGGCCGGGGTTCACGCGTGCATCCGGATTGACGAACCGCACCGCGTTGTTGACCGCGATCGCCGCCTCGCCGAAGCCGGTGGCGATGAGGTCGAGTTTGCCTTCGTAGTCGACGATGTCGCCCGCGGCGAAGACCCCCGGAAGGTTGGTCCGCATGAGGGCGTCGACCTTGATCCGGTTGCCCTCGAGGTCGAGGCCCCAGGTCTTGATGGGGCCGAGGTCGGGCTTGAACCCCAGAAAGGTCAAGACGGCGTCCATTTCGAGCCGCTGATCGTCGTTCGTTCGGTTGTCGAATACGGTAACCCCATTCAGGGTTCCCGACCCGTGGATCTCGCTGACCTCGGTATAGGTCAGCAGGTGCATCTCGCCGGCCGCGCACGCGGCCTCCATCTGCGCCACGGTCGCCTCGTGTGCACGGAAACCCTCCCGGCGGTGGGCGAGAAACACCTCGCTGCAAACGTCTTTGAGAATGAGGGCCCAGTCGAGCGCCGAATCGCCTCCGCCGACGATCAGTACCCTCTGCCCGGCGTATTCCTTCGGGTCGCGCACGGCGTAGTGGACTCCCTTGTAGAGGAAGTCCGCATAGCCCGGCACATCGAGGACCCTCGGCTCGAACGCCCCCTTCCCACCCGCCACGACCACGGCACGCGACGCATAGTCGCCGGTGCGGCAGCGTAGGACCCAGGTGTCGTCGTCGCGGCGCTCGAGGTGCCGCACCTCTTCATCGACGACGACCTCGGGCGAAAACTGCATGGCCTGTCGAATCAGGCCCTGCGCCAGATCTTTCGCGAGGACCTTCGGAAAACCCCCCACGTCGTAGATGTGCTTCTCCGGGTAGAGAGCCATGAGCTGGCCGCCCAATTCCGGAAGCGAATCGACGATGCGGGTCGAGAGGCCTCGCATACCCGCAAAGAAGGCGGCGAAGAGCCCGGTCGGCCCTCCGCCGATGATCGTGACGTCGGCGATAGGTGTCTGCATGGGGAGAAGTCTAATCGCTGCACCGGCGGGATCAACGGGGCGAGTCCGCACGCGGGTGCGGCGACGCGTTACACGGCCGTTTGTTCCGCGCCTCGATAGATGTCGCTCGACCGGTATCGCTCCAGCCCTCGCAAGACGAGAAGCTTCACACCGACCGCGGCCGGAACCCCGATCAGAAGTCCCACAAATCCGAAGTAGAAGCCCCCGACCGTCAGCGCGAGTACGACCCAGACGGGATGCAGTCCCACCGAGTCTCCCACGATGCGGGGACTCACCACGGCGCCCTCCAGCCCCTGCGCGATCGCAAAGACGATCCCCACCTTCAGCAACGACAACCCGACCGCGCCACTGGTCAGCGCCACGAGCACCGCCGGAATCAGGCTCAACACCAGTCCCAGATAGGGCACGACGCCGAAGACGGCCACCGTCACACCGAGCAGGAACGCATACGGAAAGCCCGAGATCCAGAGACCGAGCGCCGTCACGCCGCCGATCGTGGCGGCCACGAGAATCTGTCCCCGTAGATACCGGGCCAGAAGGTGATCGTACTCCTTCGCGAAGGCCACGACACCCTCGCGTCGGGGACGCGGGATCAGCTCGCCCAGGTGGTGCGTGATGTGATCCCAGTCCCGCAGAAGATAGAATGTGAGAACGGGGGTGATGACCAGATACCCGAGCAGGCTGAGTGCCGACCCGAGGCCTCGCCCGATCCCCAGCACGCCGCTCCAGGCCTGCTCGGCCAGAAGGGTCTTGCGTTCATTCAGAAAGGCCACGATCGCGTCGGAATCGAGGTCGACGATCGGCTGCAGAACAAACTCGGCCAACCCCGGGACGCCACGCAGTCGTTGCTCGAGCGCGGCCGCCCAGCCCTCGATGCGGTCGAGGATCACCGGCGACCGCTCGATCAACTCCCCGGCCTGGGTCCACAGCGCAGGAACGGCAAGCAGAAGGATCGCGACGAGCCCGCCGACCACGGGAAGAGCCAGCAGGAGCACCGAGGTCGTCCGGCCGCGGCCCGTGGCCTGAATGCGATCGACGAGGGGATCGAGAATGTAGGCGACGCCCAGCGCAAGAATGAACGGGGCCAGAAGTGAGCCCGTCGTCGAGAGCACCCACACGGCCGTGATCGTGCCCGCCAGGGCCACCAGCAGGGAGTAACCGGGACGCCCGCGGAAGGGCTGCACAGCCACCAGCAGGACCACGAAGAGGAACAGTGGGTTGAGGATCTCGCGACTCGCCCACAAGAACAGGGCGAGAACGAGAGCGATTCCCACTCCCTGTACGATCGGCCAAAGCCGGCGAGTGTCGGCGTCGGGTGTCATTCCTTGGCTCCATCGGCGGTCAGGTGCTGGGCGGCGACCCGCACCATCTCACGGGCGTTGTCGTAACTGATCCGTTTCACGGCGTCGTCCAGATCGAGCCAGACGCACTCGGTGATTCCCTCGGCCACCTCGGGCACGGTCGCACCCTGGAGGGAGTGAATCAGGAAAAAGGTACAGAACTTGTGGACCGGGTGACCGTCGGCCCGAAAATACCAGTCGATGCATCCGAGTTCGACTCCGATACGCAGATCGGTCAGTCCGGTCTCTTCTTCGACTTCGCGCAACGCGGCCATCGGCTCGTCCTCGCCCGACTCGAGATGCCCTTTCGGGAGTCCCCAGTGGTCGTAGGGATCGCGAATCACGAGCACGTGCGGGACCCCGCCGATGCTCCGCACGACCACACCGCCGGCGCTGCGCTCGATTCGAGGGCGGGTCAAGGAACGGCTCGCTCAGAAGATCGAGAGACGAACGTAGCGCTTCGGATTCGCCCGAAGGTCGGCCAGGAGAAGGTCGAGTTGAGCGAGGACGGCGCCCGCTCGCGACACCAGGAGCGTGTCGGTCATCAACTGACCCAACGCCCCCTCCCCGGCCTCGATTCGGGCGGAGAGTCGATCGACCCGTGCGAAGGCGGAGTCGGCTCGGGCCATCGTGAGGCCGAGGCCATCGGTGGCGGAGGCCACATTCGCCGAAAGAACGTCGAGGTTGGCCGTGATGTCTTCGACATTCCCCATGATCGAGTCGAGTTGTCCCGAAGCCATGAGGCCGTCGGCCCGCTCCAGCACACTGCGCCCCACCGTCGCGGCCGACCCGATTTCGGAGGCGGCGCGTTCGACCTGGATCGTGACGTTCGCGAACGTCTGCGCCTGCTGGTCGATCAGGTCGGCGACGTTTTCGCTGGCCTCCTGGATGTTCTCGATGGCCAGCCGGATGTTGTCGGCCGACTCCTCGTTGAAGGCTCGATCGACGCGGTCGGTGAGGACGGCCAGATTCTGCGAGATGTCGAAGGCGGCGGCGGTGAGGCGCGTGATGTCGGGCATCGTGAAGCCGCCCATCACGGGAACGCCGCCCCGCTCCGCACCCGGCGGAACCTCGTAGTAGGCGAAGGAGAGGGCAGACTCCGAGATCAGCTCGACCTGCCACTCGCCGAACAGCGACTCGGCGGCGACGAGCGCACGCACATCGTCGGGCAGGTCGGGCATGCGGTCGAGGCTGAGAAGCACCCGCACCGCGAGTCCGCCGGGCTCGACCTCGAACCCGACGACGCGGCCGACCGGCACCCCACGCACACGCACCTGGTTGCCCTCGGCCAGCTGTCCGATCTCTTCGACGAGGACGTCGACACGCACCGACGGGCGTCCGAAATTCGATCCCTTGAGCCACAGCGTGCCAATGACCGTGACGGCGACCCCGATCAGGATCACCGCGCCGACCAGGACCTCACGACCTCGATTCACGACGCGCTCTCCCAGAGTTCGGGCTTTCCGCGAATGAACCCCTCGACAACGGGGTCGTGCGCGGCCTGGATCTCGTCGGGCGTCCCCTGCCATCGCACGCGCCCGTCATGGAGCATGGCGATGCGGTCCGAAACGCGGTAGGCGCTGTCCATATCATGGGTAATCACGAGGCTGGTCACTCCGAGTTCGTCACGCATGCGCAGAATGAGTCGGTCGATGACGGTCACGGTGATGGGGTCGAGGCCGGTGGTCGGCTCGTCGTACAGGAGGTAGCGGGGCCGTTGAGCGACGGCTCGGGCCACCCCCGCCCGCTTCTTCATGCCACCCGACAACTCGCTGGGAAGCCGGTCTTCAGTGCCTTCGAGGTCGACGAGTTGGAGTGACTCGCGCACTCGTTCCCGGATCGCCCGCTCGTCGAGTTCTCCGGCGCGTCGAAGTCCCATCGCCACATTGTCGCCGATCGTCATCGAGTCGAATAGAGCCGCGAATTGAAAGACGAAGCCGACCTGACGGCGCAGTTCGTAGAGCGCGTCGCCCTCCAGGGTGTCGACACGCGTTCCGTCGACCCAGACCTCTCCCGCGTCCGGACGGATCAGACCGATCACCAGTTTCAGGGCCGTCGACTTTCCCGAGCCGGAGCCGCCGATGATCGTGGTGACCCCGCCGTCGGGAACTTCGAGCGACAGTCCATCGAGTACGACCTTCGTCCCGAACGACTTGCGCAGTCCTACCATGCGGATGCTCATGCCTTCGCTCCCGCGCTCACAACAGGGCCGCCGCCCAAAAGGCGTCCAGAACGAGAATGAGCATGCTCGCACCCACGACCGCCCGGGTGGTGGCGATGCCGACCCCCTGAGCTCCACCGCGGCAGGTGTAGCCGAAGAAGGCCCCGACGCCGGTGACGGCGATGCCGAAGCTGGCCGCCTTGATGAGCGCGAACTGCACGTCGTAGGGCTCGAAGAAG
>CBDUEZ010000165.1:0-9517 GCA_965366355.1 uncultured bacterium
TCCGCAACTCAGTTCGCTCTACCAGCAGCTCATTCTCGAGCACAACAAGAAGCCCAGGAACAAGGGCGAGCTCGAGGAGCATACTGCCGAAATCCACATGCGGAATCCGACCTGCGGCGACGAGGTCAAGCTGCAGCTCCGGGTCGAGGAAGGAGTGGTTGCCGACGTGGGGTTCACCGGCCAGGGCTGCTCGATCTCCCAGGCGGCGATCTCCATGATGACCCAGCAGCTTCGTGGCGCGTCGATCACAGAAGCGCTGGAGCTCGCACAGCGCTTCACCCGTATGATGCACGGCGACGAAGAAGTCGCCCGCGACCGCAGCCTGGGCGACCTACGGGCGCTCAAGGGAGTGTCGAAGTTTCCGGTGCGGGTCAAATGCGCTCTTCTCGGGTTCGATGCGCTTCAGGAAGCCCTCAAGGTCGAGGTAGCCGACGCTGAGGAGTCTCGACCCTGACCGGCACCCCGGTGTTTTCGGCCCACCTCCCCGGCACTCCCGTCGGAACGGTGAAACTCTGGGCGACGGAGTCCGGTCTGCGTCGGCTCGACTTCCGGCGCGGACCCGACCTGGCGCTGCCCGGTGAACACCTGGGCCAGGGCTCGCCGCCGCCTTTTCTCGACCGGGCCATCAGAGCTCTGAGCGCCTACTTCAGTCGTGACATCCGGGTCTTCGACCTTCCGCTCGACCTCGGGAACGTGACCGACTTCCAGCGCCGGGTATGGGACCACTTGTTGGGCATTCCCTACGGCCACATCACGACCTACGGGGCGGTCGCCAAGGCGCTCGAACTGGGCGAGGTCGGCGCCCGCGCCGTCGGCCAGGCGGTGGGCGCAAATCCAATGTGTATCGTGATTCCCTGTCATCGGGTCGTCGGGTCGGACGGCGCCCTCCACGGCTTCAGCGGTGGACTCACCCGCAAGGCCACATTGCTCCGCCTCGAGGGAATCGAAGTCGACGGAGAGCAGGCGACCAGCAAGGTGCATCCCGAGGTGCTGAGGCTTCCACTGTGAGCCGCCGAAGGCCATGAGCGTCGATCATGCGGCCGCGTTCTGGGACCTGATCGCCCGCATCCGAGCAAACGACGCGAGGGTGCAGGAAGGCACCATCATGGGCGGGCGCTGTGCCCGGGTCGGCGGAGAGTTTCTCGCCCTGGTCGACTTCAAGGGGTCTGGGCTGGTCGTCAAACTCCCTGCGCCCCGGGTCGCCGAGCTCATCGAGGCCGGTGTCGGGCAGCCGTTTGCTCCGGCCGGGCGCGTCTTCCGGGAGTGGGTGTCGATCCCGGATCTCGACGTCGACGTGTGGCAGGGCCTTCTCGAAGAGGGAATCGCGTTCGTCGGCTAGACGGTCGTTCTAGGGCTCCAACAACACCTTCACCGAGTTCCACTTTCGGCGATTTCCGGCCACCGAGAGGGCCTGCCTCACTTCTGTGAGGGGAAAGACGTGGGTCACGAGACCGTCGACCGGGGCTTCGGTTTCGACGAGAAGGTCATGCGTGATGTCGAAGGTGTGCCGACGCTCGCCCCGAAAGTCCTCGAGCCCGTAGCCGGTAAAACCCTTCACCTCGAGTTCCCGCGCCCACACGAAGGTGAGATCGATCTTCTTGATCTCGGCGGCGCACCCGAGCATGACGAGCCGAGCCCGAGGTGACGCGTACCGGAGCGACTGGCTCAGGGTCTGCCGGCTTCCCACACAATCGAAGATCAGTGGGAATCCTCCTCCCGCGTACACTTCGTCGCCCACGAGAGGCATGTAGGCCGAGGCGCCGGTCTCCACCATGCTCTGGCGGGCCTCGTCACCCGGCCGAACGATGTGCGAAGCACCGAGCGAGCGAGCCATCTGGGCCTCATGATCGCGCTTGATCTGGCCGACGATCTCGCCCTGGAAGCCCGTGGCCCGCAACGCCCAGATCGTCGCCAGTGCGATCGGTCCGCTCCCCAACACCAGTACGGGCGCCCCCGCATCGACGATCGGCGTATTGAGCACGGCGTGCATGCCGATCGCGAGGGGCTCCATCAGCGCCGCGGCCCGGTCGTCCAGGCCGTCGTCGACGGCGAAGAGCTGGGAGCGGTGCGCGATGATCTCCTGGCTCCACCCGCCGGGAAGAGATCGGTGATAGCCCTGGATCGTGCCCGGCGCGAAGGGCTGGCCGTCGATGATCGTCGGCCCCTCTTCGCCGGCCTGTTCACACGTGGCGTGGAGCCCGGATTGGCACGAGCCACACCAGGCCGCCCGAGGGTGCCCGCGCACCTGGCAGTGCACGAACGGATCGACCGTGACCCGTTGTCCGACTTGCACTTGTGATCCCGCAGAGACCTCGGTTACGCGGGCGAGGATTTCATGTCCGAGAACCGCCGGGAAAGATCCGAAGGGCTCCATGGCGGGGCTTGCTGCATAGCTGAGGTTCCCGATGTCTGTTCCGCAGATCCCCGCGAGAACCACCTCGAGCCTGACCCAATCGGGACCCGGGAGTGGGAGCGGATCACGGTCCACCAGGTTGACCCCGCTGAGGGCACCGTACAGCACCGACTCGGTGAATCGCCCGACCGACTTGGCGAGAAGGTACCGAGGAACCGACACATCGAAGGTGACGGCGTGCACGGACAACTCCCGGAGGCGAGGGTCTGAGTTCTAGAACTCGTCGAGCAAACGAACGCCAGACAGACCGAGATTCGGGGTCCAGCCCTCTGGAGGGGGCACCTGACCCGGAAGACGGCCATCGAGCAGATGGGTCGTCACCTCACCGATCGACAGCACGCCGTTCCTCGTCGAGGATAGGGCGGGGTCCGTTCGCACACCATCGGCCCACTGACCCTGGTTGTCGGGCAGAACCGTGTCACGAACCTGCATCGGCCCCTGCCAGCCGTCCGGCACACCCATCGGCGGCTCTGTGGCACTCCCTTCGGCCGAGAGAACCCGCTCGAGATTGACGATCCGAAACATCGGACCGCGCAGCACGGCGGCCGAGTGGAACCAGAGTCCCCGGGTCATCGCCGACGACGCGGTACGCGGATGTGCGAGGCGTCGATGAAACTTCTCGCCCGGAAGCGCGTCATAGGTGATCCTGCCCCATTGATCCCGCTGCACCGAGAGCCATCCCAGAAGGCCGAGATAGGCCTCTCGATCCTGCGCCACGAGCTCGAGCACCCGCAGTCGCGACCGCTCCGGGGCCCCCCCGCGACCACGCACCACGATGTATCCGGTCGGCACGCCGCGCGGATTGCGGTGCAGGTACAGGTAGGTGCCCTGACGGTTCAGGAACGACCACATGCGCTCGGTACGCACCAGCAGCCCGTTGCTGCGCTCGGAGACCCGTTCGTAGATGTCGCGCGCCTCGTCACGTCCCGTTTCAGGCGCGCGCTCCACGCGGTCCCACCCCGGATACATGCCGAGTTCCTCCGGGTGGAACCGGTACCGGTGGAACTCGCCACCGAGAACGTAGCCGAGATCACGGTAGAACGAGGTGCGAAAGGGGTAGAGCGCCGATAGCACATCACCCCGATCGCGGGCCATCTTCAACGCTTCGACGCACATCTTGCGTCCAATGCCACGGCGTCGAAAGTCCGGGGCCACCGCCACCCCCGCGAGTCCCATGGTGGGCAAGGTGTGCCCCCAGAGATGGGTGGTCAGACGATACGTGCGGAGAGCGCCGGCGATTCGACCCTCGTGTTCGACGATCCAGCAGTCGCTGAGATCTCCGAAGACCAGTCCCTCACGCAGCTCGCGGTCTCGCCTCTCGACCGGCTTTTCGGGAAAGGCCTCGGCCCAAAGTGCGGCCATCGCCGGAATATGGTCTTCACCCGCCGGCTGGAGGGTGATGTCGATAGATTGGTTTGGCATGGCCACAACATTAGACAGAAGGTGCTCGGCGGTCCACGGGGCGGGACCCACATCGGACCACGCCGAGTCGGCCGGGGGTAGCAAGCCGATCTGAACGTCACACCGTCAAGGAGATCCGATGAAGGCCGTGATCGTCGCCGGAGTTCGCACCCCCTTCATCCGATCCGGCACCGACTTCAAGGGTCTGTCGGCGATCGAACTCGGCACCCTCGCGGTCCGGGAACTCATGGACCGGTCGGGCGTGCCCGGCGACTCCGTCGATCAACTCGTGTTCGGCACGGTGGTTCACGACCCCCACGCGCCCAACATCGCCCGCGAAGTCGGGCTTGCGACGCTTCCGCACGCCGTTCCGGCCACGACGGTGTCGAGAGCCTGCGCCACGGCCAACCAGGCGATTACCGACGCTGCGAACCTGATCGAGGTCGGGTACGCCGATGTGGTCGTCGCGGGGGGCTCGGAGTCACTCTCGCACATTCCGATCATGGTCTCCGACCGCCTCTCCGAGACGCTGGTGAAGGCGTCGAAAGCGAAGACGGTCGGGGCGCGGGTGAAAACCATCGCGGCCGTGCGCCCGAAAGACCTGATCCCCCGGCAGCCCCAGATCGCCGAGCCGACGACGGGCGAGACGATGGGAGAGTCGGCCGAGCGAATGGCGAAGGAGAACGGGATTTCCCGGGAGGATCAGGATGCATGGGCCCTTCGATCGCATCAACTCGCGGCGGCGGGCACCGAAGACGGGCGCCTCACGGCCGAGATCGCGCGGGTCTACGTGCCGCCCCGGTTCGAGGGCGTCGTCGACCGCGACAACGGCATTCGAACCGATACCTCGGCCGAGAAGCTCGCGGCGCTGAAGCCGGCCTTCGACCGGCAGTACGGAAGCGTCACCGCCGGCAACGCGTCTCCGCTGACGGATGGCGCCTCGGCGGTGCTGTTGATGAGGGAAGACCGGGCCCGCTCCGACGGCCTGCCGATCATGGGACGGATTCGCAGCTACTCCTTCGCGGCGCTCGACCCGGGTGACCAACTTCTCCAGGGTCCCGTACTCGCAGCCCCCGTGGCTCTCGACCGCGCCGGACTGACGATGGCCGACATCGGACTGATGGAAATGCACGAGGCCTTCGCGTCGCAGGTGCTATCGAACCTTCAGTGGCTCGACAGCGACCAGATTGCACGAGACCGCCTGAACCGCACCTCGAAAGTGGGCCACCCGCCCGTGGAACGCATCAATGTGATGGGCGGCTCGATCGCCCTGGGGCACCCCTTCGGAGCGACGGGGGGTCGGCTCACGACGACCCTCCTGAACGAGATGGAGCGGCGCGATGTCGAATTCGGCCTGCTCACCGTCTGCGCCGCCGGTGGCCTGGGCTTCGCGATGGTGGTCGAGCGGGTCTGACGGCAAGGGCGACCCCAGCCCTCAGCCTCAGGCCCTCAAGCCTCGAGCTTCTCGATTTCCGATCGGACTCGGTCGAGGTCGGGCAGCACCGAGTCGTCCGGATCGCTCCAGGCGTACCGAATCACTCCCGCCCCGTCGATCAGGAATACGGAGCGATCGGCCACGCCGTCCATGCCGAAGTAGTCCCGGTTCAACACGCCGTACGACCCCGACACCGTCTTGTTGAAATCGGAGAGAAGGGGGAATTCCGCCCCCGTCTCTTCTGCAAATCGAGCGAGCACGAACGGCGAGTCCACGCTGATCCCGACGATGCGCACGTCGAGATCGTTCCAGGCCGACCAGTCTTCGGCGACCGCGCAGATCTCGGCCGTGCAGACCGATGAGAAGGCGAGCGGAAAGAAGAGGAGCACGAGCGGTCGCCCCCGTTGGTACTCGCGCAACGCGATGGGCGGGCCACCGATCTTCCAGGTGAGTTCGAAGTCGGGGGCGACGCTGCCGGATTTCAGGATCATGGGTCGGTGGCTCGACGAGACATGGTGTGTGGAGTTGATGCGTGGAGGAGTCGATCAGGCGAGCGGGCGCCGCGCCACGCTGCGCACGCGCTCGGCGAGCTGTTCAGGGTGCGAATGGCCCACGTACAACTGCGAGCCATCGGTTCGGTGCAGCACGAGCGCTCGGTTGCCGCTGGCGGTCCACGCCTGCTTCTTCCCGAAGCCCCGCACGCCCCACCCACCGAACTCCTTGATCGGGCGGTATTCCACGGGCTCGACACGTTCGATGGTCTCGAAGGGCACCACCTTGCGAATCCAGCCGACACGGCCCAGCGAGACGCGGATCTTGTCGCTGAACAGCTCGATCTTCACACCTCCGAATACCAACTCCACCAGGATTCCGAGCGACAGCACGGCGGCGATCAATGCGCTCCCGAGCGGACCCTCGCTCGGGGGGCTGACCGTCAGGCCCCAGACGCCCGCCGCGACGGCGCCCCAGGTGAGGGCCCGGACCCATAGAGCCATCGGCTCGAATTCGGTGTGCCGTGGGGTCAAATGCTCCATGCGCGCCTCCTTGGGTGATGCCGACCCTCGAAATCTGCACGTCTCGGCGCGTTGCGACAGAGGGAGGTTTGGCGCCACAATGCCCGACCAACGGATTTATCGTCTACTCATACTATGTAACCCGCGCGCGAGGACCCCATCGAATCATCGTATCGCACCGCTCAGCGGATCGGCCTGTTGGGCGGACCCGCCCTGGCGGCAGCCATGCTCCTGCTTCCGGCGCCCGGCACGCTCACCGTAGAAGGGTGGAGCACGGCGGCCGTCGCGAGTTGGATGGCCGTCTGGTGGATGACGGAGGCCGTCGCGATTCCAGTGACGGCCCTCCTGCCCCTGATCCTTCTGCCTGCGTTCGGCATTCTTTCGATGGCCGACGCCGCAGCGCCGTACGCGAGCGACCTCATTTTTCTCTTCATGGGGGGGTTCCTGCTGGCGGTCGCGATGGAGCACCATGGGCTTCATCGCAGGATCGCGCTGGGGATCGTCGCCGCCGTCGGTACGGGTCCCCGGCGAATCGTGCTCGGGTTCATGCTCGCGACCGCATTCCTCTCGATGTGGATCAGCAACACGGCGACCGCGGCCATGATGATGCCCATCGGGGTGGCCGTGGCGACGTTGTTCGGAGCCCACCCGTCGGAAGACGAGCCGGGCGCCTTCGGGCCTCTCGGTGTGGCACTGATGCTGGGAATCGCGTACGCGTCGTCGATCGGAGGCGTGGCGACCCTGATCGGCACACCTCCCAACGCCGTGTTGGCCGGCGCCGCTCAGGAACTCCTCGGTGTCGAGGTGGGGTTCGGCCGCTGGATGCTGGTGGGGGTGCCCGTGGCGGCGGTGATGCTCCCCCTCACCTGGCTGCTCCTGGTGAACGTGCTGCATCCGCCGGGTGAGGTGCGGGGTGACGCGGCGGAGCTCCTCGCGACGGAGCGAAGCGGCCTGGGTGCTCGATCGAAGGGCGAGACCGTCGTGGCCACGGTCTTCGTCCTTACCGCCCTGGCCTGGATCCTTCGCGAGCCGAAAGTGATCGGATCGTTCACTATGCCGGGAATCGCGACCTGGCTCCCGGAAGTTCGGGACTCCACGATCGCCATGGCGGGGGCGATGGCCCTCTTCTTGTTCCCGCTCGACCTGCGCCGGGGCCGATTCACCCTCGAGTGGCCCGTCGCGCGGCGAATTCCGTGGGGGGTCCTGGTGCTCTTCGGCGGCGGTCTCTCCCTGGCGCGCGCCATGGACCGCAGCGGACTCGCGGCCTGGATCGGCAGTGGGGTGGAGAGTCTGTCGAACGTGCCCCCTATCGTGCTGTTCCTCGTCGTCGCGACGCTCTTCGTGTACTTGACCGAGGTCACCTCGAATACCGCAACGGCCACGATGGCCATGCCCATCATGGCGGGCGCAGCCATGGGGCTCGGTGAGCCGGCCCTACCGTTCATGGCGACGGCGGCCATGGCGGCCTCGATGGCGTTCATGCTTCCGGTCGCAACTCCCCCCAACGCCATCGTCTTCGGTTCCGGGCTCCTGTCGATTCAACAGATGGTGAAGGCTGGATTCTGGCTCAACCTGATTTCGATCGTCGTCGTGACGCTCGCCGCCACCTTCCTCGTGGCGGTCGTCTTCGGCCAGTTGCCCTGATGCGTCGTACCTCTCGGCGTCGATGACGGCGCGGCGCATCGTCGGCACCGTAGCCAGGGCTGCGGTCTGCTGCACCCTCGCGGTTCTCTCGGCCTGCGAGGGGACCGGCCCGGGCTTTGGAGTGACCTCGGTCGAGATCATTCCTTCGAGGTTGGTCTTCGACGCGATCGGAGCCGACTCGCTCATGCGAGTGCTCGTCGTCGACGACAATGGGCGAGAACTGCTGGGCACTCAGGTGCGGTGGACGTCGACCGACCCCGCCGTCGCCGCGATCGACGACCTAGGGAGGGTCACCGCCGTCTCGCCCGGGACGGCCACGGTGAGGGCCACCGCCTCGGGCCTGGGATTCATCGAGGCCTCCGCGAGCGCGGCGGTGGAGGTCGCCCCCGTGACGACCGCGATGGCCGTCGTGTCCGGAGAGGGCCAAACGGGCACCGTCGGCCTCCCTCTGGCGATTCCGATTGCGGTGAAGACGACCGATCGACGCGGGGAACCGGTAGTCGGACAATCGATTAGCTTCACGCCCACGCCTGGAAGCGGACAGGCGTCTCCCCCCGTGGTCGAGACCGACGCCCAGGGCATCGCGACGACGGACTGGGTGCTGGGGTCGACCGCCGGTGGCCTGCACACACTGGTCGTCGCGGCCGACGGTGCGGCGGTGGATCCTGTACAGTTCGATGCGCTCGCTCTCGCCGGGCCCCCGGCGATGATCGAGGTCGACGCCGGAGCCGGTCAGTTCGGCGTGCGAGGGACGCAGCTCGACGAACCGGTGGTGGTGCGAGTGCTGGACCGCTTCGCAAACTCCATCGGTGGCGTGGAGGTCACCTTCTCGGTGGCCGGAGGCGAGGGGGCCGCCCTACCCACCCTGGCCACGACCGACCTCACGGGGGTCGCCTCCACTGAATGGACCCTCGGACCGACCGTTGGCACCCAGAGTCTCCAGATCGACGCCGGGTCGGCGTCCAGCCTCCTCGAGGCCGTCGCGACCGAGGCGCCGGCGGCGGTGATGGCGGCTACGGCCACGAGTCTGACGGGGACCGTCGCCGCGCCGCTCTCGCCCTCTCCTTCGGTCGTCGTGGTCGACGCTCAGGGCGCCCCCGTGCGGGGCGTGGCCGTCTTCTATGAGGTCACGGCAGGGGGCGGAGCAATCGAGGTCGGCCAACCGGCCGGTGCGGCTACCGTCCGTTCGGCCAGCGCGCCCACGGTCGTGCGGAGCGACGTCGAAGGCCGGGCGACGGTCGCCGCCTGGAGGTTGGGAACCGTGGCGGGGGTGTCGAACCAGGTACTTCGAGCGTCCGTCGAGGGCGTGGGGAATGTCGTCTTCACCGCCTCGGCCCAAGCCGGCCCCCCCACGGCGCTCACGATCGTGGCAGGAGACGGTCAGACCGGGGCGGTCACGACCGAGCTCCCCGAAGCGATCACCGTGCGCGTCGCCGACGCCTTCGACAATCCCGTGGCGGGCGTCGAGGTCGGCTTTACCCCGAGCGCCGGTTTTGCGGCCCCTCCCTCACAGCCGACCGATGCGTCGGGGACTGCATCGACGCGGTGGACCTTCGGTCCGGTGGCCGGAACCCACTCGCTCGAGGCGACCAGTGCCGGATCGACCAACCC
>CBDUEZ010000166.1:0-9472 GCA_965366355.1 uncultured bacterium
CGTAGTACTCGATCGGGTGGTAGTGCCGAAGCCACGCAGACTGATAGGCGAGCAGACCGAAGGCTGCGGCGTGCGACTTGGGAAAGCCGAAGGCGCTGAAGGCCGAGACCTGGTCGAACACCTTTCGGGCGACCAGTTCATCGACGCCTCGGGCTTCGGCCCCCGCCTGAAACGCCTCCCAGTGCGACTGCATGGCTTCGTGGGATCGCTTGCGGCTCATCGCGCGCCGCAAGCCCTCGGCCTGCCCATCGGTGAAGCCGGCCATGGCCTGGCAGACCTTGAGCACCTGATCCTGGAAGATGATGACGCCGAGCGTTTCGCCGAGTGCTTCTTCGAGGAGCGGGTGATCGTAGGGAACCACGAAGTCGGGGTCTTCGCGCAGCATCTCCCTCCGTCGCACATAGGGGTTCACCGCGCCCCCGACGATGGGGCCCGGCCGAACGATCGCGACCTGGACCGCGAGGTCTTCGAGGTTGCGGGGTCGGACGCGGCGAATCATCTGGATCTGCGCCCGACTCTCGACCTGGAAGAGACCCACATTGTCGCCCGAGCAGATCCGGTCGTACACCACCTCGTCTCGGTAGTCGATCCGCGATAGATCGGGGGGCGCGCCTTCGCGAACCGCGATGAGGTCGACGGCGTCTTCGACCAGCGACAGCATGCCCAGCGCCAGGAAGTCGATCTTGATGAACCCGGCGTCGTCGCAGGAGTCCTTGTCCCACTGGCACAACACCCGCCCCTCCATGGCGGCCGGTTCGAGGGGGACGATCTCGACCAGCGGACGCGAGGAGATGATCATGCCCCCGACATGCTGGGAGACGTGACGGGGGAGTCCCGCGATCTCCTCGGCGAGCGCCCCGAGGGCCTGCCAGAGTGGTGCCTTCGATTTTTCGCGAAACTCCGGCAGTCGCTCCAACTCCTCCTTGAGCCCGGCCGCCGAGCGCCGTTCGGCCAGCTTGGCGAGTTTCTCCAGGTCTCCGAAGGGGAGGTCGAGCACCTTGCCGACTTCCCGTACCGCCGACCGGAGCCGGTAGGTGGGAAAGGCGCATACCAGCGCGGCGTGCTCCCCGCCGTAGCGCTCGTACACCCGCAGGATCAGCTCCTCGCGGATGTTGCGGGGAAAGTCGAGATCGATGTCGGGAACGCTGCGCAGGGCCTCGTTGAGAAAGCGTCCGAGAAAAAGATCGGCCTTCACGGGATCGACATGCGAGAGCCCGATCAGATAGCAGATGATCGACGACACCGACGATCCGCGACCTCGCCCCGGAGGCAGGCCGGAGTGTGCCCGGGGCGCCTCTCCGCGCACGTCGAGAGCCACTTCGCGCGCGAGATTCATGATGTCGCGATAGACCAGGAAGAAGCCCGCCAGCCCGTGCAGATCGACGAGCCGGAGTTCCTGATGAAGCCTCTCCTCGGCTTTGCGCTCCAGCTTGGATCCCGGCTCGTACCGCTTGCCGAGCTCCGCCAGGCAGACGGCGGCGAGCGTCTCGAGGGCTCCCCCGCGCTCGCTCCCCTCGAAATCCGGAAAGCTGTAGCCCAGATCACGGGTGAGATCGAAGGCCGTGCACCGTTCGGCGATCACGAGCGTGTTCGTCAGAGCATCGGGACGCCCCGCGAAGCGATGGGCCATCTCGGCGGCCGGGGCCAGGGCATGACAGAGGTTGGCCCGCCGCACTCCGTGGGATCCGTCGAGGGTGGCGCGGTGCCGGATGGCCACGAGAACGTCCTGCAGGCGGTGTCGCTCGGGGCGGTGGATGTGTGCGTTGTTGGTGGCCACGACGGGAAGTCCGAACCGATCGGCCAGCGCACCGAGCGCCTTGTTCTGAGCCGCGTCGCCCCGAATGCGGTTGTCCTGGAGCTCGACGAACAGCCGCTCGGGTCCGAAGGCCTCACGGAAGCGCGTGAGCATGGCGTCGCCATCGGCCTGACTGGATTCGAGCGCGGCCCTCACCGGACTGCGTCGACACCCGGTGAGGCAGACGATGCCGTCGACGCGCTCGGGGTCGTCGAGGAGTGTCGCGAGGGGAAGGGACGGCGACTCGCGGGGGCTTTCCATGCGCGCCCGGGTGATCAAACGGCAGAGGTTGGCGTAGCCGGTCGGGGTTTCGGCCAACAGCGTTACATGGTGCCCCCGCGCCGGCCAGGCGGGCTGGGCCTCCAGGTCGAGGTCGGGCACGACGTCGCGGAGGGTGAGTTCCACACCGGTGATCGGTTGCAGTCCGTGCAGCCGTGCCGTCTGCGCGAATTCCATCGCCCCGTGGAGTCCGTCGTGGTCGGTGAGGGCCAGGGCCGGATAGCCGAGTTCGAGTGCGGCGAGCACCAGTTCTTCGGGGTGGGACGCACCATCCAGGAAGGAAAATCCCGAGTGGCAGTGCAACTCGACATAACGGGGTGAAGGGGGCGACACACAGACTCCGATTCGGGGTTTGTTCGGGTGGCATACCGAACATAAACCGAAGACGACGTCAGGGCCAGCGGGGCGGGCAGGGCCAGCGGGGCGGGCAGGCCGACCGATGTGCCCGATCAGTCCTTCAGCGTGTCGTCGCGCATTCGATCCAGTGCGCCCCGAGCGATGGTCCCCGTAAATCCACGCCGAGCGAGAAAGGCGAAGAATCGCCGCCGAGCCTTGTCGCGCTCGGGGCTGAAGTCCATCGAAAGGAGCACGTCTCGTGTCGCGGGTGGTTGCCGGCGAAGCCATCCCCGGGCGACCTCGAGCGCCAGGTCCGGCACCGAGACGTCTTCGTCTTCGAAGACTCCCGCCACGGCCGCACGCGCGATCTCCTCAGACACTCCCTTGCCGCGCAACTCCTGGGTCATGCGACCCGGGCCGCGGGGGCGAAGTCGCAGCCGATCCCGAACCATGCTCCGGGCGAAGGCTGCGTCGTCGAGCCATCCGGCCTCTTCGAGCGTGTCGAGGCACTCCTCGACCACCTCGGCGGGAAAATCCTTGCGTCGGAGTCGGTCTTTCAACTCACGGCGGCTGCGTGCCCGCGCCGACAGGAGCGAGAGGGAGGCCGAGCGAGCGCGGGCCCGCAAGTCGGAGTCGAGCAGCTGCGCCTCGAGCGCCTCGTCGAGAGGGTCTCCCTTTCGCAACCCGGCGCGAAGAACGACCTCGGCATCGACGTTCAGGGACCGTCCGTCGTCGAGCTCCACCTGGACCCGTTCGCCACGCTTCAGTCGCAGTCCCGTGACGCGCGGAGCGGGGGCCGGGGCGGAGGGTGTGTCGCTCAACGCTCCTGCAGGAAGGCGTCGACCCGGACCAATTCGGCCGCGACGTCGGGCCAGACGGCGTCCATCTGGGCCTGGTCCTCGGCGCGACCGGCCGCTTCGAGGTCGCCGACCAGGGTGGCCAGCCGATTCGCCTGCACGTTGCCAGCAGCCGATTTGATGGCATGTGCGGCGTCGGCGATCTTCTGCGGATCGCCCGCCTCCCACGCCTCGTGCATGGCCTGGGTGCGATTGGGCAGATCGGTCTTGAACACGGTCATCGTGATGTCGAAGACCTCGCCGATTCCCGCGGCTTCGAGCATCGCCTTGAAAGCGGCCGTGTCGACGGGCGGCTCGGCTTGGGGCGCGGCCGCTTCGGGATCGGGCGCGGCCCTTTCAGCCACCACGGCTACTTCAGCCACCACGGCTACTTCGGCCACCGCGGCCACGTCAGCCATGGGGGCCCGTGCGGCCAGCGCCGGGGCCGGCTCCACCATGTCGGTCATGGGGAACGAAGACTCGGAGAGCATGGATTCTTCCTCTTGGGGTTCTTCTTCGGGTCGGGTCCACTGCTCGAGCAGCCCGAGCAGGTCTTCCGCACGGAACGGCTTCGCGAGGAAGTCGTTCATACCGGCATTCATACAACGCTCGCGCTCCTCTTCGAGCGCATGCGCCGTCAGCGCGATGATCGGAAGCGGACGCCGCTCCTGTTCCGTCTCGAGCGCCCGGATCACCCGGGTCGCCTCCAGGCCGTCCATCTCGGGCATCTGAATGTCCATCAGGATCAACTGGAACTCGTCGTCGCGCACCGCGGCGACCGCCTCGAGCCCGTTCGTCGCGACCTCGACCCTGTAGCCGGCCTTCTCGAGGGTGGCACAGGCCACCAGGCGATTGACCGGATTGTCTTCGACCACGAGAACCCTGTGGCGCCGAAGATGGGCATCCAGTCCGACGTGCACCCGGGGACGATCGGCTTTGGCTTCGAGCATGCCGGGGCGGTCGGCCGTGATCGCGGCGACGGCCCGGAGAAGATCGGGCCGGGGCAGCGGTTTGAGAAAATAGCCCTCGACCTCGAGGGCGCGAACCCGCTTCGTGTCTTCGGAGCGATTGGCCGAGGTGAGGACGAGGATCGGGATACCCCGGAAGCGCGAGTATGTAGGCCGCGTACGGAGTCGGTCGATGACTTCGAGCCCGTCCATCTCGGGCATCTGCACGTCCATGATGATCAGATCGGGAAGTGCGCCCGCCGCCTCGAGTTCCTCGAGTCGGTGAAGGGCGGCCGCACCGCTGTCGGCGAGGTGGATCTGGGCGCCGGCCTCGCCGAGCACTCCCCGCAGAATACGGCGGTTCGTCTGGTTGTCGTCGACGACCAGGATCCGCATCGCCGCCAGATCGACCGGGCCGGAATCGACCAACTTGCGTGCGCTCGCGGGTGGATCACAGGGGGGAAGGAGAACGTCGAAGGTGAAGGTGCTTCCCACGCCTTCCTTGCTCTCCAACTGCATCTCGCCGCCCATGAGGTGCACGAGTCGGCGGGAGATCGCCAGACCCAGTCCGGTGCCGCCGTAGCGGCGCGAGACCGAGGCGTCGGCCTGCGAGAACTCCTTGAAGATCAGGGTCATCTTGTCTTCGGCGATCCCGATACCGGAGTCCCGTACCTGGATGCGCACACGAGCGGGCTCTCCCGCGGGGGCCTCGACGAGGCGTGCCCCCACCTCGACCTCGCCGTCCTGGGTGAACTTCACCGCGTTGCCGACCAGATTCGTGATGATCTGCCGTAGGCGCCCTGCGTCACCCTCGACCCATCGGGGGACGTTGGAACCCAGGTCGATCATCAACTCGTTGCCGCGACGGGAAGCCTGGATCGAGAGGGCTCGCACGGCGTCGCCGATTTCCTTGTGCAGGTCGAAGGCGGTCGTGTCGAGTTGCAGATGGCCCGCTTCGATCTTCGAGAAGTCGAGAATGTCGTTCAGGATGCGGAGAAGGTTCTCGGCCGAGGAACGGATCACGTCGACGTACTGTCGCTGTTCCCCGTCCATCTCGGTGTCTTGCAGAAGCTCACTCATTCCGAGCACCCCATTCATGGGCGTTCGAATCTCGTGGCTCATGTTGGCGAGGAACGCGCTCTTCATATGGGCGGCGCGTTCGGCCTCTTCCGCCATGCGCTGAATGCGTTCCTGCGCCTGCTTCCACTCCGTCATTTCGCGGGAGATGCCGAGGACTCCGAGAAGTTCACCGTCATCGGAGATATAGGCCGTCTCGACGGTTTCCCAGACGCGGTAGGGCTGGTTCGAGTCGTAGTGCACCTCGTAGCTGGTGGAGGTGCGATTTTTCATGACTTCGAGGTCGCGGGCCCGGTTGGCGTCGGCGAGTTCGCGCGGGAAGAGATCGTGGTCGGTGCTGCCCACGAGCTCGTTCACGGGAAGCGCAAGCAGGTCGATGAAGGCGTGGTTGCTCCCTCGGTAGACCGAATCGGTGTCCTTGTAGAAGACCAGGTCGTCGGATGCGTTGATAAGCGACCGCACCAGGGAATTGCGCCGCGCCAACTCCTCGAGGGCCTCTCGTGCCTGGACCTCGGCGGTGACGTCGCGCGCGATCCCGTGGGCGCCGACCACCGCATCGGTGTCGTCGCGCAACGGGCTGCCGGAGAAGCTCATCCAGCGGCGTTCGCCGTCGGCCCGCAGATGCACGGTGAGGTGATTGACCATGCTCCCGCCCGACAGAATGCTCTTGAGCGCCTTTTCATCGGCGTCGCGCCGGTCGAGGGGGCTCAAGTCGAGCGCTTTGGTGCCCAGCATGTCGTCGCGAGGTGTGCCGTAGATTTCTTCGGCGGCGCTGTTGAGGAATGTCCACCGGCCCCGGCTGTCGACCCGCCAGATGAGGTCGTGCGCGGCCTCGACCATATCGGCCAGATCGGCCTCGGCTTTTCGCTGGGCGAGCTGTGCGCTGCGCAGGCTCGTGATGTCCCGCAACTGCAGAAAAATCCACCCCTCGGCGTGGCCCGTGGCGCGGGCGGCCGTGGCGATGAACCAGCGGGTCTCACCGCCGGCGGAGGTGCGACACTCCCGTTCGTTCAGGCCGTCGGCCCGGGCCCCGATCACGGTGCTGGCGAGAACCGCTCCGAGTCCGCTCCCGCTCAGGTCGGCCAGCGAAATGTCGAGGAGGTCGGGATCGGCCGGGACGACGATGTCGCGGAATTCGTCGTTCATGCGGGTGATGCGATCGTGGGGATCGATCAGCGCCATGGCGTCGGGGATGCTTCCCAGGACGCCGTCGAGGAATTCCTTCTCGCGCGTCGAGGCACGGGTCGCGGCCTGGAGGCGGCTTCCCGTGGTGATGCGCTTCACCACCTGGGCGTGTGCGCGCTCATGGATCAGCGCCATCATGGCAGCGTAGGCGGCGATGAGGACGAGGTCGAAAGCCGTGCTGCGACCCGAGCCCTGCAGGAGGCTTCCGAGCGCGGCGGGAAGCAGGATGACGCCCGAGAAGAGGTGGTAGCTCAGTCGGTCCGCCATGTGGGTGGCGGTTGCGGCTGCGACGAGGCCGGCGATCACCAGGAGGTAGCGACTCCACATGTCGGCACCCAGAGCGGGGGCGACGATGATCGATGTGGCCCCCCAGGCGGCGGCTGGGAGGAGGGTGGCGAGCCGTGTACGTCGGACCAGGGCCCTTGCGTCGTCGTAGAGGAGACGGGCGGAGCGATGGACCGCGAATCGTGCCAGGACCGCGGTCGTCATGAGGCCGGCCGAGACCAGCAGCGAGGTGCCGTCGACGAAGCCCCAGAAATAGCCGATCAGGATCGCGAGTACGAGCAGGTGCGCGAAGGTCCCGGTCGCAGTCTCGGCGTGGAAGAGCCGCGCGAGTTGAAGTTCGCCGGCGGTTGCCGAGCGTGTGCCGGGGGTCTGCTGGGAGTCGGGTTCGGGTGATGCGGGTGCGTTCAGCCCTGCAGGTACCACATCTTCGTCGTCAAGTCGTGGTAGATGGTGATCATGCGCCCCCCCTCCAAGACCAGGGCGTGATACTCCCTGGACACCGGATCCCGCCACCATTCGTCGTCGATGCGCCATCTTTCCCGGATTGCCTCGATGCGGGTCCAACGATTGCCCGACAAGACTGCTTCGGGCTGCTCCCGGGCGTCCACACGCACCCGAACGGGCCGGGGTGTCCCTAGTGGAAGCAGTCGCCCCATGCCTGGCTTCGAGTTTCGTCGGTTCATGGGTCGAAGTTGAGAAGCGCGTGTCGGCGCTCGGGTATGCGCGACCAGGGGTCGAGTTCGACCACCCGATACAGAGGGGAGTGGCCTAGGCGCAACTTGAGCTCCCGCACGGCCGAGCGCAGAGCCGCGGGGATCGACCCCTCGCTGAGGGTGTGCCCATCGACCGTTCGGGCGCCGGTCTCCTTGCGATCGAAGAGATCGGCCTGGGTCGAGGGCGCACCGAACCGTGTGAACTCCAGCGCCAGCGACTGTACGGCTCGCGTCGGGGGAGAGAGGGCCATGCGGCTACGCAGCACGAATCCCAACTGCTTGAGCTCGCTGCTCGGCACATTGAGCACGGCTTCGGTCGTCCAGGAGCCTCCGGACTCCAGGGCCGCCTCGATCCGGAGGGTGTGAACACTGCGACCCCGACGAGCCGGTCGAGCGAGTCCCCGTTCCAGAAGGCGATCCAGGGCCGCATGCAGCATGTCGATCTGCCCGGCCGGAGAGGGAAAGTCGAGCGACACCCGAATCGGTCGGGGGCGGTGCCAGGCCCGAACCGGGTCGACGCGGCGCCCCGAGGCCCAGGCCAGGGCGTCGCGCCCGTCCTGACCGAACTGGGCGACCAGCGCGGGTTCGGGAAGCTTCACGAGATCGCCCAGGGTCGGAATGCCGAGCCGCTCCAGCCGTTGCACCATCTCGGTCTCGACCGGGAGGCAACTCACGGGGCAGCCGGCGAGAAACTCGGCCAGGCGATGTTCGGGGACCATGGTCGGCCGCCCCGAATGGGCGCGGACCGCGGCCACCCACGCTCCGAAGGTGCCCGGCGCCATGCCGGCTCGGGTCGCGGCGACCAGGGGGCGCGGAAACACCCGAAAGAGAGTGTGGAGCACACGGCGGACCTGGTTGTCGGGGGAGCCGTAGAGACGCCCCAGTCCGTCCATGCCCAGAAACACGCGGCCCCGTTCCGCCGAGGGTTCGACGATCGGGGTGAGCCCCGACAGCGCCTCGAGCATGGCCTCGACGGCGGCATCGTAGTGGGCCGGATCGGGCTCGAGCAGGGTCAGGGAAGGGCAGAGCGAGACGGCCTGCGAGACGAGCTGGCCCGTACGAACGCCCGCCTCATGGGCGCGTTCCGACACCTGCCAGATCGAACGCCGCACCCCGTCTCCCGGAGAGAGCAGGGCGACCGAAGTGCGATCGAGCTCGGGCGAGCGAACCAGCTCCAGACGCAACTCGAAGGTCGGGAGCCACAGGCACAGGGCGGTGCGGCTACCCCGGGTGGGGGCGAGAACGCGATCGTGTTGGGACTGGACACCGACGGGGGCGTCCGAGGGGGCCGAAGCCCGACTGCGGAGTTGGGGCATGGAGGTTCCGGTGGGGCGACCTGAAGCGACGGGAAAACCGAATAGACACCGAAGACCGAATATACACCGAAGATCGGAGTTGGGCAAAGAGGACGGGCGGCGGGTGGAGGGCCGTCGGAGGACACGGCCACGACCTCGCGATCCGAAACGAAGAATTTTTCGCCGTGTCTCGTAGTACTTTCGAGCGACGAGAAACGACATGGAGGTCGAGATGAGGTATCGGGCGCCCCTGGGCACCAGCGCGAAGTGGATTACGGGTGGCGTGATCGTGCTCTTCGTCGGGATCGTGTTCGCGACCCCGTGGGGTGGGGCGGCGGTCTGGGTCATGATGCTCGCGCTGTTCGCCTTCGGGCCGAGCGGATACTCGTTCGAGAGCCACGACCTCGTCGTTCATCGCCGCGCGTGGAGCAGCGAACGGATCTCTCTGAGCGGGCTGACCGGAGTGCGGATGGGGCCCGACCTCATGCGAGGATCGATCCGCACGTTCGGCAACGGTGGCATCTTCGGCTTCACCGGGTGGTTCTACAACTCCAAACTCGGCCGGTACCGCGTCTGGGTTACCGACCCGAAGCGGGTGGTCGTGCTCGAATTCGGGGAACGCCGGATCGCCGTCTCACCGGGCCGTCCGAACCTGTTCGTCGATGATGTGCGGGAGCGCACGGGGGTGGAGGTGAAACGGGAGGCTGCGGCGGAGGGTTGAACA
>CBDUEZ010000167.1:0-9456 GCA_965366355.1 uncultured bacterium
GTGGGAACTGAACCATGCGAATTGACACCTTCCGAGCCGGAAAGGGCCGCCACGCTCTCGACGAGGTCCGCAACGCGCTGGGCGACGACGCCGTCGTACTGCGTACGCGCCGAGTGGGACCGGAAATTCGGATTCAGGCGACGACCACCGACGAGCTCGAGGCCTTCCAGCGCAAGCTCCGGCCTGCGCCGCTGCAGGGACCGCGCTTCGGCCGGCCGTTCCGGATCATCGCCCTCGTCGGACCGACGGGCTCGGGAAAAACGACCACGCTCGCGAAGCTGGCCCTGGGTGAGCGCGCCTTCGGTGGCCGCTCCGTCGGCGTCATTTCGCTCGACACGTATCGCATCGGTGCCGTCGAGCAGATCCAGACCTACGCCGATCTCGCGGGTTTCCCCCTCGAGGTGCTGTCCGACGTCGTCGAGGTGCCGGGCGCGCTGAAGCGTCTTCGCGGCTGCGACACGGTCATCATCGACACCCCTGGACGGGGTCCGCGCGAGAGCGACGACGAGATGGCCTGGCGGCGGATCCTGAAGCTGCTCCGGCCCGAAGAGGTTCACCTCGTGCTTCCGGCCGGCCTCCGCCCGGAAGTCGCGGCGGGTCTGCGGCAGTTCTATGCGCCGCTCTCTCCCTCGCATCTGCTCCTCACCAAGCTCGACGAGGTGCCCTATGAGGAAGGCGTGGCCGAGCTCGCCGATCTGGTCGGGTTGCCCACACGTTGGGTGAGCGATGGTCAGGAAGTGCCGGGCGATCTGCACGAGGCCGGCGCCCGACTGTTGCGCAGCATGTCGCACGACCGGGGACCCTGGCTTCCCGCCCGGGCCCACGCGTCGTGAGCGTCCAGGCGATGCAGGTTCGACGATTCGTCGCTTCTCGCGGCGTGATGGGAGGCTCCGGGGCGAACCGGGTCCTGGCCGTCGGTTCGGGCCGTGGAGGTGCGGGTACGTCGTTGGTCGCCGCACTTCTCGCCGCGCGGGCCGCCCTGCGGGGCCGCGTCCTGCTCGTCGACGCCGACCCGTTGGTCGGTACGCAGCACCTCCTCTGGGACGTGTCGGAGGGGCCCGGATTGTGGGCCCTGAAAGGCGGCGCCCTGGATCCCGAAGATCTGCTCACGCCGATCTCTGCGAGCCTCTCGCTGATCACGCTTTCGGCCGGGGGCGATGCTCCCACCGAGGCCGAGGCACGCACGCTACTCCGGCGCGTCAGCGCGCTCTTCAACGACTGGGACACGGTGGTGGTCGATGCCGGCAGCCGTCGGTCGAGTCTTCGCTCCTGCCGGGACCTCGGCGTGGGCGTGCTGCTCGTCGTCGGGCAGGTGGATTCGTTCGGAATCGCCACGACCCACGCCCTGCTCAAGGCGGCGGCACTCGACGTGCCCGGTCTGAACACTCCCGTCCTTTTCAACCGCGCGGCCGCCCATGAGGCGGAGCGCGCGACCGATGTACTCGATGACGGAGTGGTCCGCTTCCTGGACCAGCCCCTCCGCATCGCAGGCTCGTTTCCCTCCGACCTCCGTCTCGCGGCGACGCTGGAACGGGGAGCCTCGCTCCCCGGTGCGCTCGCCGAAAGCCCCCTTCTGGGCCTGGCGGATGGTGTCCTGAACCAACTTCTGGCCACGGTGGCAGACCGATGAAGGATCAAGCCGAACTCTGGCAGCGCATGCAGGCCGATGACCCCATCGCCCGCGATGCCCTCCTCGAGTCCCATATGGGACTGGTGCGCCACGTCGCGCTCAAACTGGCGCGCACTGCGGGCCCTGGAGTCGACGTGGACGATCTCGTGAGCGCGGGCTCGATCGGCCTCATTCAGGCCGTCGAAGCCTATGAGCCGTCCCGCGGCCATGCGTTCAGCACGTTTGCGGTCATGCGCATTCGTGGCGCCATTCTGGACGAACTCCGACGCTGGGATCCGGCGTCGAGATCGGTTCGGAAGAAGCAACGTGCCCTCCAGAAGTCGGAGGCCGCTCTGCGGCAATCGCTTCAGCGCGAGCCGACGGCGGTGGAGATCGCCGACGACCTCGAACTGGACGTGCCCGACCTGCATCGTTGGAACGATGCGGTCGCTCGCACCAACGTCGTCTCGCTGCACGAGCCGCGCACCGACGACGGCGTCGACGCTCGCATCGATGTGGTCGCCGGCGAAACGGGCGACGAGATCGAGCAGCGCGTCAATCACGGCGAAGAGGTGGAACTGCTGAAGGGCTGCCTCGGCCGGTTGAAGGAACGCGAGCGCCAGGTGGTGTCGCTCTACTATTTCGAGGGACTCCGGTTGGCCGGGATCGCCGAGATCCTCGGGGTCACCGAATCGCGCGTATCGCAGATTCGGCATGCCGCGATGGATACGCTCCGGTCGATGCTCTCCCTGCACGGAGTGGAGGCACCATGACGCGCGTCGCGCGGTTCTCCGTTCTGATCGGTCTCGCGGTGTTGGCCGGGGGCAGTGCCACGGTCGCCCCCGCGCAGGTGGCGGCGCAGCCGCGACCCGCAGTGCGCGCCGAGCTCGTTCGACAGGTCCTGACGTCGCCCGACGACGGCGAGGCCTGGACGGCTCTCGAGACCGAGGCCACAGAGGCGGCCGACGGCCCGTTCCTTCTGCGTGCGCTTCGCTTCGAAGCCCCGGATGCGGCCCTCGCCCTCGACCTCGGCGGCTACGGACTTCCGACGCTCGAGCAGTCCATGAAGACCGGCGCCCGCACTCGGATCGTGGTCACTCTTCCGGGTGCACGCTCCGCCCTCCCGCACGGCTTCGAAGTCGCCGCCGGAGACCAATTCGGTGATGTGCGCGTGCGCCATGCGCCCTACGGTATCGAGGTCGAAGCCACGCTTCCCGAGGGGGTCGCCGCGGTGTTCGACGAGACCGCCGACGGAGTCCGAATTCGGGCCGTCGACGGTGCGATCGCGACCGTTGCTGCCGGCGTCGTCGGAGCGCCGGAATCGCGCTTCGCGGCCGACGAGATCTCTATGGTGCTGCACGTGGCCCAGGCTTGGTTGGCCTCGCTTCGGGCGGGACGCCCCCTCGCGCTGTTCCCCGCGATCGGGCTGGGCGCTTTCCTCTTGTTGATCGGCAGCTGGTTCATGATCCGGCGTCGGTCGTCGGCGCCGTCGTGGCGCGGCGCCTCCGACGCCCAGCGCCTCGCAGACCGTCTCCTGTCGCAGGCCCACTGACGATGAGCGGGCCCGGTCGGACGAGTGTGGCGGGCCGCGCGCCCGGCGGCGCCCTCCGGGTACCCGGAAGGGGCTGCCGGCAGGTGGTCCGGCGCTGGATCCAAAGGGCTCGGCCCGGCCTTCGCGACAGACTGGATTACCGCATGGTTGAGCCAAGAACCGCGAAGCGCGTGCGTGGCACGCGCGTTGCTCCATGCGGGTGCTGCACACCTGTGCCCTCACGTCGGGAGAACGATCGATGAGCGGAGGTCCCCAAAGCCTGCGGGCGGCTGGTCTCGCGCTGAGCTACTGGCAGCGCCGGGCCGAGGTCGTCACGCACAATCTGGCCAATGCCGAGACGGCGGGGTTTCGCGGTCAGCGCGTGTTCACCGAGATGATGGCCGACGGCGTACCCCGCGTGGGCACCCGTACCGATCCCCGCGCAGGAGCGCTCCAGCAGACGGGTGCACCGCTCGATCTGGCCCAGCGTGGAGAAGGGTATTTCGTGGTCCGGTCCGGCGAAGAAGAGAGTCTGATCCGAACGGGCAGCTTCACGCTCGATCGGGACGGCCGTGTGGTCGACCCACTCGGCCGCGAGTTGATGGGCGAGGGCGGACCCCTCGTCCTGCCCGAGGGCCCCGTCGAGATCGACGCCCAGGGCCGCGTGATGGTCGCGGGTGTCGACGTCGGCCGGCTTCGGTTGGAGATGCCGGACCCTGCTGCCGTGTCGGGCGCACCGGGATCGAGTGGTCAGGTCGCCCTGCGGTCGGTCGGTGCCGAGGTGCCGATGGAGGCGCGCATGATCCGACAGGGGTTTCTCGAAGACAGCAACGTACAAGCACTGGAGTCGATGGTGGAGCTGGGCATGGTCCAGCGCTCGTTCGACTCCGTTCAGAATAGTCTGCGGGTCCTGGACGAAGTCCTCGACACCGCCGTCAACCGATTGGGCCGGGTGGGCTGAGCCCACCTGTTTCTCGTAGCCGAGGACACAGCATATGGATCCGTCACTTCGCACCGCCGCCACAGGAATGATGGCGCAGCAGACCAGGGTCGAGGTCATCTCGAACAACCTGGCCAACGTCAATACTCCGGGCTTCAAGCGGTCCCGCGCCCACTTCGAAGACCTTCTGTATCAGACGGTTCAGGGGCAGACCACGCTCGGCGCCGGCGAAGCCGAAACCTTGCCGGCCGTTCAGATCGGTCGCGGAACGCGGCTTTCTGCGGTCCAGCGCATCGAGATGCAGGGGTCGCTCGAAATTACCGGCCGACCACTGGATCTGGGCATCGAAGGCGATGGCTACTTCCAGGTGCGTCGCAACGACGGACAGATGGCCTACACGCGAGACGGAAGTTTCAGCGTCTCCGACCAGGGCCAGCTCGTGACCTCGAGCGGCTACGGCCTCGTGCCCGACATCACGCTACCGCAGGGGGCGACCGAACTCGGCGTCTCCCGTACCGGAATCGTGACGGCGTTCGTGGCGGGATCCGAAGAGCCCGTCGAACTCGGGCGCATCGAACTCGCGCGTTTCCCGAATCCCCCGGGGCTTCTCGCTCTCGGTGAGAATCTCTTCGCAGAGACCCAGGCGTCGGGAGACCCGATTCTCGGCGTCCCCCAGGAAGACGGCGTGGGTCGACTGGTCCAGGGCACTCTCGAGGGGAGCAACGTCGAGGTCGTGCAGGAGATGGTCGAGATGATCGCCGCGCTCAGGGCCTATGAGATTAATTCCAAGGCTGTGCAGACGAGCGAACAGATGGCCGACACCACCAACAGCATGGTGCGCTGATGAGCAACCGCTCGGGATTGGTCGGAGCGCCCTGGTTCCTGCTCCTCTTCGCGTTCGCTTCGCCGATGGTCGCGCAGACCCGCGCCCCGGCGCCGGCCGCCTTCGCCCAGCGCGGGCCCGTGGCCGCCGCGTCGCTTCCCGTGGGCGACTGGCTGTCGGCCGAGATCGCTCGCCGGTGGTCGGTCGCCGCCGACAAGGTGGAACTGGATTGGGGTGACACGCCGGCGAGACTGATTGCGCGGCCCGCCGACGGGGCCGACCTGTCGGGCGGTACCACCGATTCGTGGGTGCTGACGATCCCGGCCGATGGCGACGATGCGTCTCGCCGGCTTCTCGTCAGGGCGGGCGTGCAACGGGCGCTGCCCGTGGCCGCCCATGAGATCCCGCGAGGCCAGATGATCGGAGACTCCGACGTCGCGTGGGCCGATCGAGTCGAGTGGGGCCCTCCCGGAGCCCAGCACGACGACCCGGTGGGCATGCAGGCGCAGCGGCGCATTCCCACGGGTGAGACGCTGGTCGAGCCGACGGTTCTACCCGGACCCTGGGTGGAGTCTCGTGATCCGGTGGAGGTGCTGTTTCAAAAGGGCCGCGTGACGATCGCACTTCGGGGCACAGCCCTGGGTGACGGTCGGCCCGGCGAGCGGGTTCATGTACGACTGGAAGACGGGCGGCGCGTTCAAGGCCGGGCCATCGGGCCGGGCCGCGTGTCGCTCGAGGCTGGAGGAGACCGATGACGATGCGATTGACGCTGTTGGCCCTGGTGACGGGGCTCCCCGGCGTCCTGGCGGCTCAAACCGACCCGACCACAACACCTCCACCGGCCGCCCCGGCCCCGGCAACCGTTCAGCGGCCGGCCCCGGTCGCCCTCTCACAAGCGGGCGGATTCGGTTGGCTGACCGATGCCCGCATGTACCGGGTGGGTGACATCATCACGATCCTCGTCGACGAATACACGGCGGCCTCGGCCGATCGGTCGACGGTGGCCACCGAGGAGCGGTCGAGCGAGCTGGGCGGGAGTGCCCAGGTGGCCGGCGGTTCGACGGGCTTCGGGCAAAACGGGCGCATCGGCACCGGCGTGGCGGGAGACAGCTACCGGCGGGGCAGAGACACGCGCCAGGACCGCCTCAACTCTGAGATCACGGCGCGGGTGGTCGAGGTGAACCCCGACGGTACCCTTCGCCTCGAAGGGCGGAAGAGCCTCGTCATCGACAAACACGAGCAGGAGGTCGTCGTCACCGGCCTGATCCGGCCCAATGACGTGGCCGCCGGAAACACGATCGAGTCGTGGCGCATGGCCGATGCCGAGATTCTCTACTCGACGAACGGTGAACTCGGCAAGCCCAACAAGAGCATCATCATGAAGCTTCTGGGCTTCATCTGGCCATGATGATCCGAGCGTTGTGTGTCGCGGCCGTCGCCCTGTGCTGCGCGCCCATGGGGGCGCAGGCGCAGCTTCCGACCCGCATCAAGGACCTGACGGTCATCGAGGGCGATGTTCCGGTTCGGCTGGTCGGCTACGGGCTCGTCGTCGGACTCGACGGCACGGGGGATCGCGCCGTCGGAACCTCCCAGGGCGGAGGGGCCACGGTCCGTTCGATCGCCAATCTGCTTCGCAACCTCGGAGTGGATGTACCGGAAAACGTCATTCGCACCCGCAATGCGGCCGCCGTCCTCGTGACCGCCGAGGTCACGTCGTACCTGCGGCGAGGGAACCGCTTCGAGGTATCGGTCGCGTCGCTCGGCGATGCCACCTCGCTTCGTGGCGGGCAACTGTGGGTGACCCCGCTGGTCGGTGAACTCCAGGGCCAACCGATTGCGACGGCCCAGGGTTCGATCGTGCTGAGTCAGGGCAACATCGACGGCAATCGCATCGTGGAGACCTCCGGCCGGCTGCCGCAGGGTGGTGTGGCCGTTGCAGACCTGGCCTCGTTCGGGCTCGCCAACGTGAGCCGACTCGTTCTGAATCGGCCCGACCTGACCACGGCCCAGAGAATCGCCGAGACGATCGCCGCGGCCCTCGGTGAGGGCTCGGCGCAGGTCGAAGATCCAGGGTCGGTGGGCGTTCAGCTCCCGGCCGACCAGGACGCGGCCACGGTGCTCGCGTCGCTGGGTGAACTCGAAGTGACCCCCGACGCGGCCGCTCAGGTCGTGATCGACGCGCGCGACGGAACCGTGGCGGTCGGCGGCCCCCTCCTGATCGGCCCCGGGGTCGTGAGCCATGGCTACCTGACGCTCACCGTCGGGGCCGACGGCGTGGATCCGCCCTCGCAGGGCAACGTGAGGTTGGATCCGGGGACGAGCGTTCAGGATGTCGCGGAGGCCCTGCACGCGGTCGGCGCGACTCCGGAGTCGATCGCCGCCGTCTTCGAATCGCTGAACCGAGTCGGGGCGCTGCGCGCCCAGGTCGTCGTGCGATGAAACTGCCCGGGGCCGCGGGACCCGATCCGATCTTCGGAGCACTGCGAATGCTGGGTCAGGCGCAGCCTCGAATGTCGGCACCGTCCGGGACCGACGCCCTCGACGCCCCCTCTCTCGAAGCCCTCCGGGACTCGAGCGTCGACCCGCGACTTCGTGACGCCACGGTCGCGCTCGAGGGTGTCTTCGCTCGGGAACTGGTCAAAGCCCTGCGGGGCACGGTCCCCGAAGGGGGCTCGCCCGATGCCCCGGGCGGGCAACTCTACACCTCCCTGCTCGACGATCACCTGGCCGACGTCCTTGCGGGCGAAAACGGGCTCGGTCTCTCGAGCGCGATGCTCAAGCAGTTGGTAGGGGCTGCCGATTCTGGTACCGGAGGGTCGTGATGTTGGCATCGACCCCCGACACCGAGCTCGGAGCGGAAGTGGACACAGAACGCCTCGCGCAGGCACTCATCGAAGAAGAGCGGCTCCTTGTCGAGCTGACCTCGATCTTCCGCCGCCAGCGTGAGGCACTCGTGAGGTCCGATCCGGAGGCCGTCGATGAATCGGTCTTTGCCGCGAGTCGAATCGCCAGTACGCTGGGCGAAGCTCGCCGCAGGCGGCGGATCCTTCTCGAGGTCGTGGCGGGTTGGGAAGGTGCCGACCTGCGGGATCTCGACGATCTGCTCGGTGAGCGTATGTCGATGCCGTTGATCCAGGCCCGGGGGGCCCTCCAGGCGACCGCGGCCGATCTCCGAAGGGAGGTCGACTTGAACCGCACGATCCTGAGGCGCCTCATGCAAGACAACCGGGCACACCTCGCGACCCTTCTGGGTGGCGACGACGTCGGTGGGACGGGCTATTCGGCCGCGGCCCCTCGGCGGCTCCTCGATCGGGAGGCCTGATTCCAATGCCCAGTTCCCTGTTCGGGATTCTGAATATCGCGCGCTCCGGAATGGCGGCGCAGCAACTTCAACTCGAGGTCGCGAGCCAGAACCTCGCCAACGCCTCGACCGAAGGGTATTCCAGGCAACGCGTCGAACTGTCGGCCCGCCGCCCCCTCTTCATGCCCGAAGGTATGCTCGGCACGGGAGTCGAGGTCTCCAACATCTCTCGTAGTCGAGATCTGTTGCTCGATCGGCAGGTCCGGACGTCGACGAGCGACCTCATGGGCGACCAGATGCGCTTCGACCTTCTCTCGGGTGTCGAATCGCTCATCGACGAACCGGCCGGGGCCGGCCTGGGCACGACCCTCGACGCCTTCTATTCGGCGTGGTCGGATCTCGCCAACGACCCCACGGGAGTCGGCACCCGCTCGGTGCTGGTCGAACGCGGTCGCCAGGTGGCCGATCACCTGAATCGCCTCAGCGGTGGCCTCGACAATCTTCGCACCACGTCGATCGATCGGTTGTCGGGCGACGTGACACGAGCCAACCAGCTGCTCGGCGAAGTCGCCCGACTCAATCGTGAGATCGTGGCCGCTGAGGCGAATGGCAACTCGGCACCCGACCTCGGCGACCAGAGAGACCGGGCCCTCGACGCCCTGTCGGGAATACTCGACATCCAGGTTCACCCGCAGGCGCGGGGCGCCATGAATGTCACGGTCGGAGGGATCTCGGTCGTTGGTGAGTCGACCGCTCAGACTCTCAGCCTGGTCGGTGGTTCGGGCACGTGGTCGATCCAGACCAGCGGGGGATCGACGCTCGCGGCGCCGGGCGGCACCGCCGGCGCCTCGTTGCGCATACTCCAACAAGATGAGCCGGCGTTTCGGGCGTCGCTCGACGATCTCGCCCGTGGTATCGCGGAATCGGTCAATGCCATCCATTCGACGGGGACCAACTCCAACGGCACGACCGGAATCGACTTCTTCGACGTGACCGGTGGCCTGGCGAACATCACGGCGGGCACCCTGTCGCTCGATGCGCAGATTCTGGCCGACTCGTCCAACGTCTCGGCGGGTACGGCCGACGGTGGTGGCGCGTATCAACCCGGTGCCAACGATGTCGCTCTCTCCCTGGCTGGATTGAGGACGAGTGGGACTCCGGGGTATCTGGGCGGCGGCACAGCCGGTGACGCGTATCGGAGTTTCGTGACCGAGGTGGGGCTGGCGGTGAACGGCGCCGCTACCGATGTTGC
>CBDUEZ010000168.1:0-9415 GCA_965366355.1 uncultured bacterium
TCATCGAGGGCGGATTGGCGGAGGCCCTCGGGTACGAGGTGGCGACCTTCGTGCGCAGCATGGACGAACTGGCGGTGATCGCGACCGCCGAATCACCTGCCGATGCGGCGCACTACGTGGGCTTCCTGAAGGGGGAGCCCGACGCCGCGACCCGGGCCGTCTTCGCCTCTCTCTCGACGGAACGCGACCGTCTCCACTGTGAGGGTCGCGAGTTCCACTGGCTGTCGCACGGCAAGATCAGCGAGTCGCCGCTCTTCGGTCGCGTCTTCGAGCGCACGACCCGCGGCATCGTGAACACCATGCGCAACATGAACACGATCCGGCGGCTTCTGGCGAAGTTCTAGCCCGTTCTCAGAAGCCGATCCCGACCACGGCGCGGAGCACCTGGTTTGATCAGGCCTCGGCCCGCAGGGTCGCCATCGGGTCCGACGCAGCCGACCGCAACGCGGGAATCACGATCGCGGTGAGCGCGAGGACACCGACCGCGCCGAGGACCACCAGGTAGACCCTCAGGTCAGTTGATGACACTCCGAAGAGGATCGACGCGAGCATCGAGCCGAGCTGCCACGCCAATCCCACGCCGACCAGCGCCCCGACCCCGACCGCGACCGCCTCGCCGAACACCGTCTGGGCAAAGACGCGCCGCCGGCTCGAGCCGAGCGCAAGGCGGATTCCCGCTTCCTTCCTCGATGCCGCCAGAGAATGGCTGACGACGCCGTAGATGCCGACGGCTCCGAGAACCAGCGCCACGATGCCCAGGAAGCCGAACATCAGGCCCCGAAAGCGCGCGTCACC
This sequence comes from uncultured bacterium, assembly GCA_965366355.1. Classification (GTDB taxonomy): domain Bacteria; phylum Gemmatimonadota; class Gemmatimonadetes; order Longimicrobiales; family Gaopeijiaceae; genus Gaopeijia. The sequence goes on from CBDUEZ010000168.1 coordinate 796, forward strand.
CAGCAGGTCGCCCCGAAGCGCACGAAGGGTCCGAGGGGCCTGGACCGGGATCTCGTCATGCACGGCCGAGACCGCGGCGCGCAGGGCCTCCGCACCGACGGACACCGGGGCGCCTTCGGCCGTTTCGACGAGAAACCACCGGGTCCGGACAGGCCAGGGGAAGGCTTGATCCATGTCGGCCAGATATACTCGGGGCGAAGGAGGCGTGTCCAAGCGCCCGGCGGGCACGTTCTGCACGACCCCGAGCACCTGGAGGTCGGGACCCTCGGAGAAGTGAAGAGTTCGGCCGATCGGTGATCCCTCGAACAGGGCAGCGAGTTGTTCGTTGATGACCACGACGGGCGGGCCGGCAGCTCGATAGTCCTGAGCCTCGAGTCCACGGCCCTCGAGGACTGCGAGTCCCATCACGTCGAAGAAGCCCGGTGTAACCTCCTCCAATTCCGCTGTCGGCCGCGGGCCCTGATCCGGATCGCGGCCCTCGACGAAGACGAAGTTCCATGCGGAAGGTGCCAGAGGAGCGCTTGTGGTCGCGGCAGCTCGGACCACCCCGGGCTGATGGACCAAATCGTCCAGCACGCGGCTGGTGAATTCCCGGACGGCCTGGGAGGTCTCGTAACGCGGATGCGCCAACACCACGCGGGCAGCAATGCGCCGGTCGAGCGACATGCCGCTCTCCACGTTGGTCAGATTCACGAACGAACGCACGACCAGGCCGGCACCCACTCCCAGGCTGACGACCATCGCGGTTTCCAGCCCTACGATCGCGTGCGCAAGCCGTTTCCACCCGCCGCCGGGGCCGCGGCTTCGCAGTCCCGCGACTCTGTGGTCAGCCCGCTGACCGGCGAGCGCGGCCACCCACGCGACCCCCATCGAGAGTGCGATCGCCAGGACCGCCACCACGAGCCGCTCTCGCGTTCCGAACGTCGCGAGCGAAGCCGCTGGTAGCCACGCCAGATCGGCGGCTCTCACGGCTTGGAGCACCCAGTGTCCCATGCCTGAAGCCACGATCGCGCCGACGAGCGCTACCAGTAGGTTCTGGGCCAGCAGGCGGCGCCGACCGACCGAGGGCGGAGCGCCGAGCACTTCGTAGAGCATGAATTCACGGTCACGACTCTGCCGTCTCGCCAGGGTGAGCGCTCCGAGGTTCGCCCCTGCGAGGACCATCAGCAGGGCGGCTGCCGCGGCGAGAGCAGACAGGGCCCGGCGCCCCTCGCCTTCGAGCCGGGATCGAAGGGACTGCACGGCGATTCGCCAACTCTCGTCGGTGCGCCACTGGGGGAGCGTGTTCCGCATGTCCGACAGCAACTGGTCGGCAAGCGCCGCCACTGTGGCCTGGTCCACGCCGGGCGCGGCCCGCACGACCACCTGGTATCGAAGCCCCGGGTCGGTCTGGAGGTTGGGAGCCTGGAGGATCGGTAGCCAGATGTCGACGCCGTCCAAGGGGCCGGTGCTGCCGGGGAGAGCGACGTTTGACGCGGTCACTCCCACGAGCGTGAATCCGCGACCGTTGACAACGAGGACGCTCCCGATGGCATCGGGATCTCCTGCGAATTCACGCTGCCAGAATCCGGCGGAGATCAAGGCCGCGGGCTGGCCGCCGAAGTCCTCGTCAGAGGGCTGGAGGCTCCGGCCCGCCACGAGCGACCCGCCGAATACTTCCAGGGTGCCCGGAAGGACGGATGCAGCTCGTGCGACCGTGGGCTCACCCTCCGGCCGAGTCAGATTGATGTCCTGCCCGGGAACCCAGGCCGCGACCGACTCGAACGCATCGTCGCGCAGCCGAAGGCGCTCGAGCGTCGGGTGCGCCACTGCGCCCACTTGACCGTTGGTCTCGGCAAGATAAAAGAGCCGATCCGCGTCCGGGTAGGGGACCAGCTGCGTCAACGTGGCATCGGCCACCGCATAGACGACCCCCGAGAAAACCAATCCGATCGCGACCGTTCCCACGGCGGCCGCTGTCCAGAGCGGCGTTCGGCCGAGCCGCCGGAGTTCATGCCAAAGGTCCTCCCCCCAACCACGTCCGGACACGGATACCATGCCGCCCCTCCCCCTTGCACGAGTTCTGGACCCACCGAGACTCCCCAGCGTGGCCCGCACATACCACCCCATCGCCCGAAGCCGGCCCTCCCGGAGCCTTTCGGGCCACTCTTCGTCCAGGTCTCCCAGGATGATCTCCGCCTCGCGTCCACCCCTCCACCGGAGCAGGCCGTCGAGGAACGTCGGCCGAGAGGTCATGGGTCGTCGCGTGGGTCGACACTGGTGCCCTGCGCTCCGCCCGCGAGCGACAGGAGCGGCTCGGCGAGCCCGCGCGACATCGCCTGGATGTGGCGATAGGCCGCGTTGAGCTCCACTGCGCCCGAGTGCAGCAGCGTGTAGCGGCGGAGGGGTCGTCCTCCCCGACGCGCGTCTCCCTCATCCAACTGCGACGAAATAAGGTGGCGTGCCTCAAGGCGACTGAGGGCCGTGTAGACGGCGCCTGGCGCAAGGTCCCGGCCCGTTCGCGCTCGTACGAAGCGTCGGAGCACGAGCCCCGGAGCGTCGGGTCCCTCGGCGACGAGGGCAAAAAGGAGCGTGAGCTCGAGTTCTCCAAGAGCGCGCGGCATGGAATCTCCCCTTAGGACTTCACAGTAGTTTTAACGACTTCACTGTAGTTACGCGCGAAGGCCCGGTGGGTCAAGGGGCGGGACCAGAACTCGCCGATCGGCCGACGCCGGCCCTGCGAGCTTATCGACGCAGATCGAAGGAGAGAAACGCGATCTCTTCGCGATCCGCCGTGCGAGTGTCGATGAAGCGGGTTTCGATGCTCATGCGGCTCGGGAAAATTTCGCGATCAGGATCGTGTGCGTCGTCGAGGGTGATCGCCAGGACGAACTCCTTTGTCAGTCCCATCTGCGCGAACTGCGGGTCATCGTCGACCCCGAGTGCCGTGATCACGGGGCCTACTCGGGGGCCGCGGGCGTCGACCCAGTAGTCCCCCGAATCGTCCATGGCGAGAACGATGTAGGCGGCGTGACGTCGGTCGAAGCCCACGAGGTAGACGGCCGTGCTCATCGGCCCCAATTCCCCTTCGAGGGTGAACTCCACGATCCGACCTCCTGCACGCTCGACCGCGGTCGCCGACCCCACTCTGATATCACCGATGAATACGTCCCACTCCCCGGCATAGGCCATCAGCTCGGCGTGCTCCGGGAGCGTGCCCGGCCCCGCCGCGGAAGACTGGGCTTTCACCGGCGATGCAGCCCACAGGAGTGCGGCGAGCGCCGTACGCGCAATTGCTGCGCCGCCCATCGTCAAAAGGCCCCTTGCCGAGGGTTTTTTCGCAGGGTCGCCAGGATTTCCTCGATCTGTTCGAGGTGCCGGTCGGCGTGACCCGTCGCCTGAAGCAGATATTGGTAGCCGTCGAGAAGGTCGTCGAAGATGGGGTGGGGCACTCCGACGGTGCGCGCGACCGGGTCGAGCTCGCCGATCAGAGTCTCGAGAGCCGCCCGCGACGCCCGATACGCCGCGATGGCGCCGTCGGCATCGCCGAATCGCCCGTTCGGCACCATCTGCGCGATGGTCGTGAAGCGAACGCCCCGGTCGAGCAACTTCAGGCGCGCTCTCGAGTCGGGATGAGGCGAACGGAAGCCTCCGTCTCCTCCCTCGGCCCGGGCCTTCTCGATGGCCGATCGCACCATCGTTACCATGACGGCCTCGGCGGCGGCGATGTGTTCGAGGGTTTCGGCGACCGACCAACCATCGGCTTCGGCCCGGGTCGTCCATTCCTCGGGCGAGAGGGAGCCGACCACCTGCATGAGGCGCGCCTCGTTGTCTCGGGCCTGGCGAAGGAGCGCCGAACGGCTGGCCTCGGTGAGGGGGCGCAGCCCCTGCTCGTCGATCGTCTCGTGAATGCGTGGCTCGAAGGTCTCATCGAGGGGAATCCGCACCTGGGCGCGAACGCTCCCGGGTTGTGCGATGACCGTGGGCCCGCTGGATCGGTCGCTTCCGGCGCCTACCGAGTGTTCATTGGCGAAGGGCGCCGAGACGAGCACGCTCGGGGTCCACATCTGCATTCCCGGGCTGCTGAGGAGCCCGGCCGATTGCATGTAGGCCATGGCGAATTCACCCGTCGTTGCGGCGCCCTTCGCGAGCGCCGTTGCCACGGCGGCCTCCACTTCGTCGGCCGCGAAGCCCGAGGCGTGCAGTCGGGCTCGCAACAGTTCGGCGGGGAGTAGGCGAGCCACGGCTCCGGGGTTGTAGCAAATCGGGGCGACGGCGTCGGGTTGGGGCCGGCCCGCGGCGACATCACCCGTGCGGGAAAACGAGCGGAGCACGAGACAGGCGAATCCGTTCGTGCCGGTGCTCACGCGCTCGTAGCCCTCCGACCCCAGAAGGTAGAGGTCGGCCGCATCGGCAATCGGGCCCGGCGCCGCACTGCGCGCGAGTCCCTCCTCTCGCACCTCGTCCATCAAGAACGCTCGGTTGAAGGTCAACGGCTCCTGCGCCGACAGAGCCGATGCCGCCGGGGGCAGTGGTGCCGCGGTCCACGCCACGGCGAGGAGGCTGGAAACGAGAACCGATCGACGGTGAACCATGGGGACTCCTCGAATGATGGACGGCGAGCACGATCTGGAGCTTCGACGTCGCGACCTCCCGAAGTTTTCCCGGCCCGCACCTAGTCCGACCAATCCCCCATCCCGGGGACGGTCACGAAGCCGCCTCCGACCTGGCGCACCGACACCGAGCCCCCGTACTCCAGGTGCGGGCACAGGCGAGCCAGAGCGACCGCGGCCTCGTACGACTCCGCTCGAACGGTGAACATGCCGACGACGAAGTTCGGATCGTCTACCGCCGAGGGGTCACCCGGCACCGGGGTGCCGGCGGCGGCCAATTGGGGCGTCAGTCGCTGGCCCGGCTCCCACCGCAGGTCGCCAGCAGCAACCAGATATCCCTTCGTCGCGAGTTCGCTCGTCCATTCCCAGTACCGGCGTTGTCGACGCTCGGCCTCGGCCGTGGGCAGGGTACCCGCGTCGGGCCACACCCCGTGCAGCACGAACACGAAGGAAGGCCCCGCGGGGGTCGGAATTCCCCGCTGGACCGGCTCGATGGATGAGGCGGCCCTCGGCGCATTCGACCCGAACTCGGCCGACGTCAGCGCCTGGGTAGCCGGGACGGATATCGCCAGCGTCGCGATCGAGGCCGCGATCAGCCACCAGGGAGACACGCCCTGGGGGCGCACCGCGGGCGCCTCGGGGTGGGGTGCCGGCACGGGTGCGGTGAGCGGCTCCAGCGACCAGAGTCCCCGAGCCGCTTCGCGAAGCGCCTCGGCCAGAGCTGGATCGGCGTCGAGATCGGCGAGGATCTCATCGCGTTCGGCCTCGTCCAGGGCACCGTCGAGAAAGCGCATGAGGCGGGCTTCTTGGGACTCGGTCATCGAACGATCTCCATGTGGATGGGCTCCAGGTCGCGACTGAGACGCTGGAGGGCCCGAAAGACTCTCGAGGCGACCGTTCCTTCGGGCAGGCCGGTCACGCGGGCGATTTCTTTGTAGCGAAGCTCCGCCACGAAGCGGAGCGTTACGACTTCTCGCTGGTCTTCCGGGAGTCGCGCGATCGCGGCTTCGATCGCCTGTCGGGCTCGCCCCAGCGCGACGGTGCGGGCGGGGTCTGACGCAACCGACTCGGCGTGGTGAGTGATCGCGTCGAGCGGCACCTCGGTTCGTCGGCGGCGCCGCCTCATGTGGTCGCGGCAGAGGTTCAGCGTGACGCGATAGAGCCAGGTGCTCAACTCCGCGTCCGCCCGGAATCCCCCGAGGGCGTTTTGCAGGCGCACGAAGGCGTCTTGTGTGACGTCTTCGGCGGCGTCGGCGTCACCGAGCAAGTGGCGGGCCGTGCGCAGGACGGCGGGTCGGTGCGCGCGTGCGAGGGACTGCAGAGCGTCCGCGTTACCGCGGGCTGCGAGGGCGATCAGATGGTTGTCGGCCACAGCTACCTCATACGCATGGGGATGCGTCTCGCGATCGGGACACGAACGGGCTCACCCCTTGGACGACCGAGGTCCCCGAACTTTTCCCCCGATCCCGAGGGCGGAAGAAAACCCGCGTGCCGTCGTCCAATATCCACGTTACGAACACTCACCATGCAATCCCGACGAGAGGATCCATGACAATCGAACCGAGGTCGGCGCGGTGCCCTCGCGCCCTATGGCTGGTCGTGCCCTTTTCCATCGCCGCCGCCTCGTGCGGCTCGCAGGCCCAGGCGCAGGCCGCCCGGGCCCAACCTGCAGAGGCCTACCTTCTCGATCGAGGCCAGGAGATCGCGCTCGCGCGCAGCGCGGGACCAGAGGCCGTGTCGGACGAAGCCACGATACTCGTCCTTACGCAGACGGGGGACTACGAAACCGCCGAGAACGGCACCAACGGCTGGACCTGCTTCGTCGGGCGTGGCTGGACGGGTCCGGCGCCGGTTCGAGAGGGGCGCCGAGTTCTGGGGGCCGAGAATTTCGAGACGAACCGCCTCGGTCCGCAGTGTTTCAACGCTCTCGCCAGCAAGAGCGTGCTGGCGTGGCACCGCTTCACCACCCGGCTTTTCCTTACGGGTGAGACTGCGGAGACCGTCAGCGACCGAGTGCAGGATGCCCTGAAGTCCGGTGAACTCTCCGTCCCGGAGTTGGGTGCCATGTCGTACATGTTGTCGAGCCGGCAGCATCTGAACGACAGGATCGGCGCCTGGAATCCGCACTTCATGTTCTACACGCCCTACGCCGATGGCGCGGAGTTGTTCGGGACCGAGCAGATCACCACCGACGCGCCCTTTGTGACCGATGCCGGGAGCCCCTGGGCTACGACCACCGTGGTGGCGGCCCGATTCTCCGATGGCAGTCCCGCCCCCCACATTCGGTAGGAGAATTCAGCGGGACCCTGGCGAGGTGCGGCGGCGAGGCGCAGGATGCCCCGCAACGATCCGTCTTCCACGCTGGAGAGCCCATGGCCCGCACCCCCCTGTCCAGCCCGACCGCCTCGGCGGTCGGGCCCTACTCCCACGGCATCGACGACGGTCGCTACGTCTTCTGCAGCGGGCAGACGCCCATCGATCCAGCCACGGGTGAACTCCATGCGGGCGGCGTCGACGCCCAGACCCACCAGTGTTTCGACCATCTCTTCTCGGTGCTCGCCGATGGGGGCCTGGGGCCGGACGACGTGATCAAAGTGAATGTCTATCTGCGCGACATGAACGACTTTCCGGCGATGAACGGCGCCTACGAGAGTCGATTCGAGGCTCCGTACCCGGCGCGAACGACGATCGGCGTGTCGGGCCTTCCGCTCGATGCCCGCGTCGAGATCGAACTCATCGCGAGGCGCGACGGCTCCCCTTGACATCTTATGGGACTTCTTCCTGATTCCCATAGACATGTTATGGGAACCACGGATCGGAGCCCCGAGGAGGGGAGCATGACACGCATCGACCTGTTGCAGGGCACCCTGGATCTGCTGGTTCTCCGCACGCTGGAGCACGAGCCGCGGCACGGGTACCAGATTGCTCGCGCCATCAAGCGTTCGTCGTCGGAGGTGCTCCAGGTCGAGGAGGGGGCGTTGTATCCGGCGCTTCACCGCCTCAAGTCGCGGGGATGGATTCGCGGGGAGTGGGGTCTGTCGGAAAACAACCGACGGGCGAAGTTCTACGAGCTCACTTCCGAGGGCCGCGAGGCCCTGCTCGAGGAGCGGGCACAGTGGGCGCGGTATGTCGAGGCGGTCGGCTCGGTTCTGGAGCCCGGGGCCGAGGAGGGCGCGTGACCGACCCGGATCGCGTCTCGGCGGAGCTTCGCGAAGAGATGGACGCGCACATCTTGCATCGCGTCGACGACCTGATCGCCGAGGGGCTCGATCCGGCCGCCGCGCGCGCCCAGGCAGAAGCCGAATTCGGCGATCCCGTGCGATTCGAGCGCGAGGTGGTGCGGGCGTTTCGAAAAACGCGTCGCGCGCACCGACTCGCGGGTTGGTTCGAGGACCTCGCGATGGACTTTCGCTACGCAGTTCGGCAACTGAGACGAGGCCCCGCCTTCGCGCTGGTGGCGGTCCTCACCCTGGCGCTGGGGATCGGCGCGACGGTCACGATCGGGAGCGTCGTCCACGCCGTGGTCCTCAAGCCTCTTCCGTTCTCCCAACCGGATCGGCTGGTCGACATCTCGGCCGTGACACCAGCGAACGCCGACTTCTCGGTGTCGGAAGCCGCCTTTCTCGATTGGCGCGAGCGTCTGGAACGCTACGCGGGTGTCGGTGCATTGGCTTGGCGCGGTGCGACGTTGCGGGCGCCGGGCGAGCCCACGTCGATCACACGGGCCTATGCCAGCGCGGGCTTCTTCCAATTGGTGGGCGCCGAACTGCTCGTCGGCCGCGAGTTCGCCGAGTCTGAGGACCGGCCGTGGGCGGGGGCACCCATCGCGATCGTGTCGGAAGCCTTCTGGGCCGCGCACTTCGACCGGGACGCCGACCTCGAGGGGCGGTCGGTGCAGCTCGACGAGTTGACCTTCGACGTCGTCGGCGTATACCCCCGGGAGCTCGAGGTCCTTCTCGGCGATGCGCCCGTCTTGACCCCCCTCGCCGCGTCGCCGGAGATGGATCGGGGCGACCACTACCTCACCG
>CBDUEZ010000169.1:0-9400 GCA_965366355.1 uncultured bacterium
CGCCGCTGCGCCCATTCCGGGAGGCCCAGACGCTCGAGCCACGCCAGGGCCCGACGTCGACCCTCCGCCCGGGCGACGCCTCTGATCTCAGCCAGGAAGATGAGAAGGTCGAGCACCTTCATCTTGCGATAGACGCCCCTCTCCTCGGGCAGGTACCCCACTCGGCGGCGGCGAACCGCGTCGGGGTCGGAGGAGCCCAGGAGGTCGACCGAACCCTCGTCGGGGTGAAGAATGCCCATGATCATTCGAATGGTCGTGGTCTTGCCGGACCCGTTCGGACCCAGTAGGCCATAGAGGCTTCCCCGCGGTATTTCGAGATCGAGGTGATCGACCGCGGTGTGTTTCCCGAATCGTTTGGTGACTCCCGTCAGGCGAACGGCGGGCGCTTCATCAGGCATGAACCCTCACAGTGGGCGAGTCGGGCTGGAAAGCCCCGGTCTGGGGTATGATCAGCGGAATACGGATTCGACTGGCTCCTCATTCATTTGCACCCGAAGCCAGACACACTATTTTTCCCGATTAGCCCATCCGAGAAACTCCAGGAGAATGCATGGCCATCTACCGGACACTGTACTATGGCGACGTCAACGTCGGTGTCGGAGGCCGCATCACGATCCCCCAGGACATGCGCGACGACATCGGGATCGAGGAGGGCGACCACCTGACCGTCCGGGTCGAAGAAAATCCAAAGGGAATCCGACAGATGGTCATCTGGCGGGCCGAGCAGCAGCCGGACCAGGAGTAGGCCCCGACTCCACCCACCGGACCAGGCGTCGCAGGGGGCCTTGTCCGTCGTGAATCCACCACGCTGGTGGATACGCAATCTGATCGAGCGGCACCACGCGCGACGCACCGAGCCGGCCGACGAGGTCGGCGAGGGCGTCGTGCTGGTCGCGATCGAATCCGGCGAGCCCAACCGTCTGCAGGAACGGCCCCGCCGGCGCGAGGATCGATTCCAACTCTGCAGGCGCCGCGACGGGCGTGACATGCAGGGTGCGCGCCCCGCAGGAGGGCCTCAGCTCCGCAGTGGCGTCCAGGATCACCGTCCAGGAAACGCCCGGACCTGCCCATGTCCTGACGGCCTCGCCCGCGGCTTCCCGCAGTTCGGCAGTCCCGCGGAGCTGATGCACCGCAGAGGAGACGGCCTCCTGCGGCGCGCCGGGCGGGACTTGATCGTGGAGCACAGCCAGCCGGGTGGCCACCTCCTCGGCCACACGCTCTGCGGCCCGATCCGAACCAAGAACGAAGACCTGGTGCGGGCTCACACACCCTCTCTGGTCGAAGGCGGCGACCGCCTCGGCCAGGTCTAGCGCCACGCTCGCACCCACCGTCCCGACGATCGCCAGGCCGATCTTGTGCCCGTACGCCACGACCGGGGTGACCGGGCCCGCCCGCTGCCTCACGTGCGCGATCGTATCCGTGCCCCCGTATACGACGAGGTAGCCGGCACCGGCGAACGCGGCCTCTTCAGCGGGGTCGATTCCGCCCTGCCAGTAGAACTCCGCACAGGCACGTGAAAGCACCCGCGCCACGTCGTTCGACCTCGCCAACTCCGTCAGACCCTCGATGAACAGGCGCGGAAGCGTGCGATCGCCCGCACCGGGCTTCAGTAGGACGGGAGAACCCACCAACAGTCCTCGGATCAGGGAAGTCACAGATACCCCTGGCACGGTGCCCGCGCAGATGTGGACGCCGACCCCCGGGGCGATGGGGAGGGCGCGAAGTCGACGGCCGTCCGGCGCCCGCCGATCATCGATCCAGCGATCCAGCACCGACGGCTCCTCGAACTCGGCCCGCACCAACGCCTCCAGGCGCGGCGCGGTCCAGTCCCGGGCCATCTCAGGGAGTAGACGCGCGCACTGCTCCTGCGACAGCCCGGAGTCGCGGGGCATCTCGTTCAGCGCCCGCCCGCGCAACGGATCGGCGTCATCGAGAAAGCGGGCACCCACGGTCCCCAGCGCTCGCGCCCGATCTCGCCAACCGGTCCGGGCGAGGGCCACGCCCCCTCTCGACAGTGCCGCGAGGCGCTCCCCGAGGGGAATGGAATCCCGGCTCATGCCCGGCTCCCGCCCGTCACGCGCAAGAGGTCTTCGAGCGCGAGGGAGCACCCCCTCGGCTCCGCGCCCGGTGATCTCCCGACGAGGCGGATTCGTCCGTCGTCGTCGGCCACCCCGAGGTCTTCGGTCAGCACGGCCGACACCGACCCGAGGTTGGCCAGATCGTAGTGCGCCAATACGCCCGCCTCTCCTGTGGGCAGCGGATCCAGCGACTCAGGATCGAGCACTCGAGTGCGCAACCACGGAGGGGCTCGATGGCGACGGTGGGAGAGGGGTCGGCCGGCGTCGGCCCCCACGCGCGTGTCATAGAACTGCGAGAACATCTCGGTCATGCCGTACTCGTTCACGATCCACGCCTTCGGCACGTCGAACACCCGCTCCAACTCGGCATACAGCTCGTCGCGCCCGACCTCGCGGGATCGGCCTTTGAAACCGCCGGTCTCCATGATCCTCGACCCCGGCGGAAGGCGTACCGATTCCGCCTGGCCCGATGCGATCGCATCCAGCCAGTGTACGAAGGCGAAGGCGGTGCCCGCGATCCACACCGGCTCCTGCAGGTCCACGGAGTCACCGAGCGCGGCCGCGAATGCCACTCGATCGACGCCCACCGTGGGTGAGACGAAGGTCCCGCCCCCCTCGGCTCCGAAGTCCTGAAATGCGAACCCGATCATGCGGGCGAGCGACGACTCCGGGGCCGCCGCGACGGACGGCACGAGCGAGAGGATCCGGATGCGCCCGCCCTCCGGAAGCAGATTCGCCTTCAGAGTGGGAAGTGCCGAGGCCTTGTAGAGCGCGAGAGAGCGTACGCCATGGCGGCCCCTCCGGACCGCCCCCCCTGTCGTACCGCTCGTTTGAAACGTGGCCTCGGTCGGTCCGGGAACGAGGTCGAGATGTTTGAATGCCGAGGTGGGCACCAGGGGAACGTCGCGCCAGTCGTCCACGTTTTCGGGACCCCGGCCACGGGCGATGCAGAAGCGCCGGTAGACGGGATTGGTCTCGAACTGGAAGGTGAACACCCGGCGGGCCCACTCGTCGAAGCGTCCCCTGGGCCAGGCCTCGGCCACCCCCTCGCCGAAGGCCCCGGCGAGTTCTGCGGCCAGGCCCGAGAAGCCGTCGGCGGGCGCCCTCACGCGAACCGGAGCGGATCGAACAATTCTGCACCCTCGGGCGGACTACCTCCTGACGCGGCACGTGCGGCCACCCGCCCGGCTCCGAATGCAAACGGGAGGCCGCCGCCGCTGAACCCGGCGATGACGACCTCCGCACCCGACCCACCGAGCGATCCGACCAGGGGAAGATAGTCGGCGGTCCATCCGAAGATGCCGCTCCAACGGGTGACGTCGGTCAGGCGCGCACTGGGAAAGGCGTGGGTGAACCACGCCTCGAGGTCGCCCTGAAGATGTGGATCCAACTCGGAGGCCGTGCGCTGGTACGAGCGATCCCACGCATCGTGGCGCCATCCGCTGAGCGCCAATCGTCCGTCTGACGTGGAACGCCAGACGTTGAGCTTTCGGTCGGTTGCATAGGCGCCCTGAAATCGAACGTCGCCTCCGATCCGACCCGAGAGGGCCTGGCCGATCACGGGGACCACCGTCCGACGCACGAGGGGAACGAAGGCGCTTCCCTCGGTATGGGCCGCATAGACGACGCTCCGGGCCCGCACCTCGCCCCGACTCGTGACGCACACATGCCCACCGTCTCGGTCTTCCACTCGCTCGACGGTCACGCCCTCCAGGGCCGCGCCGGTTCGCCGACAGCCGGCGGTGACCAATGCCCGCGCCGCCTGGCCGGGATTGATCGAGCCGAGCCCCTCGATCACGTAGCCTCCACTGAACCCGCGCCCCATGACCTGCTCGCGCACGACACCACTCTCGATCCATCGCACGGCGAATCCCGCGCGATGGAGCGCCTCATAGGCGTCTCTCACCGCGTTCACGGTGTGCGGTTCGGCGAGCACGGTCCCGCCCGAAAGATCTAGTTCGGCCGCCTCATCGGCCCCCTCGGCCCTGAGGGCCTCTCCAAGCTCGGCGACAGAAGCGAGGGCGAATCGCCAGATGCGAGAGGCGGTGTCGACACCCCTGAACCGGACCATTTCATGGAAGGGCTGGCGCACGGGCGGCGACAGGATTCCCACCGCAGCGGCCGTGGCCCCACCGCCGATCGATCCGCGCTCCAGCAGAAGCACGTCGACGCCCTCCTGCGCCAGGTGATAGAGGGTGGACGCGCCGGCGATCCCCCCACCGATGACCACGACATCGGCCTCTGAGGGAAGTGGTTCGTCTTCGCGCATGTTATCCTCTCCCTGGATCGGGTTGTCCGCGGCCCCGGATCGGACGACCCGCTCGAGCCCCGGTGTGTTCACCATCCCGGAGCGTGACCATCCCGTTGACCACGACGAGGGAGATTCCCTCCGGATAGCGGTGGGGATCGTCGAAGGTTGCCACATCGCGCACCCGACCCGGGTCGAAGGCCACCATGTCGGCGAACGCGCCGACCTCGATGGTCCCCCGGTCCGGCAGGCCGAGCTTGCGGGCGGGCCTGCCCGTGATCTTGTGGATCGCCTGCTCCAGGGGGAGGGCCCTGGTGTCCCGTACATAATAGCCCAGCAGCCGCGGGAAGCTACCGTACGCCCTCGGGTGTGGGCTGCTCTGCGCCAACGGCCCGTAGGGGGCGTAGGCACCACCGTCGGAACAGACCATCGAAAGCTCGTGGGCAAGCAGACGTGCCGTGTTCTCCTCGCTCATTCCGTACCCGATCATGCCCACGCTGCCCGAAGCGTCAGAGAGTAGGGCCACCGTCAGTTCGTACGGATCGACGCCTCGTTCCCGCGCCAACTCCCCGAGCCGTCGACCCCGCGCCCAGCCGGTGGAGGGGCCCGTCGAGCTGATCTGCACGGAGTCCCAGTCGCCGAGCAGGGCCACCTTCGCCCGTGCGGCCGCCTCGAGAGCGGCCGATGTGTCGTCGTCGTGGAGACGGGCAAGGAAGGCCCGCGTTCCCCCGCCCCGAGCCGAGGCGGGATAGAGGTTCGACAGACCGGTGGCATAGGCCACATACGGATACCGGTCGAAGTCCACGTCGAGGCCGTCGGCACGAGCCGTCTCGAGAATGGCGAGCGCCGCCTCGGCCTTCCAGTAGTTGCGTTGGCCCTGAGCCTTGAGGTGGGACACCTGAACCGGCACTTCGGCGGCCCAGCCGACGTGCAGGCATTCCTCCAGAGCCCCGAGAAGATCGTCGTCTTCGTTGCGCATGTGCGATGCATACGGGTACCCGGTCCCTCGCAGTTCGAGGGCGAGGGCCACGAGTTCGGACCGGTTGGCGAAGCCCCCGGGCGTGTACTCCAGGCCCGAAGACAACCCAACCGCGCCCTGCACGAGGCCGTCCCGGACCAGCCGGGCCATGCGATCGATCTCCGAGGCGGAGGCCGGCCGATCCGCGGTCCCCATCACCAGCCTGCGCACCGATCCGTGTCCGACCATCGACGCCACATTGATCGTCGCCGGGGTGCGTTCGAGCCGACGAAAGAACCCGTCGAGGTCGCGAAAACCGAGACCGAACCCGTGACGTTCCCGATAGCCCGCGTCCCGCTCGAGCGCTTCGGTTTCGGACCAGAGGATCGACGAGCCGTCCTGGCCCGTGACATCGGTGGTGATCCCCTGGCGAATGCGACTTTCCGCCCGCGGTTCGACCAACAGCGAGAGGTCGCTATGGGAGTGGATGTCGATGAATCCCGGAGCGAGCGCGAGGCCCCGAAGATCGATGTCCGACGTCCCGGCCTCGAGTGATCCACCGACGGCCGAGATGCGATCTCCGACCACGGCCACGTCGACCTCGCGCCCCGGGGCACCCGTGCCATCGAACACCGTGGCCCCGCGCAACACGAGATCCGCCTTTTGTGTTCGCGACGAAAGCAGAAGCGACGGGGCCGCGAGTCCTCCCACGGCGGCCACCCCTCCGACACCCACGAAGCGGCGACGTCTCACGCGCCCCCGCCCGTGCGGCGCACGCGACCCGGCTCGAGGCCTCCCGCGTGGAGGATCTTCTCCTGGAGGCGCTGCGCCTCGTCGTCGACGAACGAGTCGACGGTTTCGAGAGCCTCTCTCACCTTTTCGTAGGTGTGGTGCGGAAAGTCCGACCCCTCGGCGTGGCTCAAGGCGCCCTCGAGAGCCTCGAGTTCCCGGAGTGATTTTTCCGCTGCCCTTCGAAGACGCTGGAGCGCCTTGCGGGCCTCCGATTCTGCAGATCCGGACATGGTCGGGGGGGTAGTGGGGGATCAGATGAGGCCGAGCACCGACAGGATAGCCCGACCGCCCAGCACCGTCGCGACCAGGACCACGATCCCGCCCGCCAGGTTTGCCCATGGGCCGTTTACGCGGGAGCCCATCAGCGATCGATTGTTCACGGCCACAAGAAGGAACACGGCGATCGCGGGCAGGAGAATGCCGTTGGCGGCCTGTGCAAACACGATGGCGGGAACCGGCCGAACACCGAGCACCGCCAGCAACACTCCGATTCCCAGCACCGACCCCCAGACCGCGCGGAGTCGGGGGGATCGAAGGTCTCGCTCCCATCCCAACGCACCCGCAACGGCATAGGCCGCCGCGAGGGGGGCGGTGATCGCCGATGTCATGCCCGCCGCGAACAACCCCACCGCAAACGCCAGCCCGGCCCACGCCCCGAGGATCGGTTCGAGGGCCCGGGCCATATCGGCGGCTCCGGTAACC
Organism: uncultured bacterium; assembly: GCA_965366355.1. Taxonomy (GTDB): domain Bacteria; phylum Gemmatimonadota; class Gemmatimonadetes; order Longimicrobiales; family Gaopeijiaceae; genus Gaopeijia. Next base: position 6,779 of record CBDUEZ010000169.1, read on the forward strand.
TCGCCGTCGCCGCCCGCCAGGGTGCCCGCTGCCGTGAGGAGAATCGCCATGCTCACGAGCCCGCCGACGCCGATCGACAACACCAGATCGCGGCGGGCCAGGGGTAGATCGGCCGCCCCCCCCCATCGCTCTCCGACCGCCGCCGCGTGGAGGAACAGGTTGTAGGGTACCACGGTGGTCCCGATGAGGCCGACCGCGACGAGGAGAGCTCCGGCGTCGGGCAGTCGGGGCATCAACAGTCCTCGAAGGGGAGCCTCGACGCTCGGCAGAACCACGATCGCCGTGGCCAGGAACACCACCGACATCACCATGACCAATCCGATCATGGCGCGCTCGACCAGGCGGTAGTTCGCCGACCAGAGGAGGAGAGCGGCCGCCGTGCCGATCAGGGCGGCCCAGCCGCGCACATCACCGCCCACGATCCCCTCCACCCCAAGGGCACCGCCGAGAAGATTGCCCGTCTGATACGCGGCGTTGCCGAGCCCGATCGCCGCCACCACGAGGGCGATGGCCACGACCCGCCCCGCGCCCGAAAAACTCCGGCGAACGGCCTCACCGAGCCCCGAGCCCGTCACGAGTCCCAGCCGGGCCGCCATCTCCTGCAGCGCCATGGTCGCAAGGGCGGAAAACAGAAGGGCCCAGAGCAGATCGCCTCCGTACCGCGCACCTGCGAGCGTCGCGGTCGTCACCGTGCCTGGTCCGATGAACGCCGCGGCCACGATCCAGCCCGGGCCGACGCCGCGTCGCGAGGTTGTCTGGGCCGTCGTCTCGGGTGGGTCGTGCATGGCTGCCTCGGAAGTGGTGGGGGGCCAAGCTACGACACGCAGAGCCTCCCCGGAACCCGGCCTCCGGCGTCGGGTCTACAGACTCGGCTGCGGGCGACGACGATCCCCGCGAATCGCCGAAACGCCGAAGGACGACTGATGACCGAAATGATCGACGTGGCCGTGGTGGGCGCAGGCCCCTGCGGAATCGCCGTGGGCGCGGCCGCTGCAGGGACCGACACCCGGGTCGTGCTGTTCGACCGAGGCCCGCTGACGACATCGCTGCTGAACTACCCCTACTACATGTCGTTCTTCAGCACGGCCCAGAAGCTGGAGATCGGGGGTGTCCCCTTCACGATCCCGGATCCGAGGCCGACCCGGCGCGACGCTCTGGCCTATTATCGGCGTGTCGTCAAACACTACGGTGTCGAGGTGCATCAGTACCACGACGTGACCGCCGTCGTTCGGGACGGCGCGTCGTTTCGGCTCACCCTCCGGCGACGAGACGGCGAAGTCGTCGAGGCGCGAGCCAGGAACGTCGCCGTCGCCACCGGGGGGTTCCACGAACCCAACGCCCTCGGTGTCGAGGGCGAAGAGCTCTCGAAGGTGCACCACTACTACTACGAGCCCTACCCCTTCACCGACCGCGACGTGTTGGTCGTCGGGGCCGGAAACTCGGCGGTCGAAGCAGCACTGGAAATGTACCGCAACGATGTGCGGGTCCAGTTGGTTCATTTCGAAGACAAGATCGATCGAGGCGTGAAGCCGTGGGTGGTTCCCGACATCACCAATCGTCTCGAGAAGGGCGAGATCCCCGTTCACTGGCGCCACCGCGTGGCCGAGATCCGCTGGAACGAAGTGGTGCTTCGACACGTCGACACCGGGGAGACCCGCACCATTCCCAACGACGAAGTGGTGGCCATGACCGGGTGGCGGGCCAACCCCACCCTGCTGCGCTCGCTGGGAGTGTCGATCGACGAGGCGACCGGGATCCCGACCCACGACCCCGAGACCATGGAGACCGACGTCCCCGGGGTCTTCATTGCCGGTGTCCTGGCCGCCGGTCACAACGCAAACAAGATCTTCATCGAGAACGGAAAGGAGCACGGGGGCCGGATCGTCCGGGCGGTTCAGCGAGATCCGGTCTCGTGACGCGGCGGAGCGGGACGAGGCGTGCCCACGACCGCGCCTGGATCGGGGTCGTCCTCGCCCTCCTCTGCAGCGGCTCCCTGGCGGGACAGGACGCCTGGGTCGGCCTCTCGATCGGCGGGGTCGCGGCCCGGTTCGACGGCCCGGCGACCGTCGACTTCACGCGCCGTACCGGGTGGACCCTCGGCATCTTCGGCGATGTCGAATCTCCGATCCGTCCTCTCGACATTCGGGTCGAGGGCAGATGGTCGCGCCGCGGCGGGGATGAGACGAGGGGCGGGGGCGGCGCCGAGAGCGATGTGCTGGGCCTGCCCATCTCAGTGGGACCCCGGTTGCACCTCGGCAGGCTTTCGCTCTTTCCCTTCGTGGGATTCGAGGTGGCCTACCCGTTGAGCACGCGACGCTCGCCGGACCTGGAGGTCGCCTTCGCCGATCCAGCCAGGACCGAGACGGGGGGCTTCATCGGGGTGGCCCTCGACGTGGCCTGGCCCGGCCGATTCCGTGTGGGGCTCGAGGGCCGGTGGCTCCGCGGCTTCAATCCGGCCTTCGAAGGGACCGCAGGGCGCCTCGACCTGCGCACCGCCGAGGTGGCGCTGCGGCTCTCCCGCCCGGTGAACTGACCGGGCCCGGCCGAGCCCTCAGCCACCCTCCGCGTTCGTGAGGTCCGGCACCACGTCGACGAGTTGGGGACCGGAGTTTTCCTCGGGCG
>CBDUEZ010000170.1:0-9394 GCA_965366355.1 uncultured bacterium
CGTATCGAGGCACAACACCTCCCTGCGTCGATTCGCGACCCGCAGAGCCAGAGGGGCCCCGACCCTCGCGAGACTCGGTATCAGAGTCCGTCCGACGACGACGAGCGCGCCGCGATCGAAGCCGCGCTCGTCGAGGCGGACGGATCGCGGGCCCGCGCGGCCGAGCTGCTCGGGATGAGCCGGACGACTCTCTGGCGCCGCATGCGGGACTTCGGTTTGGAGGCATAGCAGAATTTTCGGCATCTCTCTTGCATGGCGATGTGCGTCCCCCCCCCGCCTCGCACCCCCCGCCATGTCTATTTCCGTCGTGCTCCCCTGCTACAATCAGGCGCGATTTCTACCTGACGCCCTCGCGAGTCTTCGAGGGCAGAGCCGGCCCCCCGAGCAGGTGATCGTGGTCGACGACGGCTCGCCCGACGATGTGCCGTCGGCCGTCGCAGACTTTCCGGAAGTCGAGTTGATCCGTCAGGAGAACCGGGGGCTGAGCGCCGCGCGCAATCGGGGACTCGCGGCGGCGACCGGCACCTACATCGTCTTTCTCGACGCCGACGATCGGTTGATGCCGGAGGCCCTCCCGGTCCACGCTCGTCAGCTGGACGAACACCCGGAGGTCGCCTTCATCTGGGGCTTCAATCTGCCGGTCGACGAAAACCGGGAGCTGCTGACCGCGTGGGGGCCCACCAGCTTCGAAGGGGAGCCGTCGTACGAGCGCCTTCTCGAGGGCAACTTCGTCGGCGCCCCCCTGGGGGTCATGTTTCGCCGCTCCATGCTGCTCGAGACCCACGGCTTCGACGAAAAGCTGAAAGCCTGCGAGGATGTCGAGATCTACCTGCGCCTGGCGCGGAAGCACCCCATCATGTGTTCGCAAGAGATGGTCGGCGAGTATCGTGTTCACGAGTCGAACATGTCGGGCAATCGCATGCTGATCTACGAATCCATGCTCGAGGTGCTGACGCTTCAGGAGCCGACCGTCCAGGGCAATCCAACCCTCGAGGCGGCGCTGAGGCGCGGGCGTCGCAACCTCTACAGACATTTCGTCGTGCGCGACCGTCTCGACCGCCTGGGCGATCACCTGAGGGAGAAACAATGGGGCCGGGTGATGGTTGAATTCCCCGGGCTGCTGGTGCGGCACCCGCGAGCCATGGCCGACCGCCTCGCCGTTCGGTTGCGCGGGAGCAGCTAGAGGGGGGCGGGTGGGGCGTCGGTGTTGGCCGAACGGGCGACTCGATCCTACGTTCGCCCACCGGCATTCCCTCCATCGGAGGCTCCATCGTGCGCTTTGCCACCCTCTCCGCCCAGGCCGCTGCCGCGACCCTGGCGCTCATCGGAGTTGTCCTGCCCGTGAACACGCTGGCCGCTCAGAACGCCACCGATCCCAACCTCTGGCTGGAAGAGGTCGAAGGCGAACGGGCGCCCTGCAATGGGCCGAGGAGCGTAACGCCGAGACCCGCGCGACCCTGATGGCTCATCCGCGCTATCGACAGATTTTTGATCAAACGATGGAGATTCTGACCTCGTCGGATCGAATCGCGACGCCGACGATCATGGCGGGTCAGGTCTACAATTTCTGGACCGACGCGACGCACCCCCGCGGAATCCTGCGCCGGACCGACTGGGACGACTACCTTGCCGGCGACCCCGCGTGGGAGACGGTGATCGACATCGACGCCCTCTCCGACACCGATGGAGTGCCCTGGGCGTTCAAGTCGCTCTTCGGCAGCGCGATGCTCTGCCACGCTCCGACCAACCGCCGCTGTCTCGTCTTCCTCTCGCCCGGCGGTTCCGACGCCAGCGAGGTGCGAGAGTTCGATCTCGTGGAGAAGCGCTTCGTCTCGGGCGGCTTCACTCTGCCCGCCGCGAAGGTGTCGGCCGCGTGGGTCGATGGCGATCACATCCTGGTCGCGACCTCGGGCGAGGGCGAGCCGGTCACGACGTCCGGCTATGCCGCGACGGTCCGGCTGTGGGAACGGGGGACTCCCTTCTCGGCCGCCTCGGAGGTCTTTGCGATCGACGACGGCGATATGGCGGTCGCGGTGGGCTCGATGGAGACGCACCGGGGCTCGGAGCCGACGATTGCCCGGCTCAAGACGATCTTCACGGCAGACACCCACCTCGTGCGCGACGGTCGGTTGGCTCGACTCGACATTCCCGACGACGCCACGACCGCCGTCTCCGGGAACCACCTCATCGTGCAGTTGGTGTCGGAGTGGACCGTGGGCGGTCGGAGCTACCCGGAGGGCTCGGTTGTGAGCACCGACCTCGAGGCTTTGGTGGCCGGCCGAACCGATATCGAGGTCGTGCTCGAGCCCGGACCACGCTCCAGCATCAACGCGATATCGACCACCAAAGACCACGTGCTCATCACGATGCTGACCGACGTGCAGGGGCAGTTGCTCCGATTCACGCACGGTGACGCGGGATGGACCCGAGAGGCCATCGAGACGCCGTCGATGGGGTCGGTCGCCATCGTCGCCAACGGCACCTCGTCGGAGCACAACCGCTTCTTCTTCAGCTTCAGCTCCTTCACCCAGCCCACCACCCTCTACTTCGCCGACGAAGACGGATCGGTGCGAGAGGTCGCGAGCCTGCCCCATGAGTTCGCCGCCGACGGCGTGATCACCGAACAGTTCTACGCCACCTCGGCCGACGGCACCGAGGTGCCCTACTTCGTGGTGCGACACGAAGACGCACCGCTGGACGGCTCGAATCCCACGCTCCAGACCGCCTACGGGGGTTTCCAGATCTCCCGCACCCCGGCCTATCTGGGTTCGACGGGGAAGAACTGGGTGGAGGCCGGCGGCGTCTACGTGCTGGCCAACATTCGCGGGGGCGGAGAGTTCGGCCCCGCGTGGTGGAGGGCCGCCTTGAAGGAGAATCGCCAGCGGGCCTACGACGACTTCATCGCCGTGAGTGAAGATCTGATCGCTCGGGGCATCACCTCGCCCGAGCACCTGGGCATCATGGGCGGCAGCAACGGGGGACTGCTGGTCGGTGTGGCCATGACCCAGCGACCCGACCTCTACGGCGCCGTGGTGTCGGCCGTCCCACTTCTCGACATGAAGCGCTACCACTTCCTTCTCGCGGGGGCGAGTTGGATGGCCGAATACGGCAATCCCGACGTGCCCGAGGAGTGGTCGTATATCAGCGAGTACTCGCCCTATCAGAACCTCAGGCCCGACGTCGAATACCCCGAGGCCTTCATCTGGACGACGACCCGCGACGACCGCGTTCATCCGGGCCACGCCCGCAAGATGACCGAGCTCTTCCGCCAACAGGGGCACCCGGTGCTCTATTTCGAAAACACCGAAGGGGGACACGGCTCGGGCGTGACTCCCGAGCAGCAGGCCGAGGTCGAGGCGCTTCAGTTCTCGTACCTGTTCCGGAGGCTGTCGGGACGGAGCGCGGCGTAGACGACCGGAGAACGACACACACCCCTGGCCGAGATCACGGAGAACGGAATGAGGACCGGACGAGTTCTGTCGCGCCTGGCTGTGATGAGCCTGCTGGGCTTCACCGGCGTTGGAGCTCAGAACTCGTCGGTTTCGACCGAAACACGGCGTCGCGCCCCCGCACCCGAGCCATCGATCGTTCGCGCAGCCGACCACTCCTTTCCTGCCGAGTGGCCGGTCGCCCCTCGGGAGGCATCCAACCCCGCGTTTCAGCTCGAGGAGAAAGAACCGGGGAGCTTTATACTCGGGGCCGTCATGGGAGGGGTCGCAACGGCCGTCCTTCTCTTGAGGCGCGAAGAAGGAGACGGCGATCCGTTCCTGCCATGGGTGCCCATCGGTGCATTCATCGGTGGAATGATCACCTGGTCGGCGGGGATCGGATAACGGTTGCCGCCGCGCACCGACAGTGGTTCCGGGCGTAGACGACCGTTTCCCTCATCTCAGGGTATGTTCGGTGCGTAAAAACGCATCTCGACCCCGACCGCACGAGGATCTTCCATGCACCGCACATTGGTGGCCGCCGCCGTTCTGACCTCGCTCGTCTCCGCCGCACCCGCAGCGGGTCAGGGCCGAGGCGCACCCTCGACCACCATTGGCCCCGGTGAGGTCTGCCCCGAGGGCATGACCGAGGTTCGCCCCGGGCGATGCCAGGCACCGCAGTTCGCTCCGCCGAGCATCGTCGACTATCGGCCCGAGTCGACGTTGGTGACCGAGGAGCACCTCGTGCCGCGGGCGCGCTTTCCCGCGGTCGACTTCCACGGCCACCCGGGAGGCTATTCGACCCCCGAGGGACTGGCCGCGCTGGTCGCCGAGATGGACAAGCTGAACGTCCAGGTCATGATCGTGGCCGGCAACGTGTCGGGCGAACGGCTCCGCTCCGACATCGCGACCATCGAAGCCTCCGACGTGCGCGACCGCGTGCGGGTAATGACCGGAATCGACTTTCGCGGAGTCGGACCGGGGTGGGCCGAGAGGGCCGTGGCGCAGCTCGAGGCCGATGCGGCGGCGGGTGCGGTGGCCATCGGCGAGATCAGCAAGGGACTGGGGCTGTCGTATCAGAAGGCCGACGGGTCGCGCCTTCACATCGACGATCCCGATCTCGACCCGGTCTGGGAGGCGGCCGCTCGGCTGGAGCTACCCGTCTTCATTCATACCGCCGACCCGTCGGAGTTCTTCGCGGAGTTCGACTACACCAACGAGCGCTGGCTCGAGCAGGCCCTCTTTCCCAACCGACGGTATCCGGCCGACGAGTTCCCCTCGTTCGAGCAGTTGGCCGACGAGCGCGACAACCTCTTCCGGCGCCACCCCAACACGACTTTCGTGACCGCCCACATGGGCTGGCACGCCAATGATCTGGGTCGTCTGGGACGCCTGATGGACGAGCTCCCCAACGTCTACACCGAGATCGGGGCCGTGCTCTACGACATCGGCCGCCAGCCGCGTGGAGCGCACGACTTCTTCGTGCGCTACCAGGACCGGATCCTCTTCGGCAAAGACGCCTTCCAGCCCGGCGAGTACCCCTACTACTGGCGGGTGCTGGAGACCGGCGACGAGTACTTCGACTACTACCGCAACTACCACGCCTACTGGAAGCTCTACGGGATCGACCTGCCCGACGAGGTGCTCCGCAAGGTGTACTTCGAGAACGCCGTCCGGCTCATGCCGAAGATGCCCCAGGAGGGGTGGCCGGGCTGAGGGCCACGACCTCCGGAAAACGAAACCGTGGGGCCGCGCCGGGGTTCAGTCACATCTAATCCCTCCCCGCACCTTTCGAACCAGTGAAGATCATGGACGGAAACGAGACCTCGACGGGCGGTAAGTGCCCCGTCATGCATGGCGGCGTCGCAAACGCCGGACCCGGGCAGAAGCACCACAAGGGCACGCAGAGTGCGGAGTGGTGGCCCAACTCCCTGAACCTGGGAATCCTGCACCAACGCTCTGCTGTGTCGAGTCCGATGGGCGAGGGATTTGATTACTCTGCGGAATTCGCGAAGCTCGATCTGAAGGCGGTCAAACAGGATCTCTACGATCTCATGACCGACTCCCAGGACTGGTGGCCCGCCGACTACGGCCACTATGGCCCCCTTTTCGTCCGGTTGGCCTGGCACAGCGCCGGCACCTATCGGGTGGGTGACGGTCGCGGGGGATCGTCGTCGGGGACCATCCGCTTCGCGCCGCTGAACAGCTGGCCCGACAACGGAAACCTCGACAAGGCCAGACGGCTGCTCTGGCCCATCAAGAAGAAGTACGGGCGCAAGCTGTCCTGGGCCGATCTCATCATCCTCTCGGGCGACTGCGCCATGGAGTCCATGGGATTCAAGACCTTCGGCTTCGCTGGGGGCCGCGAGGACTTCTACGAGCCGGAGTCCGATATCTACTGGGGCTCCGAGACGGCCTTCCACGGCGATCCCCACTATTCGTACGACGTGCGGTGGACGGAGGAGCGCGAGCTCGAGCATCCGGTCGGCGCCGCCGAGATGGGGCTGATCTACGTGAATCCGCAGGGGCCCAATGGTCAGCCCGATCCGCTGGCCGCGGCTCATGACATTCGCGTTACCTTCGCCCGCATGGCCATGAACGACGAAGAGACGGTCGCCCTCATCGCGGGCGGTCACACCTTCGGCAAGATGCACGGCAACGGCGAGGGCTCGAAGGTAGGTCGCGAGCCCGAGGCGGCAAGCATGGCCGAGCAGGGCTTCGGCTGGATGAACCGCAACGGTACCGGCAAGGGCGTCGATACCTTCACCAGCGGTCTCGAAGGCGCCTGGACCCCCACCCCCATCGAGTGGGACTCGGGCTACTACGATACGCTCTTCGGCTTCGAGTGGGAGCTGACCAAGAGTCCCGCCGGGGCGTGGCAGTGGGTGCCCGAGGGCGGCCAGGCGGCAGACAGCGTGCCCGACGCGCACGACCCGGAGCTTCGGCACCCGCCGGTCATGGCCACGACCGACATCGCGCTGATCAAAGACCCGGAATACCTGAAGATCTCGAAGCGCTTCCACGAGAATCTGAGCGAACTCGAAGACGCCTTCGCACGGGCCTGGTTCAAGCTGACCCACCGCGATATGGGACCGCGTTCCCGCTACCTCGGCGACCTCGCCCCCCAGGAGGCGCTGGTCTGGCAGGATCCGATTCCTGCGGTCGACCACGAGCTCGTGAACGCCGACGATGTCGAGATGCTCAAGAGCGCGGTGCTCTCCACCGACCTCTCCGTCTCCGAGCTGGTCTACACCGCCTGGTCGTCGGCCAGCACCTTCCGGGGATCGGACATGCGCGGTGGTGCAAACGGCGCCCGCATTCAACTGGCCCCGATGAAGGACTGGCAGGTGAACCAGCCCGGAAAGCTGGCCAAGGTGCTGGAAGTTCTCGGCGGCCTGCGCGAGAACTTCAACAAGGCGCACCACGGCAAGAAGATCTCGATGGCCGACCTCATCGTCCTCGGGGGCTGCGCCGCCGTGGAGAAGGCGGCCCGAGACGCCGGTCACGACCTCACCGTGCCTTTCACTCCCGGTCGGACCGATGCGACCCAGGAGATGACCGAGGTTGACTCGGTCGACAAGCTGCAGCCGGTGGCCGACGGTTTCCGGAACTACCACGGTCACGACTACTCCCTCTCGCCCGAGGAGCTGCTGGTCGACCGGGCCCAGCTCCTGACCTTGTCCGCGCCCGAGATGACGGTGCTGGTCGGCGGATTGCGCGTTCTGGACGCCAACTACCAGAAGGTCCAGCACGGGGTCTTCACCGATCGCCCCGGACAGCTCACCAACGACTTCTTCGTGCACCTTCTGGATATGAGCACCGCCTGGAAGGCCACGAGCGATGACGAGCTGGTCTTCGAGGGTCGGGATCGCCAGACCGGCGACCTGCGCTGGACCGCCACCCGGGCCGATCTGGTCTTCGGCTCGAACTCACAGCTGCGCGGAATCGCCGAGGTCTACGGCTGTGACGACGCCGGTGAGGCCTTCGTCCACGACTTCGTGAAGGCGTGGCACAAGGTGATGATGCTGGATCGGTTCGAACTGAACTGACGCCGGCGGAGACCAGGCGAAGGTAGCCGGGTGAAGCGGTGGCGCCTCTGCGAGAGCAGAGGCGTCACCGCGCCGCCTCTAGGCTCCTGAGACCCGGCACACCGCCGACGTGATTTCATAGACCACATCGGCCACCCCGACCTCACCGATGAGGGCCTGCGCAGGCGTGACTGAAGCAGTGAACTCCAGGTCGGCACCTTCGAGTTCGAGCGCGCCGAAATAGCCTAGCAGATACGCGTCCGGAGCCAACGGGCCGAGCGTGAACACGCCGTCGGAGCTGGTCGTGCCCGTGCGGACCAGCGGTAGACCCGCGTCGTCTACGAGGGTCACCGCGGTAGCCAGGGGCACGAAATCCTCCAGGCCACGTGGGGCCCCCGCCGGGCAGGAGGGGATCTCGACCCCCGAAGCCAGCGTCACCTGCCCCGAGACCCCGGGGCCCGTCGAGGGCCCACCCGCCAGCCAGGTTCCATGAATCGTGGGCCTCATGACCCAGCGTCCGGAGTTGCCGGCCTTGTGGCCGAACGACTGCGACACGTCGAAGTCCAGAGTTACCGTCGTCTCACCGCCCTGGAGTTCGAATTCGTCACTGGGCAGGATCACTTTGAGCCCGCTCTGCTGGCAGCTCGGGCACTGAAGCTGGCCCGTGGCCGTCAAACCGTCCGGATGTTCGGCGTCGCCCAGCACGTAGACCGACCCGTCGTCCGCCTCGAGCACGGCATCGCCCAGGACGAACCGGAGCTGCCCATAGGTACCGGGCGCCACGTCGACATCCTCGGCGAGAATCACCGCAGTTCCGACCAGCTCGGTGAGTTCAATGAGCTCAGTGGGCTCTGCGAGGAGGTCTATCGGACCATCTCCCCCCTGCAGATACACGCGAACAATCTCGACCCAGACCGCCGACACATCTCCCGGAGCGTCGGTCAGCATGACGTTGAGACGAGTTGGGGCGTTCGCGCCGGGGTCGGTCGGGTCGTCGGAGCACGCTCCCACAGCGAGCGAAAGGAGGAGGAGGAGGGCGGTTGCGCGTTGGGTAATCACGGGTGGGACTCCAAGCAAACGGGACACAGCTGCGGCCGACCCCAACAAACGGTGGAAGATTCGTGCCATCCGAACGTGGCTTGCCTCCGCGACGCTTCGATGGGGGGGGGGTGCGCACAATTGTCGCACTCGCGCCCCCACGACCCAGTCACGATTCTCTTGACGACCGGCTCCGCCGTGACAATCGTTCCGCGCGCTACTCACGAACGTGGGTCGCGACCGGGGCCGGTCGGGTCGCCTCGACGACTCCGCGTCATCACGAAAACTTTCGGGGTCGATCGACCTCGACTTCCCGCCGCCGGCGATCGTCGCGCGGGCACGAGCACTCCCCCGGCATGCTTCGCGTGTCCACATATCTCGCCCCGAGCCGGATCGCCGGCGTAGGGCTTTTTTCATCCGATCACCTCCCGACCGGCACCCGAATCTGGGAATACACGGAAGGGGTCGACTGGAAGATGACCGCCGACGAGCTCAGTCGCTTCCCGGAGCCCTTCCAGTCACGCATGCGCCACTACGTCTATCTGGGCGACTCGGGACTCTACGTATTGTGCGGCGACAACGCCCGGTTCATGAACCACTCCACGGCGCCGAACTGTTCGGATGCCGACCCGCAGTTCACGATCACCCTGCGGGCCATCGAGGCGGGCGAGGAGCTCACCTGTGACTACCGCGAGTTCGACGTGGAGAGCCGACTGCAGGGGCTCAGCTTTCAGGCGGTCGGTCCGACGTAGGGGAAGGCGCTATCGCACCCGGAACCCAACCCGGGTCACCGCGGGGGCGCCCAGCGCCCCTCAGGCACGCGGACCCGTTCCGGCACGGCCTCCCACTCGCCTCAAGGCGACGTTTCTCCGTTCGATCAGATCACCAGGAGCAGGCGCT